>JALSIN010000072.1 GCA_026989935.1 Polyangiaceae bacterium | reverse complement strand
GTACGGGCGTGTCGTACGCGGTGGACACGGCGGAGCGGGTGATCGAGCACCTGTCGGAGCAGGCAGAAGCGTGGCGGCGGGCTCGGGTACGGGCGTGCCTCGCGAGCGAGGTGGACGGCCGTTGGTCGCCGGCGTTCCACGCGCGGTCACGGTGGTGTCTCGAGGACCGGCGGCTGGAGCTTTCGGCGCTCGCCCGGGAACTGGCGTCGCCGCCGCCGGACGCGGCTCGGACGGTGGTGCACAGGGCGGTCCAGGCGGCGGTCGGCCTCACGCGGGTGGGGCCGTGTGTGGACGAAAGGCGCCTTGCCCATTTGCCGGATCCACCGGACCCTGCGTGGGGCGAGGCGTTGAGGGACGTGAGGCGGAAGCTTTCCGAGGCGGAGGCGAAGGCGCGTGCGGGGAGATACGACGAGGGGCTCGCGGTGGCCCGTGCGGCGCTTTCGGAGGCCCGGGAACTCGATTGGCCGCCGCTGGTGGCCCGGGCCTGGTCGGTGGTGGGCGGGTTGTTCGAGCAGACCGGCGCCTACGGCGAGGCGCAGGCGGCGCTGGAGACGGCCTATTTCGCGTCGGCGCAGGACGGACTGTGGGAGACGGCGGCGGAGGCGGCGATGCACCTGGTCTACACGGTGGGGTACAAGGCGGCCGACCACGCGGCGGGGCTTTCGTGGGGACGGCACGCGCAGGTGGCGCTTTCACGCCTGGGCGAACCCGCAGACGGGCTGCGGCGCGCGGGCGTGTTCAACAATCTGGCGGTGGTGCACGACGCCCGCGGTGCGTACGACGAGGCGCAGGTGCTGTTCGAGCGCGCGCTTCGGATCTGGGAGAAGGCGCTGGGGCCCGATCACCTGGACGTGGGGACCTCGTTCAACAACCTCGGCGACGTACACTGGGCGCGCGGTGCGTACGACGAGGCGCAGGTGCTGTTCGAGCGCGCGCTTCGGATCTGGGAGAAGAATCTCGGCCCCGAACACCCGGACGTGGCGATACCCCTCAACAATCTCGCTCTCGGACACGAGGCGCGCGGCGCGTACGACGAGGCGATCGCCCTGCACGAGCGCGCGCTTCGGATCTGGGAGGCGGCGCTGGGGCCCGATCACCCGGACGTGGCGCTGGCTCTCAACAACCTCGCCCTCGTGCACCAGGACCGCGGTGCGTACGACGAGGCGCAGGCGCTGTACGAGCGCGCGCTTCGGATCTGGGAGAAGCACCTCGGTCCCGACCACCCGGACGTGGCGATGACCCTCAACAACCTCGGCATCGTGCTCGCGGGACACGAGCGATACGACGAGGCGCAGGCGTTGTACGAGCGCGCGCTTCGGATCTGGGAAAAGCACCTCGGTCCCGACCACCCGGACGTGGCGCTGGCCCTTAGCAACCTCGCCGACGTGGATCAGGCGCGGGGTGCGTACCGAAAGGCCCAGGGGCGGTTCGAGCGTGCGCTTCGGATCTGGGAGAAGGCGCTGGGCCCCGACCATCCGTCGTTGGGGTATGCGCTGGTCGGTCTCGCGAACGTGGCGCTGGCCCGCGGTGTGCCGGAGGCCGCAGTGCCGTACGCGCGGCGTGCGGTGGCGGTGCGGGCCGATGGGCGCGCCCCGGCGGAGGAACTGGCCGAAGCCCGGTTCGTACTCGTCCAGGCGCTGTGGGCCGCACCGCCGGGCCGGGGCCGCGATCGCCGGCGCGCCCTCGACCTCGCGCGCGAGGCACTTTCGGCCTACGAAGCGTTTGGCGAGACCGAGCGGGAGGCGAGCACCGAGGTGCGCGACTTCCTCGCCGGTCGCGATCCTGCGTTCCGTTCTGGATCGGATTGACCGGTGGCGCCGGCGTCTTTCCGTGGCGTCGAAAGAGCGTGGCGCCTGGCACGTCGTAAAGCCGGGGGCGACCGAGATGGGTCGCGGGCGGCGCGGTGGGGTGGGGTCAGGCGGGGGCGAGGTCGTCGGGGAGACGGGCGCGGCGGCCGCGGCCGACGAGATACTGCTCGCGGCTCGCGGCGCGCGTGGAGGGCGGAACGACCGCGCGGGCCTCGGAGAAGGCGCGGCGGACGTCCCCGAGGAGGGCGGAAAAGCGGGGGCCCTGGAACACCTTGACGACGAAGTGGCCGCCGGGGCGGAGGACCGCGAGCGCCAGGCGCAGGGCGGCGAAGGCGAGGGCCTCGCTGCGGTGCTGGTCGGTGCCGCGGTCGCCCGAGGTATGTGGGGCCATGTCGCTGGCCACCAGGTCGAAGGCGCCGAAGCGCTCGACGAGGGCGGTGGGGTCGAGGGTCGTGACGTCGGAGACGGCGGTGTGGACGTGGGGCGGCAGGGGAATCTCGACCGCGCGCAGGTCCACGCCGACCACGAGCCCGTCGGGGCCCACACGTTCCGCCGCGTAGGCGAGCCACGACCCGGGCCAGCAGCCCAGATCGAGCACCCGCCGGCCGGGCCGCAGCAGGCGAAACGATCGATCGATCTCCTCCAGCTTGTAGACCGCTCGCGCGACCTTGCCCTCGGCCTTGGCACGGCGGTAGGCGTGGTCGTGGCGCACGCGCCGATCGCCGAGCCCCTTGCGTCGCCGTGCCACGCCCCGCTCCCGGCCGCGCGCCTAGGCCGCGGCGTGGGCGGCGCGGATCGCCGCCTTGTGGGACGGGCGCACCATCACGAGGCCACCGTTCGGACCCGGCACCGGACCGCGGACGAGCAGGACACCGTCGTCCTCACGCACCGCGACGAGCTCGAGGTTCTCCTCGGTCACGCGCTCGCCGCCCATGCGGCCCGCCATACGCATGCCCGGCAGCACGCGACCGGGGGTCTTGCGCATGCCGATGGAACCGCCGTGGCGGAAGTACTCGTGCACGCCGTGGGTGCGGGGTTTGCCGGCCATGCCGTGGCGCTTCATCACGCCCTGGTAGCCCTTGCCCTTGCTGGTCCCCGTCACGTCCACGCGGTCGCCGGGCGCGAAGATCGAAAGCGGCACCTCGGCGGCCACGGCGAACTTCGCCAGATCCTCCGGTGCGCAACGAAACTCTCGGACCCAGCGTTTCGGCTCGACACCCGCCGCCTTGAAGCGGCCGAGGTCGGGCTTCGTAAAGCGCGTGGCCTTGCGCTCGCCGAACCCGACCTGCACGGCGGTGTAGCCGTCGCGGTCTTCGGTTCGGTGGGCGACGACGACGTTGCCCTTCGCAAAGAGCACGGTCACGGGGACGCGGGTGCCGTCCTCGCGGAAGATCTGGGTCATGCCGATCTTTTGGGCCAGAAGGCCGACCTTGCGGTGCATGGCGACTCCGTTCTCCACGACGCCCAGGCGGCGCGTCGCGCGCCCGTCCCTGGTGGCGTGGGGGCGGCGGACTATCGCCCCGGGGCCGGGCGCCGTCAAGCCGCCGGCCGGGGCAGGCCCAGGAGTCTTCGCGCGTTTTGCGCCGTCTCGTGCGCGAGCACCTCGGGGGCGGTGGTGCGCAGCCGGGCGACGAAGGCGCAGGTGTGGGCGACGTTCGCGGGCGTGTTGCGTCGGCCGCGCACCGGTACGGGCGCCAGGTACGGGGCGTCGGTTTCGAGCAGCAGCCGGTCGGTGGGGACGATCCGGGCCGCCTCGGCGACCTCGGGCGCCTTGGGGAAGGTGACGATCCCCGAAAAGGACACGTGGAAGCCGCGATCGAGCCAGCGCCGGGCGCATGCGGCGTCGCCCGTGAAGCAGTGCACGATCCCCCCGGCCGGAAGGTCCACGCCGGCCAGGACGTCGAGGGCGTCGTCGTGGGCGTCGCGCACGTGCAGCACGAGCGGGACGCGGCGCCGGGCGGCGAGGGCGGCCTGGCGGGCCAGGGCGTCCCGTTGCGTCGCGCGGGGGGAGCGGTCGTAGTGGTAGTCGAGGCCGGTCTCCCCCAGGGCTACGACCTTCGGCGCGTCCAACAGGGCCTCGAGGCGCGCCTCCACGTGCTCGTCGTAGTCCCTTGCGTCGTGGGGATGGACCCCGACGGCGGCGAAGACGTCGCGGTGGGCCGAAGCGATCGCCACCGCCCGGTCGATCGTGTCCGGGGCGCAGCCCACGTGGACCACCTGCTCGACCCCGGCGGCACGTGCCGCCGCCAAGGTCCCGTCCAGATCGTCCGACATGGGCGGATAGTCCAGGTGGCAGTGGGTATCGACGAGGCCGGGAATCGCGGGCGGTGGGTCCGAACGTCCCATGGGGGCGCAGGGTAGCAGGTGCCGCGGGCCGGAACCCACCGCGCGCGGGCGACGACGGGGGCGGGGGCGGGGGCGTACCGGGCGGATGTGCGCCGCGGTTCGGACGGTGGTGGTGGCGGATGGGCCGGGGCCGCGGATCAGGGGGCCCGCAGGAGGTCGCGGTACATGGCGAGGTGCGCCTCGACGACGTCATCCACGCCCAGGCCGCGCTCGGCGAGTGCGCGGCCGGCCCGACCCATGCGCCGGCGCAGGGACGGGTCCGTCGCGAGTCGCTCGACGGCGCGGGCGGTCGCCTCCATGTCCCCCGGGGGCACCAACAGGCCTCCGTCCCCGTGGCGCACCACCTCGCGGCAGCCCGGGACGTCGGAGGCGACGATGGGGCGGCCGGCCGCCGCCGCCTCGGCCAGGACCTTGGGCAGGCCCTCGCGGTAGCGCGTCGGGAAGACGACGAGGTGGGCGTCGCGAAACGCCGCGGGCATGTCCTCGACGTGGCCGAGCAGGCGGACGATCCCCTCCGCCTTGGCGGCGGCCAGCTCGGCCTCGGACAGGCTCGTGGGGTTGTCCGGATCGGTCCGCCCCGCCATGGCGAACCGCACGTCCACGCGGCCGGCGAGCCGCCGCGCCACCTCCAGGAAGACGTCCGCGCCCTTTTCCCGCAGCAGGCGGGAGGCGAACAGCGCCAGGGGGGGCCCCGCGGGCTCGTCCGCCGGCGCGAAGCGGGCCAGGTCCACTCCCGAGCCGCGGATCTCGACCACGTCCCGGCGCCGGACGATCCCGAGGGCGACGAACAGGTCGGCGTCGTCGGGGTTCTGGAACACGGCCCGCACGGCGCGGCGCTCGAAGGGCAGCGGCCGCAGCGCGTGCTCGTACAGGCGCTCCACGATCCGGGCGAGGGGGCGGTCGGGGGCGGAGAAGGCCACGCCCAGGCCGCTGATCGCCGCGACGATCCGCGGCACGCCGGCCAGCCGCGCCGCCACGGCCCCGTAGATGACGCCCTTGGGGGTGACCAGGTGCACGAGGTCGGGCCGTAGGGCGCGAAGGACCCGGGTCAGCCGGGCGACGGTGGCCGCGTCGCGGGTGGGGTTCGTGCCGCCGCGGTCGAAGGGCACCGGCACGAAGCCCACGCCCTCGGCGCGGACCTTCGCCCCGTGGCCGCAGTCGGGGGCGACGAGGGTGAC
>JALSIN010000071.1 GCA_026989935.1 Polyangiaceae bacterium | reverse complement strand
CCCAGCCCCCGGCCCCCGACGAGGCCCCGCCCGTGCGCGCCCAGCCCCCGGCCGCCGCCGAGGCTCCGGCCGCCAAGGCCCCACCCGTACGAGCCCAGCCCCCGGCCCCCGACGAGGCCCCGCCCGTGCGCGCCCAGCCCCCGGCCGCGGACGAGGCTCCGCCCGTGCGCGCCCAGCCCCCGGCCGCGGACGAGGCTCCGGCCGCCAAGGCCCCACCCGTACGAGCCCAGCCCCCGGCCGCCGACGAGGCTCCGGCGGCCGTTGCGTCGCAGCCGGCGGTGCTGGAGGCGGCCCCCGCGGTGGGCTCCGCGCCGATTGACGTCCCCCTCGAGGCGCCGGAAGCGCCGGCGCCCGAGCCGATCTCCCCGAGCCCGGCGCCCGAGCCCCGAGAGCTGGGCTTCGGGGCGTTCGTGCTGGTGGTGCTGTTCTTCCTGGCAGCCGGGATCGTGGCGGCCAGCTACGTGATCCACGGGACCGTGGATCCGCGCCCTCTGCTCGAAGGGCTGTACCACCAGTATCTGGGTCGCTGACCGGTCGCGGGGAGTGCCCCGTGCTCGGGCTTGGTAGACTGGCGCCCGTGGCCGAACCATCCGCGGGCTTCGACCGCCCTCCCCCGCGCCCCTACGTGGTCGCCCGGCGCCTGGCATGCCTGCCCGAACCCGGCATGCGCGTGGCGGTGTTGTCGGACCTGTTGATGCGACTCGCCCCGGAGCCGGCGGCGTGGCTGCTCGACTCCATCGCGACGGCGGGACGAGCCGGCGGGCCACCGTTCGACATCGCCTTGATGACGGCGGTGGACGCCGTCGAGCGCGACCGGCTGCCCTACCCCTGGCGCCGCGACGTCTACGGGGCGGCCCGGCGAGCCGGTCTTTCGGCGGCGGCCGAGTTGCTCGTGTCCACGCCGGCGGCCGAACGGTCTGACCGTGCGGCGGCCCCCCGCCCCCTCGTCCCTGGCACGCGGCCTCTTTCACTCGGGGAGCGCAAAGCCCTCGCCCGGTCGTGGCGCCAGGACGTCCTCGAGCGCCTCCTGGGCGACCCCCACGTGGACGTGGTCCGCAAGCTCCTCCAGAACCCCCATGTGACGGAGGCGGCGGTCCTGCGGATCGCCACCAGCCGGCGCAGCAGCCCCCAGGTGCTCGAAGCGGTCCTGTCGGCCCGGCGCTTCTCGTCACGGCCCAGGGTGCGCATGGCGCTGGTGCGCAACCCGAACCTGCCGGTTCCGACGGCCGTGCGCCTTTTGGGACTGCTGCGGCGCACGGACCTGCGCCAGCTCGCGCGGGACCCCAAGCTACCGCCAGCCGTCGCCGAGGCGGTTCGCCGCCGCCTCACCCCCCACTGCTGAGGCGCACCGCGGGTTACCCGTGCGGCTCCCCCGACGGGCCGGCATCGCCCGAGGGGGCCGGGGTCACGTCGATCTCGGGCGGCGCGCCCTCGTCCTTCGCGGCCTCCTTGCCCGCCTCCAGTTCCCCGGCGCGCATCTCCTTCTTGAAGCCGCGCAGCATCTTCCCGACGCCCTCACCGAGCTGCGGCAGCTTCGAGGGGCCGAAGACGAGCAGGACGATGGCC
This sequence comes from Polyangiaceae bacterium, assembly GCA_026989935.1. Classification (GTDB taxonomy): domain Bacteria; phylum Myxococcota_A; class Polyangia; order Nannocystales; family Nannocystaceae; genus J032. Next base: position 3,773 of record JALSIN010000071.1, on the reverse strand, counting down.
AAGATCACGAGGATCTCCCACGTGCCGAGGACGGCGAGCAGCATGGCCGAAAGGTAGTCTCGTTGCGCCGGCTTTGCTAGCGTCCGGCGAAGATGCCCGCGCGCCACCCGCCCCGACGCCGCCGGGCGCCCGCACACCACCGCCCGGGGCGCTGGTGGACGCTCGCCGCCGGGCTGTGGGCGCTGGCAGGGCCTGGCGGCGCGCAAGGCGCAGCCCCGACGCCCGTGCTGGAGAAGACGGGCCCCTTGTGGGCCAAGCGCTCGTCTCGCCAGCTCGTCCGCGGGGACCGCCCCGCCGGCCGGGGCGCCCACGCGGCCTGGGAGCCTCCGGTCGCCGACCCCGAGGCGGGCCATCGGGCGGCCCTCGAGGCGTTCGAGCGCGCGGCGATGCCCGAGCGGAAGACCCGCCCCCTGGAGGCGCCCCCGGCGGGCTGGATGCGGGGGCTGGCCACCGGGGATCTGCCGGTCCGCTGGAACGACCGCACCGTCCGGTACCTCGAGTATTTCCGCGACACCACCCGGGGAAGGACCCTCCTCAAGGGCTGGATGGTCCGGGCCGGTCGCTACGAGCGGCTCGTGCGCGCGATCCTCCGCGAGCACGGCCTGCCCGAGGATCTCATGATGGTCGCCCTGGCCGAAAGCGGCTTTCGTCCCGAGGTCCGGTCACGGGTGGGCGCCGCAGGGCTTTGGCAGTTCATGGCCTCCACCGCCCGCGTCTACGGCCTCGAGGTGAGCTTTTGGGTGGACGAGCGCCTCGACCCGGTCCTGTCCACGCACGCCGCCGCAGCCTTCCTGTCCGACCTGCACGCTCGATTCGGCTCCTGGGAGCTTGCGCTGGCGGCCTACAACGCGGGGTACGGCGTCGTGATGACGTCCATGGCGCGCAACAACACGAACAACTACTGGACGCTCGCGGCGGCCGAGAGCGGGTTGCCGTTCGCCACGACGCACTACGTCCCGAAGATCCTGGCAGCGGCGATCATCGGCCGGAACCGCCGGGTCTTCGGGGTGGCCGACGGCCAGATCGAGCGTCTCCCCCCGGCCGACTGGGTGGAGGTCACGGCCCCCCCGGGCACGAAGCTTTCGGATCTTGCCCGCGCCATCGGGGCGGCGCCCGACCTCGTCGAGGCGTGGAACGCCCGGTACCATCGGGGCCGCACGCCGCCGGGCCGACCGTCCACGGTGCGGATCCCACGAGCGGCGCGTCCGCGGTACGTCTCCGCGCGCGGCGAACTGGCGGCCCGGGCCGCTCGCCTGCACGTCCACCGGGTGCGTGCAGGGGAGTCCCTGTCGAGGATCGCGCGGCGCTATGGCGTGACCGAGCGCGCGCTGCGGCGGACGAACGGGATCCGGGACGCCGCCGAGGTGACCTTCGGAACACGCCTGTTCGTGCCCCCCGGCAAGAGCAAGAAGAAGCCCCCGCCGCCCGAGGCACGCCCATTGGTGGCCACGGCGCCGCTTTCGCCCGCCCCGGGCGAGCGCCTCGTCTTCTTCGAGGTGGCCCGGGGCACCTCCCCGCGGGCCATCGCCGCAGTGTTCGGGATCCCCTGGGACCACATCGCCGCATGGAATGACCTCGACCCGCGCGCGACCCTCCCCACGGGGCTTTGGCTGCAGGTCCTGGTGTCCGAGGACTTCGACCCGGTCGCCGCGGGCGTGTCGATCCTGGAGGCCGACGAGGTCGAGCACGTGGTGCGCGGGTCCGCGGCGCACCTCGAGGCGATGCTCCGGCGGCGCGGGCTGGTGCGGCGCGGCTACCGGGTCCGGGGGCGCGACACGATGGCGAAGGTGGCGCGGCGGTTCGGCATGCGGGTGGCGGACCTTGCGCGGATCAACGGCCTTGCGAGGAACGCGAAGCTCGAGCGCGGCGACACGCTGGTGGTGTACGTCGAGAAGGGGCGTACGCGCGGCACCGTGTCCGCGCCCGCACCGGCGGCGCTGTACGGCCCGGCGACCGCCCCGCCCCCGCGGGCGCCATCGACCCCGACGAGCGCCTCCGTACCGGGCCGACGGGACGGGCGGGCGCACCGCAAGGCGCCATGAGCCGGGGCGCGGGCCGTGGTAGAAACGAAGGACGCCCATGGCCCCCTCCGTTGACGTGGTGTGCGCGCGCTTGCTGGCCGAGGCTCGTCCGACCCCGGTGACCTTCGTGGAGGCGGCCGACGCCGTGGGACGGGTCGTGGCGTACCCACTGCGGGCACTCCACCCGTTGCCGGCCTTCGACGCCAGCGTGATGGACGGCTACGCGGTGCGAGCCGCCGACGTGGTGGTGGGTGCGGCGTTGCCGGTCGCCGGCGAGAGCGCGGCCGGGCGCCCGTTTCGAGGCCGACTGGCCACGGAGCGGGCGGCCCGGATCTCGACCGGCGCAGCCGTGCCCGCCGGCGCCGACGCGGTGATCCCCCAGGAATGGACGAGCCCCGCGGGGAGCGCGATCCGGGTCGATCGGGTGGCGCCCTCGTTCGGGCCCGGGACCTTCGTCCGCCCGGCCGGCTCCGACGTCCGCGCCGGTGCGGTGCTCCTTCGGGCGGGGGACACGGTCGGGCCGGGAGAGGCGGCGCTGGCGGCGGCGGCCGGCCACGTGCGCCTGCCCGTGCGCGCCCGCCCGATCGTGGAGATCCTCTGCACCGGCGACGAGATCCACCCCCCGGGCCGCCGGCCGCCGCCGGGGGGGATCGTCGGCACGAACGACCTCATGCTGGCGGCCCAGGTGCGGGAGGCCGGTGGACAGCCGCGGATCCTGCCCGTCGTGCCGGACGACGACGGCGCGCTCGCGCAGGCCCTGGCCGGCGTGCAGCGGCGCAACCCCCACGTGCTCGTGACGTCGGGGGGGATCAGCGTGGGCCCCCACGACCGGGTGCGCCCGGCCCTCGAAGCCCTGGGCGCACGGTGCCTGTTCCACGGGATCGCCCTGCGACCCGGCCGCCCCACCGCCGCGTTCACCTGGGGCCCCACCGTCGTATGCGCGCTGCCCGGCAACCCCGCCAGCACGTTCGTCACGTTCGAGCTGCTGGTCCGCCCCCTCCTTCGCGCGATGCTCGGGGCCCCGCCCCATCGCGCGCCGGCGTCGGTCCCGCTGGCGTGCTCCGTGGTGCCGGAGGCCACCCGCGAGCACGTGATGCGCGCGCGCTGGTCGGGGGACGGGCGCCGGGCCGTGCCCCTCGCCCACCAGGCGTCGGGAGACCTGTCCTCGATCGCCGGCGCCACCTTGCTGCTGCGCGTGCCCGCCGACTGCGACCGGCGACCGATCCCTCCCGGGACGCCCCTGCGCGCCATCCACCTGCCCGAACGATGGACGTGACGAGAGCCTCGCGCACCCTGGAGGTCCGCGAACCGGAGGACGACGGCCAGCGCGCGGACGTGGTGCTCGGCCGCCGGATGCCGGGTCTGTCCCGTCGCATGGCGCGTCGCATGGCCCTCGACGGCCACCTGCGGGTGGATGGCAAGCGGGCCGCGCCGTCCACGCGGGTACACGTCGGTCAGGTGCTGGAGGTGGTCTGGAACGTGCATCCGGAGGCCCGCGACGCCCCGGCGCTGGACGTCCTGGCCGTCACCGACGACTTCGTGTTCGTGAACAAGCCGGCCGGGCTCCATACCCACCGCCTGCGACCGGACCAGCCGCCCACGCTGGCGGATCAGGTGGCCACCCGATTCCCCGAGTGCGCGCACGCCTCCCCGGACCCGCGGGAGGGCGGCGCCGTCCACCGCCTCGATCTGGAGACGAGCGGCGTGGTCGTGTTCGCACGCAGCCGCGACGCCTGGACCGCCGCCCGCGAG
>JALSIN010000070.1 GCA_026989935.1 Polyangiaceae bacterium | reverse complement strand
TCCGGGTCCACCGGGATCTTCGTGGGCGTGCCGAAGCCCCCGGCTCCGTCACCGGGGTGGATCCAGATCTCGGGCAGAATGCGCTGGGCGACGACGATGTCGAGGTTGCCGTCGCCGTCGATGTCCGCCAGGTGCGGCCGCCCGGGGCCCACGCCCGTCACGACGGTGGTCATCTCGAAGCACAACTCGCCCGGGTCCACCGTGCCGTTGCCACAGGTTCCCATGACCGTCACGGTGCAGTCGGACTCGCAGCCGTCGCCGTCGATGTCGTTGCCGTCGTCGCACGCCTCGACGCCGGCCTGCACGATACCGTCGCCGCAGGTCGCCTCGAGGCAGTTCGTCCGGCAGGCGTCCGTGTCGTCGTCGTTGCCGTCGTCGCACGCTTCCGGGGCCTGCACGATACCGTCCCCACAGGTGGGCAGGCTGCAGGTGCTCGTACAGCCGTCGCCGTCGGCGGTGTTGCCGTCGTCGCACGCCTCCGACGGTCCCACCACGCCGTCGCCGCAGGTCTGGAGTTCGCAGTCCGCCTTGCAGATCCCCGTATCGGCGTTGAGCGCCCCGAGGTCGCACGCCTCGCCGGGGTCGATTTGCCCGTTGCCGCACATGCCCGGCCCGGACAGGTCCACGCACCGATTCGACACGCACACGAGCCCGGGATCGCACAGGTTCCCCGGCTGACACACGCAGGATTCGGCGCCCGCCGGACACTCGAGGGTGCCCGTCTCGTTCGAGGTCCCGTCGCCGCCACAGGAAGACGCGAGCAGGACGAAGGTGGCCGACGACAGGAGGCGGCCGGCAAGGGTGGCGAGGTTCGTTCGAGACATGAAAGCGGCCCTACGGCGTGTTCAGAAACACGGAAAGCGAGTTCGTGTAGCGGTCGGCGCTGACGAGATCCACCAGGCCATCCTCGTTGAAGTCGCCGGTCGCCACCGCGACCGGCTCGAAGCCGGCGGTGGGGAGCGTGGGGCCCGCCGAGAATGCGCCGGCGCCGTCCGACACGAGGATCGACAGATCGTTCGAGAAGCGGTTGGCGACGACGAGGTCCATGTCGCCGTCGCCGTCGGCGTCCACGGGCAGTACGAACGCTGGGGCCTTGCCGCCGGGAAGGAGCACCGGATCCTCGAGCGGGGGTTCGGTCTGCGGGTCGATCGGGTAGGCGGCGCGTCCGGCCAGGAAGGCGATCGACTCGCTCGCACACGCATCGGGGTCGGACGGATAGTCGCAGCCTGCCGTGTCCCACACGCCCGCGACCAGATCCTCCGGCGCCTCGTTGTCGAGGGGGGCGGCCACGATACGCCGCACCGAAAGGAGCGAGGGGTAGGCCGTCGTCCCCAGCGTGGCCTGGTTGAACGAGTTCGTCGCGGTGAAGTACCCCAGGGAGAAGACGTCACCCGTGGCGCGGTCCAGCGTGAGGAACTCACGGATCCCGTCGCCCGTAAGGTCGATGGCCTCGACCGTAAGGTCGAGGTTCGCCCCCAGGTTGATCTCGTCCGTCGAAAAACCGCCGTTGCCGTCGTACTGCAGCACGCGCAGGCCTCCGTCGAAGGCGACGACGATCTCGACGCCGCCGTCGCCGTCCAGTTGGCGCAGGCGCAGGTCCGTGAGCACGGACGAGCCCGAAAGGGACTCGAAGACGGGGGTGTCCGGCAGCGGCGGATCCCCCGGGATCCCCTGGCCGTAGAAGATGGCGACGGCGTTCATGTCCGTCGCGAGCCCCACCGCCACGTCGTCGAAGCCGTCCCCGTCGATGTCGCCGGCCTCGATGGCCACCGGCGGCGCCGACGAGGCGACCACGGGTACGGCCGCCAGGAAGCCACCCATGCCGTTGCCACGCAGGACCCGCACGGTCCCGAGGATCTCCGAGGCGGTCGCGATGTCGTCGAAGCCGTCCCCGTCGAAGTCCCCCACGGCGACCCCCACCGGCAATGGGTCCGCGATGACCAGCGGTCCCCTGGAAAAACAGGTCTCGCCCGGCATCACGACGCCGTTGCCGCAAATCGCCTCGATCTCGCAGGCGGCCGAGCAGCCGTCCCCGTCCATCGTGTTGCCGTCGTCGCAGGCCTCGCCCGCCTGCACGAAGCCGTCGCCACAGGATGCCGGGAGGCACAGGTTCGTGCAGGCGTCGGTGTCGTCGTCGTTGCCGTCGTCGCAGGGTTCGGCGCCTTCCACGACGCCGTTGCCGCACGTTGGAAAGCGGCACATGGCGTTGCAGCCGTCCAGATCGCTGTCGTTGCCGTCGTCGCAGGCCTCGCCCGGTCCGACGAGGCCATCGCCGCAGAACGCGATGGTGCAGTTCGCCTTGCAGGCGGCGTCGTCACCGTTCAAGGCACCGTTGTCGCACTCTTCACCGGTCTGCAAGATCCCGTCCCCGCAGGTCGCCTCGGGGGGCGCGACGCAGACGTCGGATATACACGAAAGGCCGTCGTCGCACCCGGCCTCCTCCGTGCAGGGGCACCCCTCGGTACCCGGGGAGCAGGTTTCGCCGGTATCGGACGTCCCACAGGAGGGCACGAACAGACCGGCCGAGAAAGTGAACGCAACGAGGAAGATAGAATGAGTCGAGGACACCGTAGAGCTCCGAGCGCGGAACCGGGGAAGGGCGAGTCGAAGCCCGAGAGGGCTCGAGACGACGATCACCGACCGTGAGCGGCCACGATAACGAGGCCGCGGCATTCATGTCAAGTCGAACGTGTGGCTTTTCGTACGATATGATCAGGGCGTATCGGTTCCCTGATCCGAACCCGGGGCCGGCTCGTCCTCGCTCCCTTCTGTATCCAGGGGTGGTCCGCCGGGCTTCGGCCGCGCGAAGGCGTCGTCCGAGGGGCGCTTCTTGCGGAAGAACAGGAGGTAGATTCCGCCGATGAAGAACGCGACCGTAAACCATTGGGCCGTGGTCAGGCCCATGTAGCGTACGTCGGGGACGGACGTGACCCCGCGCGATGGTGCGTCGGCCCGCAGGAAGTCCATGGCGAACCGAAACGGCGCGTAGGCCACGACCACGAGCCCCAGCAGGCGTCCGGGGCGCCAGGTCCACGGTTTCGTGAAACCGTGCACGATCACGGTCAAGACGGTGGCGAAGAACCACTCGTAGAGGCCCAGGTCGTAGCGGAACGTGCCGTCCGGCCAGGGACCGACCGCCAGGAAGAAGTCGGGATCGGCGATCTTGCCGGGATGGTCGTGGACCAGGCTGCACCCGAGGCGCCCGAACACCCACCCGAGCAGCAGCCCGTACACCGAAAGGTCCAGGTACGGCACGAGGGGCTGGTCGTGCTTGCGACAGAACCAAAGCGCCCCCAGCAGGCCACCGAAGAAGCCGCCGACGCTCGAAAGGCCGTTCCAGAACGCCAGCAGCACCCAGGGGTCCTCCTTGACCTGCTCCGGAAAGTAGAACAGCACCGACACCCAGTGGGCCATCACGAAGGCGGCGACGAGTTGCCACCACATGTAGTCGCGCACGAGCCACTCGTCCATGCCCTTCTTGCGTGCGAAGGCCAGCCCGCGGTGCCACCCGAGGATGACGCCGATGGCCACCAGCGGGCCGAACACCTGCAGCTTGAGCGGCCCGATGAACGGGACGTGGTCGATGAGCGTCTTTTCCGGGGCGACGACGTAGGGGATCGATGCGAGGGCGCCGAGCATGGGCAGGGGCGCAGCCTACCGCGCGTCTTGCCCGGCTGCCACCGCCCGGCGGCCGTCACCCGGTCTCACCGAGGAACCGGTTCGGCAGCCCGGCAGCCCGGCGCAGGTCGCCGCGCCGGATGGCGGCCGCGAGGTCTTCGATCTCGCCCGCCATGGCCCGATCGCCGCCCTCGCCGCGGACGTGCCGCCGGATGCAGGCGTGGACCTCGGCCAGCGGCGCCGAGGTCTTCGGGGCGCGCAGATCGATGGCCCGCGCCGCCGTGGCGGCCTCGATGGCCAGGCACCGCGTGGCCGCCTCCACCACGGCCGCCGCCTTGCGCGCCGCGATGGGGCCCATGGAGACGTGGTCTTCCTTGCCCGCCGAGGTGGGGATCGTGTCCGTCGCCGCCGGGTGCGAAAGCACCTTGCACTCGCTGGCGAGGGCGGCCGCGGTGACTTGCCACATCATGAAGCCGCTTTCGAGCCCGGGCTTTTCCGCCAGAAAAGGCGGCAGTCCGCGCGACGTGGACGGATCCATGAAGCGGTCGGTGCGGCGCTCGCTGGCGGTGGCGAGGGTCGTGACCGCGGCCGCGAGGTGGTCGAGGGGGATCGCGACCGTGATCGCGTGGAAGTTGCCGCCGCTGCGCACGTCGAACCCGCCGTCGTCCCGTGCCAACACCAGGGGGTTGTCGGTGAAGCTGTCGATCTCCGTCTCGATGCAGGCGGTGACGTAGGCCAGGGCGTTGCGCACGGCGCCGTGGATCTGCGGCACGCAGCGCAGGCTGTAGGCGTCCTGGACCCGGCCGCAGTCACGGTGGCTTGCGTTGATCTCCGATCCTTCGAGGAGGGACCGGACGATCCGGGCGCTTTCTACCTGCCCGGCGTGTGGTTTCCCCCTGTGGATGCGCGGGTCGAAGGGCCCGACGGAGCCGAGCTGCGCGTCGAGGGAGAGCGCGGCCACGATGTCCGCGGCGTAGACGAGTTCCGTCGCGTCCACGACGGCCAGCGCGCCCACGGCGGTGGTCACCTGGGTGCCGTTGATGAGGCCGAGGCCCTCCTTCGGTCCGAGGACGACGGGGGCGAGCCCCGCGGCCGCGAGGGCCTGGCCCGCGTCCAGCGGGATCCCGTCCGAAAGGACCGTTCCTTCGCCGATGAGCGGCAAGGCCAGGTGGGCCAGGGGGGCGAGGTCGCCGCTGGCGCCGACGCTGCCTTGGGAGGGCACCACCGGCAGGAGGTCGTGCGCCAGCAGGTCGAGCAGGGCTTCGGGGATCCGCGCAGAGACGCCGCTGGCCCCGAGCGCGAGCGTATGCGCGCGCAGGGCCAGCAGCACACGCACGACCTCGGGCGGAAACGGTGCCCCCACGCCGGCGGCATGGCTGCGCAGGAGGTTGTGCTGCAAGGTGGCGAGTGCCTCGGCGGGGATCGTCGTTTCGCTGAGCGCCCCGAACCCGGTGTTGACGCCGTAGATCACCTCGCCGCGGCTCACGGTGTCGAGCAGCCAGCGGCGGGTGTCGTCCAGGCGCGCGCGAGCCGGGTCGGCCAGTTCGACGCGGCAGGCCCCGCGCGCGATGCGGGCCAGGTCGGGCAGGCGGAGCGTGCCCAACTCACCGACCTGGATGCGGGAGGGGGTCGAGGACATGGCGCAAGTCTGCACGAACCCGCTGCCCGTTCCCATGGGGGCGAACTTGCGCCGTCGCAGCGCAGGCCGGACCGTCGTTGACCGCCCGAAGGCCTCCGCGCTAGGCTGAGGGGCACGATGGCCGTCTGTTCGGCATGTGGTACCCGGTACCCCGTCCGTTCCGG
>JALSIN010000069.1 GCA_026989935.1 Polyangiaceae bacterium | reverse complement strand
TCCTCGCACCGAGGGGCGCAGCGTTTTTCATAGCGGGCGGCGCCACCAAGCGCGGCCTGCGCGATCCAGCGGTAGTCGAGGAGTGCGTCCACCTCCCGCTGGATCTTTGCGCTCGTAGCGCGCTTGTGGACCAGCCGAAGGACGGCTTCGTGGCGCTTGCGGAAGGTTTCGAGCGCCGACCCCTTGGCGGCCCGGCGCGCGTGGGCCGGGCCCGCGGCGGCGTGCCCCGGTTCGGGGCCGGCGGCGGCATCGGCCGGCGCGGCAGTCGCAAGGACCAGGGTCGCAAACAGCGCGGCGAGGACGGTCGAATGGCGTGCAGGCATGGCGGTGTCGTGGCTTCGACGCCCGTGGCGGGCGCCGTATTCACCGCGAGTGTACGGGACCGTCGCCCGACCTTCGACCGGCCTTGCCCGGTGGGGCCGCGACGGGCTCGCCGACCGCGCGGGAGAGCCGGGCGAGGGCGACGTTGTAGGAGAGGACGGCCTGTGTGGCCTTGAAACGCCACTCGAACCAGTCCTTGAGGGCCCGGACGAGATCCTTCGCGTCACCGCCCCCGACGCTGTCGCGTTGTTCCTGGGAGACGACCAGCTTCCAGGCGAGATCGGCCGCCTTCGTCACCTGCGCGCGCACGTGGCCGGCTTCGAGCAGATCGTAGTAGGCCTCCTCGACCTCCCGCCCGAGGAGCAGTTCGGCGGCTTTGCGCTGGTGGCGCGCCATCGCCAGCTCGGCGTCGGCCCGCTGCAGGTCGAAGGCGCGGTTGTGGAAGTCCCATTTCCACCGCAGCGCCAAGGCCGCGGTCAACCGCGAGTAGTTGAAGCGATCCTGGTAGTAGAGTTCGTTCATCGCGGGGTCCACCGCGTTCGACCGCGCGAGCCCGAACCCCACGACGACGCCCAGGTCCGGCAGGAAGTTGCGGCGGGCGAGTTTTTGCTGCGCCTTGCGCAGCTTGACGGCGGCCACGGCCATCTTGGCCTCGGGGCGGTTGGCGAGTGCGCGCGCCTTGTAGGCGGCCAGTTCGACGATCCCACCGGGGACCTCCCAAGGTTCGAGCCGGTCCTCGGCGATGTCGAAGCCGCGCGGCGCCGCCTCACCCGCCAGCGCCCACAGGGCGGCGAGCGCGAGGGCCTCGGCCTTGCGGGCGCTTCGAACTTTCGTCTCCAGGTCGATCTCGGCCAGCGCGATGCGGGTGCGGTCGTCCGGGTCGCGGTCGGGGTTCGTCTCGGACAGATCCGAGTCGAAGGCGTCCGGATCCCCGAGGTCGCGGTCGATCCGCGCGCGGGCGCGGCCGGCCACCTTCTTGGCCTCGTCCAGGATCCGCAGGGTCTCGCGGGCGAGCAACAACGTCGTGTGGGCGCGTTGCACGTACAGGGCCGTCTCGGCCAGGACCTGCGCCCGCCGCAGCTTGCCGAGGGCCACCGCGTGCTCGGCGATCTCCTTGGCCGCCCAGCGCTTGCCGAAGGTGGTCACGGGGAAGACGGCGTCAATGTCCATGGAGAAGCGGACGCCGGCCTGGCCGAGCTGCTGGAAGTAGCCGCGGACGGTCTGCACGTCGAGGTCCGGGTCGGCGCCCGGGCGGCACCACTGGAACTCGAGGGGGTCGCCCCCGGCAGTGGTGACGGCGATGTCGTCGCAGACGATGTGGACCCCGGGGCTTAGGCCCATGCGCATCTCGATCACCGGAAGCCAGCCGAGCTTCGCCTTCTTGACGTGGGTCTCGAGCGCGCGGATCTGGTCGGTCGCGGCCTCGACGGCCGGGTTCTTCGCGGCGTAGCGCAAGATCTCGTCCAGGGACAGGCGCGGGGCGTCGGGCGGCCGGGGCCCGTAGGGGTCGAGCCGTCCCGCCGTGGGGATCGAGAAGCCGCTGGCCGAGAAGTCCCGCCGGACCCGGGCGGTGTCGCCATCGTCGTTCGCGGCGGTCCGAGCCCGTGAAGCGGAAGCAGGCTCGGACGGCGCGGCGAGGGTCCGCGCCGGCGACGCGAGCAGAGCGGCCACGAGGTACGCGACCGCGACACACGCGAGGGCGCGAGCGATCGGGCCGTGGCGCCGGCGCGGCATGCACGCCTCGTACCGCGGCGACCCGCGGTCGTCAAAGACTTCGATGGCCGTGGTGCCTTCGTCTGGTGCCGCGGGCGCGGGGCACGTCGTCGAGGCAAGGTGTTCGGGCGGTGGTCGGCCGCGGGGCTCGAAGGGGCGGCGGGCAGCGGCCGCCCGTTGCCGGTGGAGACCCGGAGGTGTGGGGGCGCCGACGCGCGCGAGGACGCCACCGGCCCGCCGGGCGGTCGGTTGACGCGCGCGTGGCCGTGTGGCCGGTGCGGCCGGTTCGAGGCGCACCGCTTTGGGGTCGAGCACGCCCGCGGTCGGCCGGCGCGTGGACCTGGGGCAGGGCCACCCCTTGCCCGGGCGGCAGACGGTTGACACGATGCCGTGCCATGCCGACCCTCGATCTGTCCGTCGCGCCGCCGCCGCTTCGCCGGGCCGTCGCCCGCGTGGCGGGCCCGGACGCCGCGGCCTTCCTGCAGGGGACCTTGACGGCGGACGTGGCCGGCTGGGATCGCGCGCGCGCGCTGCCGGCGGCGCTGCTGACCCGCAAGGGGCAGCTCGTCGCCGAGGTGATCGTCGTCCCGGATCCCGCGGGCGGCGACGGGATCGGACTCGTGGTGCCCGCCGACGTCTTCGACGAGGTCGTGAGCACGCTGGACCGATACCTGGTGATGGACGACGCCACGGTCGAGCCCGCCCCCGAAACTCGGGTTTGGTTCGCCTGGGAGGAGCCACCCGGGGACGCGACGGCTTCGCACGACGGGCACGGGGTGATCGTGCCTGCGGTCCACCCGGCACGCGGGTGGCTGTGCGTCGGGCCGGCGGCGTTCGTCGAGGCGGTCACGGCGGGGGCGCCCGCGGGGACCGCGGAATCCTTCGAGGCGCACCGGGTGGCGTGTGAGCGTCCCGGCTGGGGCCACGAACTGCGGCCGGGGCGCCTGCCGCCCGAGCTGGGCTACGCCGACGCCGTAAGCTACGACAAGGGGTGCTTCCTCGGGCAGGAGCCCTTGGCGCGAGTGCACGCCCGGGGCCTCGTGCCGCGCGTGATGGTGCGGGTGAATGCGGCGCAGGCGGCGGATCCGCTGCCGGTCGAGCTTGCGAGCGACGACCGGCCGCAGGCGGGGCGGCTTACGACGCTCGTGCCCGCCGGGGAACGGTTCGAGGGGCTGGCCCTCGTGCACCGCAGCGTCGCGGTGCCGGGCACGGCCCTGCGGGTCGCGGGGTCCGGCGCGGTGATCGAGGTGTGCTCCGGGCCGATTGGCGACGATCCCGGCGCGTCGGAGGCGAACAAGGCGCGCATGAAGGCCGCCCGCGCGCGCCTGCGCACCGGCAAGTAGACCGTCGCAGGGCGGCCGCGACGCCGCGAGGGCCGCCGGCCGCCGGGCGCCTACCGTCGGCCAGCCGGCCGCCGCCGCCCCAGGGCGACGCCGAGGGGGAGGGCGAGCAGCCCCCAGCGTCCCGCGTCCAACGGCGCCCTCGCGCGGCATCCGCAGCCGTCCTCCCCGCCACCATCCCCGCCGGTCGCGGGCGGGCCAGCCGAGGTCCCGCCGTCCGAGCTCGTGCCATCGCCGCCCGAGGTCCCGCCGTCCGAGGTCCCGCCGCCCGAGGTGCCACCGCCCGAAGTCCCGCCGCCGGAATCGTCCCCGCCGCCGGAACCGTTCCCGCCGTTGCCCTCGGTGACCTGCACGGTGATCGTCCGGCTGTCGCTTTGGCCCACGGCGTCCATGACCTCGAACTTGAAGGTATACGTACCCGCCGGCGCGCCCGGACCGATGGTCAGAAAGTCCCAATTGGTCTCGTTCGGGTCGAGGAAGGCGCTGAAGTGGGCGTCGCACACCTTGTTCGTGCACTTGGTGTAGGTGCCTTCGTTGTTCGCGATCTCATCGGGAACGCCTTCGAGCCACGTCCACCGCACCCCCACGAAGTTCGTGTCCTCGCTGATCTTGGCGGTGAGGGAAAATCCCTCGTCCGATGAGAACGTCGCGCCGTCGTCTGGTTGGATCGACACGATCTCGGGCGGGCCGTTGTCCGTGTAGGCAGGGCCGAACACGCCCAGCATCTCCTGGTAGGAGTTTTGCTGGTTGCCACCGCCTTGGGGACAGTATGCCTCGTGGACGTAGTCGCACTGGATGGGCCCGTCGTTCGACACGATGTTCATGCAGTCGTCCACGTAGGCCTTGGCTCCGCCGTTGGCCGTGGGATAGAGGATGTCGGTCGGGTTGTTCGTGTGCTCGAGGCCCCAGTTGTGCGACGTCTCCTGGGCCACGATGTCGGGGATGAGGGAACTGCCGCAGGACGTGAAGGTCAGTGACACGTGGTTACGCTTGAGCCCGTCGCACGCCACGTTCGCGATGCCGCAGGTTCCGCCGCCGTAGCCGGCGTTGGCGGCGGTCCCGCCGATGACCGCGAGCGTGTAGGGCAGGTAGGGCGGGGGCCGGTTCGCGGCGATGGTGATTCCGAAGTCTTGCATGTACCCCTGGACCTCCTGCAAGATCGCCGCCTGGTTGCCCACCGCCGGAAAGGTGGTCATCTGGTCCACCAGCGGGGAGCAGTTCAGGGCGCCGTTGGCGGAGTCGCCGTTGCCGCACCATGGACGGAGCGTCACGCCGTTCATCTCCAGGACGAGCACACCCGGGGTGGGATCGTAGTTGACGCCCGGAAGGGGCAAGTCGAGGGCGGCGAGGATGTCGCGCGCAAAGGACTCCGGGCCGAACACCATGTCGCCCTGGCGGATCGGGGCCGGCAGGTCCTCGGGGGCGATGGCGACCCCGTAGACCTCCTCGATGAGGTTCGCAGCGGCCGGCGGGCCGGCGAGTTGGGCCCAGGGGACATCCGGGTGCATGAGGTCCGCGGGTGGCTCGCCGCCGGCCGAGGCGGTCGAGGGGATCGCCAGCAGCGACAGGGTGAGGAGATGGGGGCGGACGCGGTCGTGCAGGCGGGCCATGGTGTATTCCTATCGTACCTTCCAACCCGCGGAAACCTCGGGGGAAGTGAGACGCCCGGACACGGCTTTCTTGCATCAGGCAGCCCGCGGCCGGCGGTTGCGGCGCTGTTTGCGCAGACGCACGATGGGCGCCATGCGACGCAAAACCTGGATGACCATGTTCCTTGGTGCCTCGTTGGTGGGTTCGATGACCGCGTGCGGGGACGATGGGGGTGGCGCGACGTCCTCCTCGGCGACGGGCGGGGGGACCGCCACGACGGGTTCCTCGGGTATGTCCACGTCCTCCACGACGGCCGCATCCGTGGGCACCACCGCGGGGACGACCGTGGGGACCGCCTCGGCGAGCGGGAGCAGTGGGACGACCGCGGGATCCGCGACCGCCGGGACCGCCGGGACCGCCGGGACCGCCGGGACCGCCGGGACCGCCGGGACCGCCGGGACCGCCGGGACCGCCG
>JALSIN010000068.1 GCA_026989935.1 Polyangiaceae bacterium | reverse complement strand
GCCCCGGTGTCTTCGAGGCGCCCAGCCGACAGGAAGCGGGCGCCCACGCGCACACGATCGGGCTCCCACGTCCGGCGCCCCGTGTTCCGGAGGCGTACCTTCAGTACGAAAGGTTCGCCGGCGAACGCAGCGTCGGGTGCCGCGACGGCACGGACCGCCGCCACGAACGTCGGTGCGCCGAGCCGGTGGCCGCAGGACGGTTGCGCCGCGCCGGCCCGCCCCCAGCCGGTGTCCGCGAGAACCGGGGCCACCGTCACGCAAGCCTCGCCCGGCCGCGGCGGCGCCTCCACGACGCCCGCCACCTCCACGGTCGCCCCCGGCGCCACCGTCCGCGGCAACGCGATGCGCCCCTCCCGGACCACGCCCCCCGCCTCGATCCACACGCCCACGGCGTCCCCGCGCGAAGGGTCGAGAGCGCGGCAACCGAGGTGGCGCAGCCAGCCGCGGATCGTCACCGGCCCCTGCGCCACCGTCGTCCGCACCCGCGGCCCGTCCACCCACTCGAACGCCCCCGAGGGCGGCCCCACCGTCGCCGGGACGGCCCCCGTCGGCGACGAGTGCCAAAAGGCCCCCTCCCGCACCACGCCGAGGCGCAGCCGCACCGGGCCGCCCTCGGCCGGGGCTTCGATCGTCATGAAGGTTCGTACTGGACGAAATGGCCGGATCGGGCCGGGCAGCGGGGAGCGCGGACCGTCCGCCGGTGGCCCTTCCGCCCGTTGCACGCGGTACGAGAGCACGTCGCCGGCCGCCGGATCGAGCCCGGTCGCCGGGCCCGCGAGCACCCACACCGGCACACGCACGGTCGCGCCGGCACACAGGGAGGGAAGCGGACCGTCGAGGGCGACGAGCACGCGCCCGCGCGCGGACCACCACGCGGCGACGAGCACCAGGACGGCGGCGACCAGGACGGCGAGCGTGCCGGCGTGGCGTCGGAGGCGCGCGCCTGCCACCCGGCCAAGCCCCCGCCGCTACAGCGCCGCGACCGGCGCCCGCCCCTGCTCGGCGTACCAGCGCTTGAGCCGGCGGCGGATCATCTCCTTCTTGACGAGCCCCACCATGTCGATGAGAAGCCGGCCTTCGAGGTGGTCGTACTCGTGCTGGAGTGCCCGCCCGAGCAGCCCGTCCCCCTCGATCTCGAACGCCTCGCCGGCCAGGTTCAACGCCCGAACCTTCGCCCGCCGCGGCCGCCGAACGTCCACGAACACCCCCGGAAAGCTCAGGCACCCCTCCTCGCCGCCGGCGACGCCCCCACCGGTCTCGACCACCGCCGGGTTGATGAACACCACCGGATCGGCCTTGGGGTCCCCGGTGGCCACGCGGCCGTCGATGAGAAAGATGCGCTCGGGGCGCCCCACCTGGATCGCCGCGATGCCGGCTCCGTCGTGGGCGTACATAGTGTCGGTCAGGTCGCGCACCAGCGCACGGATCCCGTCGTCGATGTCGCGGACCTCCACGGTGGGCTGGCGAAGGCGCGGGTCGGGGAAGGTCACGATGTCGAGAACGGCCATGGGCGTGCTCCACGGGCGCGCCGGGGCGCACCGCCGAGTCAGGGTAGCCCGGCGGCCGGGCCTTTGCTACTAGCGCGGTTGCCATGGCCCTGTCCGACGAGATCCGCGCGCGCCTTGCCCCCCTCGTAGACCCCGCCGTCGGCGTGGGGTTCGGGCGCGCACGCCTGGTGCGGGCGGTGGAGGCGGACGAGACCGCACGCCGGGCGTCGGTCACGATCGGCCTGCTGGCGCCGGGCCACCCGCGCCGGGACGACCTCGAGCGGGCCGTGCGCGAGGCGCTGGCCGACGTGGAACTTGCGCATCTGGACGTGGCGTTCGAGCTGGCGATCCCCGAGCGCGTCCCGAAGCCCGGGCAGCAACCCATCGACGGCGTCAAGCACGTGCTCGCCGTGGCCGCCGGCAAGGGCGGCGTGGGCAAGAGCACGGTCAGCACGAACCTGGCGTTCGCCCTGCGTCGCCTCGGCGCCGCCGTGGGCCTGCTCGACGCCGACATCTACGGCCCGAGCCTGCCCAAGATGCTCGGCGAACCGGAGCGGGAGGTCGGCAAGGCGCCCGAGGGCGAGGGGATCGCGCCGGCGCTCTACCGCGGAATGCCCGCCATGAGCGTGGCGTACTTCGTCGAGCCCGGGCGCGCCGTCATCTGGCGCGGGCCCATGATCCACAAGCTGCTGCGCCAGTTCGCCGAGGACGTGCGCTGGGGCGACCTCGACGCCCTCGTCGTGGACCTGCCGCCCGGCACGGGGGACGCACAGATCTCCCTGTGCCAGCTCGTGCCGGTGTCCGGGGCGGTCATCGTGACGACCCCGCAGGAAGTCGCTCTGCTCGACGTGCGCAAGGCCATCGACATGTTCCGCAAGCTGGAGGTGCCGGTCCTGGGCGTCATCGAGAACATGAGCCTGTACCGGTGTCCGAGCTGCGGGCATGCCGAGCGGATCTTCGGAGAAGGCGGCGGCCGCCGCCTGGCCGAGGAGTTCGATCTGCCGTTTCTGGGCGAGCTGCCCCTCGACCCCCGGATCGCCGCCGGGGGCGAGGCCGGCACCCCCATCGTCGAGATGGCCCCGGACGACCCGGTCACCGAGGCGTTTTGCCGCGTCGCAACCCAGACGATGATCGCCGCGGCCAAGGCGTCCTTTGCGGGCCCTCGCCGCAGCGCCCGGCTTCGACCGCTGTCGTAGCGGACCGTGCCAGGCCGCCGGCCCCGCGCCCCGGTGCGGGTCGTGCATCCACCGCCCGAAGACCACCCCGTTGCGCCGCGGGCCCGGGTCGCGCGGACCGCTACGGCGGCGGGCAGGGGCCGGCGCCCGGTTGCAGGGTGAAGGTGCGACCGGCGTCGAGGTCGTCCGTGGTCACGTCGTGCAACGCCGCGCCGGCGGCGTCCTCCAGGCAAACGTACGTGTCGTCGCCCCCCGAGGCGCGATGGACGAGATCCACGTGGTACCGGCCCGGCTCCTCCACCACCACCGCAAGCGGGGTGGGCGCGTCGGTCGGGCAGGCGGCCGCGGGCCCGAAGATCTCGGGGATCGTCTGGGGCAGCGTGCACGGCGCCGGCGGCGGCGGGATGCAGCCCACCTTGCGCGCGCGCAGGAGGATCTGCGCGTCGTCGGGCAGACAGGCCGGATCGCCGGGGGCGATCTCGAACGTGACGAAGCCGGCCGGCGCGCCCGTGCCGGAGGTGCCCGAGGCGCCGTCGTCGCCTCCGCCGACGCAGGCGGCCACGAGCAGCGCGACACACGCCGCCGCGCGTGCCTCGCGGAACGGGGCTACCGCCCGAGGTCGAACCCGAATGCCTCGACGAGCCACAGGGAGACTCCTTCGTTGAAGGTGATGACGAGCAGCGCCCCGAGCATCAGCAGCAAGAACGGCACGGCCATGCGGTAGAGTTGCACCACCGGTCGCTCGAACGCCAGCGACGAGATGAACAGGTTCAGACCCACCGGCGGGGTGATGTACCCGATCTCGAGATTCGCCAGGAAGATGATTCCCAGGTGCACGGGGTGGACGCCGTACTCCATCGCAATCGGGATGATGAGGGGCACCACCACGATGATCGCGGAGAAGATGTCCATCAGACACCCCACCACGAGCAGGAACACGGTCAGCAACGCCAGGAAGGTAAAGCGCGACTGGATCCGGTCCTGGATGAGCGCCAGGAGCTTCATCGGGACTTCCTCCTGCACGAGGAAGTTCGTAAGCCCGAGCGCCACCCCGAGGATGATGAGGATCGCCCCCACCATCACCATGGCCTCCCGCAGCACCCCGGCCAGGTGCGGCCGGTCGGGCGAGCGCGGGCGCACGTCGATGTCGCGATAGACGAAGACCTCGACGACCAGGAGATACAGGGCGCAGATCGCCGACGCCTCGGCCAGGGTGACCAGGCCGCCGGTCACGCCGGGGATCCCGTAGATCGACACGATGACCACGACGGGTACGAGCAACTCCCACTTGGCCGCCCACATGGCCCGCGCGGCCTCCCGCGGGTCGAACGGGGTGCGGTTGACGTCGTTGCCCACGCCCACGACGAGGGCGTAGGCGCTGAGCACGGACAGGAAGAGGAGGCCCGGCACGATCCCCGCCACGAAGAGTTGATCGATGCTCGCGCCGGCGACGATTCCGTAGAGGATGATCGGCAGCGACGGCGGGAACAAAAGGCCGATGGACCCAGACGCGGTGATGAGCCCCAGGCTGAAGCGCTCCGGGTACCGCTCCGACAGGAGCATGGGGTAGAGCAACCCGCCCAGGGCGATGATCGTGACCCCCGACGCCCCGGTGAAGGTCGTGAAGAAGGCGCACGAGGCCACCACGACGATGGCCAGCCCCCCCGGCATCCACCCGAGCAACGCCCGGGACACGCGCACGAGCCGGTCGGCGGCCTTGGCCTCGGCCATCAGGAAGCCCGCCACCGTGAAGAACGGGATCGTGACCAGGTGGGGGTTCGTGGCCAGCTTGTAGTGCTCCTCGGCCAGCACCACGAGGTCCGTGCCCGAGGCGGCGAACGACACGGCCGCGATGGCCGCCAGCACGGCGAACAGCGGCATCCCCAGCAGCGCCGCGAACAGGAAGCAGGCGATGAGAAGGCCGGTCACGCGGCACCGCCTTCCGGCGCCCGAGCCCCTCGCAACGCGGCAATCGACTCGACGACGCGGACCGTGAAGTGAAAGGCCAGCAGGCCGAAGCCCACGGGGAACATGAGCTGAAAGGTCCACTCGTCGGCCCAGGAGACGAGTTCCTTGGGAAACTCGCGCGAGATCGCCACGAGCCGCCAACCGGCCGTCGCGAGCATCAGGCAGACCGCGACCGAGGCCGCGTCCACCAGCACGGCCACGATCCGCCGGGCGCGATCGGGCAACAGCTTGCTCAGGGCGTCGATGTTGATGTGCTTGCGCCGGCGCGTCGCGAAGGCGGCCCCAAAAAAGCCCAGCAAGATGACGCCCTGGCGCAGGACGATGTCGATCCAGTCCAGCTTGAGTGCATCGACGAACGCCACCGCGCGGGCCTCGAACGAACCGGGCGGCGGGGGGCCGCCGACGGGGACGTGCGGTCCCGGCTCCGGCGGCGGGGCATGCTCGACGAGCCGTGCGAGTTCGGCCTCCGCCTCCGACGCCTCGGCCCCCGCCGACGGGGCGGACTCGGCCCCGAAACCGCCCCCGAAACCGCCGGCGTCGTCCCCTCCACCGCCGCCGAAGCCGCCTCCAAAGCCGCCGGCGTCGTCCCCGCCACCGCCGCCGAAGCCACCCGCGGCCTCACCCCCGGCGTGGCGTGGCGCGCCTGCGCCCGCGGGCGACGTGACGGCGGGCCCCACAGGTCCGCCGGAGGATCCACCGCCGGGCGCCGCTTCGGTCCCGCCGCCGGCGGCGGTCCCACCGATCTCGCCCGGGGCGCCCCCACCGGTGGCCGCGCCGTCCGCTCCACCTTCACCGAAACCGCCCGCGCCGTCCGCCCCGC
>JALSIN010000067.1 GCA_026989935.1 Polyangiaceae bacterium | reverse complement strand
ATGCTCAGAGGTGCGCCACGGCGCCCGAGACACGCGGACGAACGCCATGCCCGGCGGGGTCCGTCGCGTCGGAGCGCCTAGATGCGCAACACGACGCCCGAGGCGGCGGCCGGATCGAGCGCCTCGCTCCCGGCGAGACCGCCCGTACGACCGTGCCGCAGGACGCCGTGCTGCACGGCCCGCGCCGCCTCGCGCCGAAAGCCGCCGGGGGCCGGCAGGGCACGGGCTTCGACGGCCCGCCCGATCGCATGGAGCAGGTTCGCAACGCGCGGGCGCAGGTCGTCGTGCGATTGGGGCCGACCGGGCGGAAGACAGGTCCACGCCTGTGCCGCGGACAGGATCCCGCGGGCGACGAGCGCCCCCGCGACCGAACCCACCGCGGCGGACAGGGCCCACGCGACCATCGCACCCCCGGCGAGGCCGCCCGCCAGCAGCGCCCCGAGGGCCGCCGTCACCAGCCCGACGCAGACACCGCCGCCCGCCAGCGCCGCGGGGGCCGCCCAACCCTCGCGCACCCCCCGGGCAGCCAGCGGTTCCTCGCGGAGCGCTTCGCCCACGACGGTCAACCGGTGCCGGCGGCCCTGGTCCGGCCCTTCGGGCGGCCGATCGAGGACCACGCAACGCAACCGGAACGGCCCCCGGCGCACCACGAGGACCGCGCCCTCCACGGCCCCGCCGAGCGCGTGCTCCTCCACCGCATAGCCCCAAGATGGAGCCAATTGCGACAGGCACACGTCGCGCACCCACGCCATCGTGTCCGCGGGGCGCGCATCGCTCGCGACCGGCAGGTCCCAGTAGTGACCCGCGAGGGGCGTACGCCGTACCACGATCTTCAGCATAGCCCGGGAACGCGAGCGCGGCACGACGCCGCCCGCGCCCCTACGCGGCGCCCGCCGCGAGCACGGCCTCGACGCCGGCGCGAGACAGGGCGTGGTAACCCGGCCGGGCCCGCTCGTAGATCGCGCGCGCCGTGTCGGCCCGGCCCGACTCGACGAGAGCGCGGTAGATCGGCACCAGGAACTTGCGCCGCCCCACCGCGACCAGGAACGTCTCGGCGCGCGCCACCGCCGGCTCGTAGCCGGCGCGGATCCCAAGCTCCAGGAAGGCCGCCAGGATCTCGGCGTTGTCGCGCGCGAGCAGTCCGAACGCCCGGTCGAGATCGGCGAGGGCGCGTGCGTCCACGCGGCCCTCGAGATCGTGGAGCAAACGCAACCAAGCCTGGGTGGACGCCTGGGCGAGCGGCAACTGCTCCGCGGGGCGCCCGCCGCTCATGAACGCCTCGGCGGCCTCGTCGATGGCCGCGAAGACCGACGGGTCCGGCCGCGCGGCGCCCGCCGGGATCCCCGGCCCGTACAGCCACGGGTCCAGGTCGAACGCGCGGATCGCCTCGGGGCCTCGTTCGCGCAGGAAGGCCACGAAGGTCTCCGTCGTCACGGAGGTCATGGCGTGTGCGTCGAACCACCGGCGCAAGAAGCCGTCGAAGGCCTCGCGCCCGGCGGCACGCTCGAGCGTGCGCAGCAACAGGGCCCCCTTTTCGTAGGGCACGTTCGTCATGCCGTCGTCGGGGTCGCGCCCGGCGAGATCGACGACGAGCCGCTGGAGCGCCGGATCCTTCGCCTCGTGCGCGAAGCTGTCGTCGAGGTCCGAAAGGCCATTGTGCGCCTCCATCTCGGCGCGCTGCGGGCCGTAGAGCGCCTCGACGATGCGGCGTTCCAGGTAGGTGGTAAAGCCCTCGTTGAGCCAAAGGTGCTCCCAGGTGGCGTTCGTCACCAGGTTGCCCGACCACGCGTGGGCGAGTTCGTGGGCCACCAGGGACACGAGGGAACGATCCCCGGCGAGGATCGTCGGCGTCGCGAACGTAAGGCGCGGGTTCTCCATGCCGCCGAACGGAAACGCCGGGGGTAGGACGAGCAGGTCGTAGCGCCCCCACCGGTAGGGGCCCACCAGCGCCTCGGCGGCCCGCACCATGGCTTCGGTGTCGGCGAGCTCGTAGCGGGCGGCGTCGAGCGTCGCAGGCTCGGCCCACACCCCCGTGCGCGGTCCCAGCTCGGCGAAGGCCAGGTCCCCGGCCGCGAAGGCCACCAGGTACGACGGGATCGGGGCATCCATGTGGAAGCGGTAGGTCCGATCCACCGGACGGCGCGCCGGGTCGTTGTCGTCCTCGGCCGCCATGACGACGCGCACGTCCTCGTCCACCGTGATCTCGGCTGAGAACGTGGTCCGCACGCCCGGCGTGTCCTGGCAGGGCAGGAAGGTACGCGCCAGGATCGCCTGCGCCTGGCTGAAGACGAACGGCGCGCGCTTGCCGGCGGTCTGCGCCGGTTCGAGCCACAGCAGCCCGTCGGCCCGGTCGGCGCGGTACTGGATCCGCACCGTCCGGTCGTGGTCGTCCAGGGCGATGGTGAGGCTTCGACCGAGGACGGGGTCCTTCGGTCCGAGCACGAACGCGGCCGGGTGGCGATGCGCCCCGGGCCCCGCGGCCTCGACGCCCTCGATCCGAAGCCCGCGCGTGTCGAGCACCAGCGGCGCGGCCGGGTCGGCGCGGTCGAGCCGCAGGTCCACCACGCCCGCCACGGCGCGCCCGGCGAAGGAAAGGTCCGCACGCCAGTCGAAGTGGACGACGCGCACCGCGTCCGGGCGTGCGAAGGAGTGGGGGGCGGGGCCGGGCTGCGTGGTGGCTCGTGGGATCCGGGGGGTGGTCATGGGACGGCAACCGAGGAGGGCGGCGGCCCCGAGGGCGGACGCCGCGAACAGGCGGAGGGCGAAGGGACGCACCGCGCACGGCGTACCCCAGGCGCCGCCGGGCTGCAACGGGCCTGCGGCGCTGGCCCGTGCCGGGGCTTCGAGGCATCCTCGGTTCCCCATGCCCCGCCATCCCCGCTCGAAGGCCCGCCGCCTGTGGAACCTCGCAACGATGACCGCGAAGGTCGCCACGCAGCAGGCGGTCGGCCGCATCGCGTCGGTGTTCGAGGACGAGCGGGCCGCGCGCGAGCGGATCGAGCGCACCCAGGCCGACGCAGGTCGCACCCTGGCCGAGACGCTGGGACGGCTCAAGGGCGCGGCGATGAAGGTGGGGCAGATGGCCTCGTCGGCCATGGACTTTCTGCCCAGCCCCGTCACCGAGGCGCTCGCGACCTTGCAGCGCGGCGCACCGGCCCTCGAATGGTCCGAGATGCGCCCGTTCCTCGAATCCCAGCTCGGCCGCCCGCTCGCCGACGTGTTCGCCTCCATCGAGGAGGCCCCCTTCGCCGCGGCCTCCATCGGCCAGGTCCACCGCGCAAAGCTCTACGACGGGCGCGCCGTCGTGGTGAAGGTTCAATATCCTGGAATGGATGAATCCATTGCATCCGATCTCGCCATGCTTCGGGTCTCGCTGCGGGCCGGGGGCCTCGTCCGCCTCGACAAGCAGGATCTCGACCGCGTGTTCGAGGAGATCGAAGCCCGGCTGCTCGAAGAGATGGACTACACGAAAGAGGCGCGTCACCTGGAGGCTTTTCGGGCGTTCCACGCGTCCGACCCGGCCGTCGTCGTCCCGGCGCCGGTCCTCGACCTGTGCCGGCCGCGGGTGCTGGTGATGACCGACGAACCGGGCGTGCCCCTGCGTGCGTTCGCCGGGGCGGCCCCGCCCGCCGACCTGCGCGACCGCGTGGGCGAGACCCTGGCCCGCGTCCTCGGCGACCAGCTCTTTCGGTTCCGCCGCATCCAGACCGACCCCAACCCGGCCAACTACGGCGTGCGCTCGGACGGCCGCGTGGTGCTGTACGACTTCGGTTCGGTCAAGACGATCCCCGACGACTTCCTGGCGGCCTACGCCGACGCCGTCGCCGCCGGCCTGCGCCGCGACATGGACGCCCTCGAACGCGCGCTGCTCGCCATGGGCGCCCGGCGAACCGACCGGCCGCCGCCGGACGTGAGCCTCTATCGCACATGGTGCGACGTGCTGGCCGAGCCCTTCGAGTCTCCCGGCCCCTACGACTTCGGGGCCACGCGGGTGCACGAGAAGGTGGCGGCCCTCCTGCCGGGGTTCTTCGCCGACGGCGTCGCGGCCTTTCGCCCGCCGCCGGACCTGGTGTTCGTGGACCGGGCGGTCGTGGGCCTGTTCGCGAACCTGCGCCTGCTCAGGGCCCGCGTGGACGTCGGCCGCCTGTTGCGGGCGAGGCTCGACCGGCCCGTCCCCGATCCCTCGGCCGGCGCATGAGCGCGCGAACCCGCGCTTCCTTGTGCGGTTCGGCGCCGTCGGGTATCCACGAATTCGTGGAAGGGCCCCTTCGGTTTCGCACGACGGTCTGCGTCTTCGCAGGCCTGCTCTTCGGCACGCCCGCTTGCTCGGGCGACGACGCTGGCACCGGTGCGTCTTCCACCGCTGGCAGCGGGACGGCCTCCGGCACGTCGGCGGCCGCTTCGAGCGGGACGGCCTCCTCGTCGTCTTCGTCGGGCACCTCGCAGGGCAGCGCTTCGGCCTCGGGCGGGTCGGCCTCGGGTGCGACGGCGGCCGCCGGCGGAAGCGACACGGGCTCAGCGGGAACGGGGGCGTCTTCGGGTGGGTCGGCGTCGGCCGGTACCGCGACCGGCGGCGGCGTGATCGACTGCAACGGGAAGGTGTGGCACTGCGGCAACGGGATCGACGACGACGGCGACGGCAAGGTGGACGCCGACGATCCGGAGTGCACGGGCCCGTGCGACGACGACGAGGGCTCGTTCCAGACCGGGATCCCCGGCGACAACATGGACTGCAAGCAGGATTGCTTCTTCGACGGGAACTCCGGATCCGGCGACGACAAGTGTGAGTGGAACCTCAAGTGCGACCCGGAGAACCCCGGCGCCAACATCGGCTGTCCTTACACGCCGGGCCCGCAGTGCAACAACATGCAAGGCGATCTCGACCAGTGCAACGCGTTTTGCGAGCAGTACGTCCCGAACGGGTGCGACTGCTGGGGCTGCTGCCGCGTCAGCACGCCCAACGGCGACGTGGACATCTTCCTGAACGGGGACCCGGAGTGCTCGCTCGACAACCTGGACGCGTGCGAGTCGTGTACCTACCAGGCGGAGATCTGCGGCAACCCGTGCAGTCCGGAGGACTGCGAGCTGTGCTTCGGGCAGGACGAGTTGCCCCCCGGCTGCACCGCCCCCACCTGCCCCGACAACTTCACCCCATGCACGCAGCAGGCCGACTGCCCCGACGGCTACTACTGCCAGACGGGCTGCTGCTATCCGCCGCCGCCCGGATAGACCACGGGCAATTGTCGGCGCGGGCTCAGGCTGACACGACCCGGATCGCCGGCTGTCCCACGGGCCCCCAAAGGCGCCGGACCGCGCGCTCGCGCGCGGCCCGCCAGGCGCCGGGCGCCACGACCTCGACGCGGGGGGCCGACAGGCTGCCCCGTTGCCGCAGGTAGGCGTAGGCGGGCATCCTCCGGCGCAGGTCGTCGTCGATTCTGCACGCGAGGCGATCCGACAGGTC
>JALSIN010000066.1 GCA_026989935.1 Polyangiaceae bacterium | reverse complement strand
CTCCAGGGTACCCGGCAGGAACCCGAGCTGCTCGCCGGCCTCGATGGCCGGGCGCGAGATCACGATCCGGCGCACCTTCTCGGCCAGCAGGTGCTGCACCGCCATGGCCACGGCCAGGAAGGTCTTGCCGGTGCCCGCCGGCCCCACGCCGAAGGTCAGCGGGTGGCGCCGCATGGCCTCGACGTAGCGTTTCTGCGCCACCGAGCGGGGGGCGATCGGGCGGCCCCGGCGGGGCCGGACGAGGACGTCCTCGGCGAACACGTCGGCCAGCCGCACGTTCGGGTCGTCGCGCAGCATGGAGACCGCCCGGGGGATGTCGGCGGCGGCCACCGGGCGGCCGGCCTGGGCGAGCCCGTACACCTGGCGCAAGAGCCGCTCGACGAGCCCATCCTCGCCCCCCTCGATGGTGATCTCGTGCCCGCGCACGTGGATCTTCGAGCCGGTGGCCCGCTCCAGGGGGGACGGCCCCCCGCCCCCCGCGCCGACGGCCTCGAGCATGGCCTGCAACGGTTCTCGCTCTTCGAACGATAGCTTGCGTGGTGCGTTCAAAGCGGGCAACGAGCGCGGGCGGCGTGCTACACCGCCCACCCATGAGCGTACCACGCCGCCCCGACGCCACCAACGCCGACGCGCTGCGGGCCCGCCACGGCCTGCGGCCGGGCCTTGCGGGCCTTTGCGACCTCATGGACCGCCTGCTGGCGCCGGACGGCTGCCCCTGGGACCGGGCCCAGACCCTGGCCTCCCTGCGCCCGTACCTGATCGAGGAGGCCCACGAGGTCGCGGAGGCGCAGACCGGGGCGCCGGCGGCCCACTGCGAGGAGCTGGGCGACCTTTTGTTCCAGATCGTGTTCCAGGCGGCGCTTCGGGCGCAGGAGGGCGCCTTCGACATGGACGCCGTGATCGACGGGATCCTCGCCAAGATGATCCGCCGCCACCCCCACGTGTTCGCGGGCGAGCGCGCCGAGACCGCCGCGGACGTGGAGCGGGCCTGGGCCGAGCGCAAGCGCGAGGAACGCGGGGAGGCGGCGCAGGACGGGCCTTACGACCCGCTCGCCGGGGTCCCCCGGGGTCTGCCGAGCCTCGTGCGCGCGATCCGCCTGCAGGAGAAGGCCGCCGCCGTCGGCTTCGACTGGCCCGACGCGCGGGCCGTGGCGCACAAGGTGGACGAGGAGTGGGGGGAGCTGCGCGCCGCCATCGACGCGGACGATGCCGGCGCCGTCGAGGAGGAGCTGGGCGACCTGCTGTTCGTGCTCGTACGCCTGGCCTCCAAGCTGGGGGTCGATCCCGACCTCGCCCTCGCCCGCGCCACGCAGAAGTTCCAGCGCCGCTTCCGGCACGTCGTCGAAGCACTCCACGCCCGCGGCACCACCCCGGAGCAAAGCTCCCTGGACGAGATGGAGGCGGCCTGGGAGGACGCCAAGCAGCGCGAGCGCGCGCACGGCGCCTCGTAGCGGACCAACTTTGCGTTGGCCTGGACGGCTGCGGGGCGGTACCTTGAAGGAGAGGATCGTTCGTCCATGCCCTCCCTCGCCACGGCCCAGGCCCCCGTCGGCCCCCTCTACCGGGGCAGCGCACACTCGCGCGAGCCCGTGCGCGGGTTCCTGACGGCGGCGCGCGACGCCCTGGAGATGGCGGTCCTCAGCCTCGGCGGCGCCGGCGACGACACCTCCGGCGCACGCATGGCGCGCTGCGAGCAGGCCCGCGCGTTCCTGGTGGAGGCCGTGCGGGCCCTGGGGCGCGCCCGGGTGCACGACCGCCGGGTCAAGACCCTGTCCGTCGCGGTGGTGATGGCCTGCGAGCGCGATCTCGACGCCGAGGCGAAGCGGCTGTACGCCCTGGCCACGCGCCTTGCGTGGGACAACCACGCCGTCTTGCCCCCCAAGGCGGCCGCCGCGCCCCTGCCGCCGGAAGACGAGCGCCAGCTCGCCCGGCTCGCCGCGGGCCTGCGCCGGCACGCGCGCCTCGAGACCACCGTCCGGGGCCGCCTCGCGGCGCTGGCCACCGCCGCCTTCGGGATCGCCCTGGCCGCCGGGGCGGGCACCGTGGAGCTCACCCTGCTCGGAGGGCTCAGCGCCGTGCTGGTCGGCGGCTTCGTGGCGGGTCGCCGCGGCGCCCGGTCCCCGTGACGGCCCCGGTCGCCGCGGCTTCGTTCGCCCCGAAGGATCGCATCGGCGGGCGGCTGGAACCCGTCTCTTTCCCCCGAAAATGGACCATGACCTTGGGATGCATCTACGGGGCCGCCCCTTCGGCGGCACCGGCGGCGTAGTACCACGCCGTGCCGGCGAACCGGGCCCACGCGCCCCTCGGGCCCACCTCCATCCGCACGGTCCGGCCCGCCAGGTCCGCCTCGAGCACGAGGGCCGGGGGGGACGGCGGCGTGCCGGCCACGAGGGCGTCGGATCGGAACGCAGCCGCCTCGTCCAGGGCCGCCAGGGCCGCCTCGACGGGCGCGGCCGGATCGGCCGGGCGCCACCGGCCCGTGTCCGCCTCCCCCGCCCCACCGGCGCCCGCCCGCAGCAGGCGAACCGGCGGCCGCCCGCCCCGCCGCACCGTGACCGCGTCCGCGCGGCGCAGGAGATCGCGGGCCGGGTCGGCATAGAGCAGCGTGCGTTCGAGCGTGGTGCAGGCGCCCGCGTCGAGGGCCACCGCCTCGCCGCCCGCGGCGGCCACGCACGGCTCGAACAGGTCCACGCGCACCGTACGGCCGTCGAGCAGCTCGACGGTGAACGTACGCTTCGGCGCACCCGCCGTCCCGGTCTGCGGCCCCCGCAGGCCGGCGAGGAGCGACACCATCGCCTCCACCCGCAGGGGGTCGGCGGCGTCCGCGGGAAAGGGGTGGTCGGCGGGCGCGCGCAGGACGAGGCCGCCGCCGTCCTCCAGCACGGCCTGGGGCACGAAGGCCGGGTCCGTCCCCCGCACCGCGAGCCCCACCACGTGCTCCGGCCGAAACGAGATCAAGCGTTCCGAGCGCAGCCGCGCCGGGTCGGGCACGAAGGGATCGGGCGGCCGCCCGATCAAGGCGAACGCGGGCTCCCCGTCCCGCCGGCACCACGAAGGCCCGCAGGCGATCTCGAGCGTGGCGCCGTCGTCGGCCACGAACCGCACGCGGGCGGCGGGGGCCTTGGGGGCGACCGGGCGCGTCGGGTCCAGGCGGACGGCCGCCAGCCCGTCGAGGTAGGCGAACACCCGCGGCTCGGCCAGCGGCTGCTCCCAGACCTCGTCGCCGTCGTCCCGGCGCGCCGCCCAACCGCCCGGCCGCCGCGCGATGTGAAGGTCCGATCCTGGAACCTCGACCCGCACGATCCGGCCGTACGGGATCGGCAAGAGGCGGCGGTCGAACAGGCGCACCGGGTCGAGCGGGTCGAACACCGCCCGCGCCACGCACCCCTGGTAGCCAGGCCCGCGGTCGGCACGCAGCGCCGCCTCGCCGCAGCCGCGCCCCTCGGCGAGGACCTCGTAGGTGCGGCCGCCGGCGGTCTCGACACGCACGCGCGCGACGGCCGACGACGGGGTGATCCGCCCCTTCGCGGGGGCGAGGTCCGAAAGCGGCGCCGCGGTCACGCGCTCGACGGCCGCCAGCGCCGCCGCGTCGGACACCCGCAAGGGGGCGGTGCCCGGCGCCTCCACCCACGCCCCCGTCTCGTCGCGGCGCAGGGTCGTCCCGCCCACCTCCAGCCGCGTCACCGCCCGCGGGTCCACGGGCAGCAGACGACGCAGGACGAAAGTCTCGGCGCGCGGGGGCAGGTACGGGTCGAGGAACGGATCGATCGCCACGGCGCGCCCGTCCGCAAGGCGCGCCGCGCGACCGCCGTCTGCCAGCCGACGCCCGATCTCGATGCGGACGGGCGCGGCCCCGGGCACGGCGACCACCACCGCCCCGTCCACGGCTCCGACGTCGCCGTCGCCGATGCGCCGCCGGACCCGGGTCTGCCGCAGGTCCTCGAGCAGGCCCTCGACGGCCGCCGGATCCGCCGGCCCCACGACCGCGTCGCCGCGCCGGACCACGCGGTCGCCGCCGTCGAAGGACACGGACACGGCCGGGCCCGCCGGCCCCTCGAGGGTGACGGAGGCCTCGCCGAGCCGCGCCCGCACCGCCTCCGGCAGGATCGGGAGCGCCCCCGACGGCGTCGCCTGCACCGCCGGGCGGTCGGCCGGGGCGCGCGGGTCGAGGCCGTAGGCCGCCGCCGCCAGGATCGCCACGCCCACGGCGACCACGGTGCGCCGGTCGAGCCCGCCTACCACGCCCGCCTCCTGCGCCCGAGCGCGACGAGCAGCCCGAGCAGCGCCACGAGGCCCGCGGGGCCGAACACCGCCCACCACGTCATGCGGCGAAGCTGCGCCGGCCGCAGCACGAGCTTGACCGTCTCGCGCGGGCGCGCTTCGAGGCCGGCCAGCGGCGCCTCCCCGGCGGCGTGGGCCACCACCGTGCGCACCAGGTCGCGCGTGGCGTCGTAGGTGAGGTCGGGGCGCATGTGGGCGTTGAGCAGGATCTGATCGCTCGCCACCACGACGACGCGCCCGGCCTGCGGGGTCCCAGCGGCGGCGACCAACGGCAGGGGCGGCGCGCCGTCGGCCCCCTCGTCGAAGGTGGGGGGCGCACCGTCGCGCAGCCCCGCAAGGTCCGCCTCCGCCCAGGCCTCCTCCCGGGCCACGAACCACGGCTCGGGCCCGGCGCCCGGGCCGGCGGGTGCCACGGAGAGCTCGCGCGCGAGGACGAAGGAGACGGGCCGCCCCACCAGGTGGGCGACGGCCGGGGCGTCGGTCCAGCCGTCGTCGCGCGTAAACGCCAGGTAGGCGGTGGCGCCCGGGCGGGCGTGCGGATCGACCACGACGCGCTCGCCGGGGACGATCCCGTGCTCGGCCAGCAGCGTCTCGAGGCCGCTTCGCGCCAGGCGGTCGCGGTCGCGCAGCAGCACCGCGCCCGCGAACACCACGAGCCCGCCGCCGGCCCGCAGGTGGCCGCCCAGCGCCTCGACCAGGGAACGATCGAGCGGCTGCCGGGGTCCGGGCACGAGCACCACGTCGCACCCGGTGACCCGGTCGGGCTCCACCAGACGGACGACCTCGGCGCCGTCGTCTTGCAGCATGCGCGCCAGGTGGACGATCCCCCCGTAGGGGGACAGGTCGTCGAGGGCCGGCTCCCCGTGGCCCTGGGTGACGCAGACGGTGGCCGGCTCGTCGCGGGTGACCCGGTGGAAGGCGCGCACGAGGGCCGCCTCGCCGCGAAAGGCGGTGATCCGCGGCCCCGTGGCCGCGGCCTGGGGCCCGGTGGCGTACGTGACGAGATCGGGGGCCCGAAGGTACGTCCGCCGACGCCCGGACGGTCGGACGGACTCGACGAGCACCACCCCCTCGACGAGCTCGTCGGCGGCCACCCCGAAGGCCTCGATCCGGGCGACGGCCTCCTCGCGGTCGCGGTCCGGGTCGAGGAACCGGACCGAAAGGTGCTCGGTGCGGCGGGCCATGCGGCGCAGGACCTCGTCGAGT
>JALSIN010000065.1 GCA_026989935.1 Polyangiaceae bacterium | reverse complement strand
GAGCGCGGAAAGAGGTGCCCGCCGGTGCCGCCGCCCGCCACGAGGACACGGGCAAGACGCGTCTTCGAGGGCGCCGGAGGGGGGGCCTGGATCGGATCGGGCACGACGGGAGCGTAGGGCATGACGCGGACACGATGCCGTGTCTTGCCCCGGACGCCAAAAACTTCGTTCCGGACCGCTACCCGCGGTCCCGCGGTCGCGACGCCGTCGCGCCGGCCGCACCTTGCCGGGGCCCTTCGACGAACCGCACGGGCACCTCCGTACGCGCCCCCCAAAGTTCGGCGAACCCCCGCGCGGCCATCTCCATGGACGGCACCCGGGCCCCGAGCTCACGGGCGCTGACGAGCTCGAGTCCCGGCGTTCCGCAGGGAACGAGGGCGCCGAACAGGCGCCGATCCACGTCCAGGTTGATCGCAATCCCCTGGACGGTGACGCCGCTCGAAACATGGATCCCGATGGACGCGATCTTGCGCGGGCCGACCCACACCCCCGGATGTTCCATCCGGAACTCGGCCCCGGCCACACCCATGGTGGCGAGCAGCGCCACCGCCACCGCGCCCAGGTCCTCGATGTGCCGCCGGATCTTCCGCCCCACGCGGACGACCGGATACGCCACGAGCTGCCCCGGCGCGTGCAACGTCACCTCGCCTCCCCGCGGCGACTCGCACACCTCCACCCGCATGCGCGCGAGCGCCTCGTCCGGCCACAAGATGTCCGAGCGCCGCCCCCGCCGTCCGAGTGTGAGCACCGGCGGGTGTTCCACGAGGACCAGCGCGCCCGGCAGTGTCCCCTCGATCACCTGCCGCCGAAGATCGAGCTGGTGGGCAAGGCACGGCGAGAACCGCTCGCGACCGCGAAACTCCGCGACGATGGGTGCCACCGCGTCCGCGCGCCCGAAGGCCGTCACGAGTCGAGCCCGGCCACCGACTCGATGACGGTCGGGTCGATCATCGTAACCTGGACCGTGCACGTCTCCACGCCGAACCCGCTGGCGCGCATCCACGCGGCCAGATCGGGGGCGGACATGGCCCGGCCCGGCGCCGGCGGGTCGAACGACGCCGGCCAGGCCCCGCCCGTGACGACCAGGATCCGCTCGCAACGGCTCTTGGCGGGCTCCTCCTGCCACAACCGCGGGTCCACGCCCACCTTCCTTGGAACCACGATCACCAGGGTTCGGGCCGCGTCTCCCTCGAGGTCGGGGTCCTCGACGACGATGCGGCCGGTCCCCTTGAACGGGGCGAGGGTGGCGACCATGCCGTACCCTTCGGACGAAAGGTACATGCGCACGACCGCCTCGAGCGCACGGTGCCCCAGGGTCCCCAGCCAGGCCGCCAGGTGCCCCTCGATCTCGCCCTCGATCCGCCCAATGGCCTCCCGCAGGGCCTCTTCAGCGACCGCAGCGGGCTCGGGTAGGCGGGCCGCCCGTAGCTGGTAGCGCGCATCGCCCCGTGCCACGAACCGTGACATGGCGCCATGACGGCGCACGTCCGCGAGAATCGCCGCCGTGACCGCGCGCTCGATCTCCGACATGTCTCCCTGCAAGATCCCTTCACTCGAAAGCGCCTCGGCGATCTGGCGGATGTGGACCTGCCGACCATCGGCGCCGGCCAGGACCTTCGCGGCCGCATCGAGCAGGTTTGCCTCCGGATCGTCCTGCCCCCGGGCGTCCGGAAAGGCGGTGGACCAGTCCACCTTCTTGTTCTTGCGACGCCGGCGGCGGCGGCGGCGGCTCGATCCACGGTCGGTCACCTGGACCTCCACCTTCGTCCCGCGGGCGGTCTCGATGGTACGCCCGCCGCTTCCGGCGCCGCGCTTGGAGATGGACTTTTGCATGGCTTCGAACTCCTCTTTCAGCTCCGGGCGCCGCTCGACGATGCGGCTCATGGCGTTGGCCATCACGAGGGCCACGTCCGTCACCCCCGAAAGACCGGCCTCCGGCGGGGCCCGGAAGGCCAGGTCCTTCGAGGCGACGGACTTGGGCCCCGCCGGCTCGGGCGGCGGGTCGGCGTCGCCCT
Source organism: Polyangiaceae bacterium (assembly GCA_026989935.1). Taxonomy (GTDB): domain Bacteria; phylum Myxococcota_A; class Polyangia; order Nannocystales; family Nannocystaceae; genus J032. The sequence continues at coordinate 3,483 of JALSIN010000065.1, read as the reverse complement.
CTCCGGCCCCGGCGGGCGCCTCGACCGGCGCCGTCTGCGGGGCCCCGCCCGACGCACCGGCGGGCGCCGGCGGCGTGGCAGCCTCGTGCGCCTCGGGCACGGGCGAAGACGCCGGCCCGTCGGGTTCGACGGCATAGTACCCGGGCTTGACGCGGACGATCCGAAAACCGTCGCGGCTTCGTTTGCTGCGCACCGCCGAGGTCAGGCAGCTACGCATGGCGGCTTCCGGATCGCGTCCGACGTGGGAGAGCAGGTCCTCGGCCACCGCGCGCTCGGCGATCTCACGGACGTGGAGCGCCTCGTCGGCTTGCCGGAGGACCGCGATGGCGGCCTCTAGAAAGGTCATGGGATGAACTCGGTTGTCGTCCACCGCCCACAGGGCACGGACGCCGGGAGTATCGGAAAATTTTGGCCCTCGTGGCAAGACCTGATACGGGCGGGACATGCGCCCGCTTCGTGTCGGAATCCTCACGAGCCCATCGCCCCGGGCGGTCCGGCCCGAAAGCCCCGCCGCAGTGGAGCGAGCCATCGACCGCCGCTCGGCCCAGGACCTTGGCTGCGCAATCAGCGCGGCCGGTCACGAGCCCACCGTGATCGAGGTTGCGCGGGCCGAAGACCTCCCCTCGCACCCCAAGATCGCGCGCGTGGACCTTTGCCTCGTGGCAGCCCATGGGTCCCTCGGCGGCACGGGGGCGCTGGCCGCCATGCTCGCGCGCCTGGGGATCCCCTATTGCGCTCCCACCCCCGAGGCCACGGCTCTGGCCTTCGACAAGGCTTCCGCGCGGGCCCGCCTCGCGCAACACGGCCTGCCGGTGCCCACGACGGTGTTGCTGGAAAAGGACACCCCCCCGCCGGCCCGGTCGCTTGCCCTGCTTGGCTGGCCTTGCGTCGCCAAGCCGCGCCGCGGAGCGCACGGCCTGCACGTGACCGGTCTGTACGACAAAGACGCCGTCGAACGCTTCGCCGCGGCCCCACCGGACGAGGATTTCCTACTCGAGCGCTGCGTCGAAGGCCTCGAGGTGCAGGTGGTGCTGCTCGGGGGGCGGGTGCTCGGGGCGATGGAGGTCCACCGCGGGCTGGAGAACGGCGGCGCCATGATGGTCTGCCCCCCGCAGCTCGGAACGGTGGCGCTCGACGGCGTGTACACCCTCGCCCGAAGGGCCGCACGCGCCCTCGACCTGTGCACGGGTCCGGTGCGGGTGGACGTGCTGTGCTCGCCCCGGGACAACGAGTCGATCCTCGAGGTCGAGCCGCTGCCGCCCCTGCACCGCGACGGCGTCGTGGCCCGGGTGGCCCATGCGGCGGGACTCCCGTACGAGCGGCTTGTCGCATCGCTGCTCGACCACCTGGCGTTGCCCGCCCGCCCCACGGCCGCCATCGACGCACTCGGCGCGTACGCCCTCTCCTAGGAACGGACTCCATCGTGCGCCTTTCGGGCCGTCGTCTCCACGTGCGCGTCGCCGGGCGTCTTTCGGCGGCGGTCGTGGTCGGCCTCGGGCTCGCCGCCGCCGAACGAACCGCCCGGACGAAGCTTGCGGCCCGAACCGGTGCTACGAGCCTCGACGTGGACGCAACGGGTCTTGCGGCCCACGACATCGCGGTCGAGCACGGTCGGTTTCGTCTCGAAGCCGCGCGGTTGCACCTGGGCCCCTGGACCGACGGCCTCGGCGTGACCGTCACCGGCGGCCGGCTCGCGGTACGCGACGGCCCGCCCAAGCGCCAGGAAGCGACGGCGAGCGGCGACGAGGCGGCCCGGGCGGCCGGTGACGAGCCGCCGGCCCCGGCGTTCGGCGGGCCCGCGGCCCTCGCGGCGGCGCGCCGGTTTCTCGACCGCCTCGGACTGTCGCTCGGCCTGGCGGCGACCGACCTGGACCTCGAAGGGGTCACCCCAGGGCCCGTCTCGGACGCACACGTCCACGCACTTTCGATCCGTCGCGCCCCCGGCGGGGCGATCGACCTTCGGGCCCTCGGCCGCCTCGCGCCCGCGGGCCTCCCCGCGCTCGACGTGCGCCTGCGGGCCCACAAGGTGCACGCCGCCCCCGCGGTCTTCTCCGGCGACGCCCGCTTCGAGGCGGCACCGCGCCTTGCGGCCAGCGGCACCTTCGACGGCGCCACGCTGTCGGCCGACGTGCAGACCGGTGCGCACGGCATGGCCCACCTGTCGGTATCGCGGGACGGCGGCGTGACGCTGTCGCTCGACGACGCCAGCCTCGCGCCGCTTGCGCCCCTGGTCCGGGCGCTGGTCGGTCGGGCCCTCGGCGTCCAGGCGGCGCGCGCCAGCGGCCGCGTGCACGCGGCCTGGGCCGGCGGCGACCTGCGGATCGAACTGGCCCCCCTTTCGGTGCACGGCCTGCGTGTCGAGCACCACCGCATCTCGGACGCCCCCGTGGATCTCGACACCGTCACCCTCGAGGCCGTGGCATGGGCCGGGCCGACGGGGCGCTCGCTCGCCGGGACCGTCTCCCACGGTCCGATCACCGTGGAGGTGTCGGCCCGACAGCGCGCAGGGCGCCTGCGGGCCTTCGCGCTGCTGCCCCCGACCCCGTGCCAGACGCTGCTCGACGGAGCGCCGCCGGCCCTCGTCCCGCACCTTGCCGGGGCGAGCTTTACGGGCACCCTGGCCGGATCGTTCGACCTGGACCTGCCCCTCGATGCCGTGGGCAGCGTCCCCGAAGGCCCCACGCCGCCCGATCCCCCGGGACGACTGCGCGTCGAGTTGCCCTTCTCGACGTCGTGCGTGATGACGACCCCGCCCCCCGGCGTGGACGTCGCCGGTCTCAACGGCCCGTACGTCCATCGTTTCCGGGGGGACGACGGGCGGCTGCGCCGGCGCGTCCTCGCGCCCGGGGAGGACGGCTACCTGCCCCTCGACCAGGCGCGACTTACGGCCGCGGCTCTCGTCACGATGGAGGACGCGCGGTTTTGGGACCACGACGGATTCGATCGCAAGCAAATGGAGCGGGCCTTTTGGCACAACCTCTTGCGCGGTCGGATCGAGCGCGGCGCCTCGACGATCACGCAGCAGCTCGCGCGGAACCTGTGGCTCGGCGGCGACCGCACGCTCGCCCGAAAACTCGAGGAAGCGGTGCTGGCCGCGCATCTGGAGCAGGTCGTGGACAAGCGCCGGATCCTCGAGGCGTACCTCAACGTCATCGAGCTCGGACCGGAGGTCTACGGGGTCGAAGCGGCCGCCCGCTACCACTTCGGCCGTTCCGCCCGGCGACTGGAGGTGCTCGAGGCCCTGTACCTGGCGAGCCTCGCCCCGGCGCCGCGCGCCCTGTCGGCGCGCCACCACGCGAGGGGGATCCCCCCCGCCTGGATCGACCGCCTGCGCACGCAGGCGCGGCGGATGGCGCTGCACGGGTTCCTGTCGTGGGACGCCTACCGGGCGGCCGTTCGGCGCGCCGTTCGTCTCGCGGCACGGTCGGCGGGGTAGGGCGTCGAGGGACTACCCCTCGCCCGCGCGCGGCAGACAGCCGGCGG
>JALSIN010000064.1 GCA_026989935.1 Polyangiaceae bacterium | reverse complement strand
GGCCTGCGCGGACCCCGCCTCGACCTCCTTCAAACCCTCGTCGAGGACTTCGGCTGGACCCTTGCTCCCATAGACTGAAACCCGGACCGAACTTCCGATCCGATGTACTAGTACCCGAACAGCACGAAGAACCAGTAGACCACGGGCCCGACGAACAGCAGCCCGTCCACGCGGTCGAGCACGCCCCCGTGGCCAGGCAGCAGATTGCCCGAGTCCTTGACGTCGAACGTGCGCTTGGCCATGGACTCGACGAGGTCGCCGACTTGCCCCGCCGCGCTGCCGGCGAGTCCCAGGGCCACGGCCGGTCCGATCGAAAGCTCCGGCACGAGCCACGCCGTCCCCACCCCGGCGGTGGCGAGCACCCCGCCGATCAGGCCGCCGGCGGCGCCCGCCCGGGTCTTCTTGGGGCTTACGGCCGGATAGAGCTTATGTTTGCCGAAAAACCGGCCGAAGAAGTAGGCCACCGTGTCGGAGAAGAACGCCAGGCACAGGGTCACCACGAGCAGATCCGGGCGCCCCTCGGCCTTCATCAGCGGCAACGGGGCGAGCAGCAGGCCCACGTAGAGCACGCCGAACAGGGCGGCGCTCGCGTGGCGCCCGGCCTCGGGCAGACGCGCACGCCGAAACAACACGACGGTGCAAAGCCCCATGGTGGCGAGGGTCAAAAGGGGCGTGAGCGCGTCGAGGGGACCGAACACCACCGACAGGATCACCAGCGACGCGCACACGACCGCCCCGGCGGCGCGCAGCCCGAGGGCACGGTCGTCCGCGGTGACGGGCAAGGCCATGCGCAGCCATTCGTCGTAGCCGACCGCCGCGGCCACGGCTGCAAGCCCCGTCACGGCGATTGGGGTGGGATCGGCGTAGATCGCCGCGAGCACCAACGGCACGAGCACGCCCGCCGTCGCGAACCGCTTGGCGAGGTTGCCCATGCCGCCGCCGGCCGTCACGGCGCGTCCTTTCGTTTCGTCCCCGCCCGGCCGTCCAGCGCCGCCACCTGCTCGCTGGTGCGGCCGAAGCGACGCTCCCGTTGACTGTAGTCGAGTAGAGCGGCCACGAGGTCCTCGCGGCCGAAGTCCGGCCACATGGTCTCGGTGAAATGCAACTCGGCGTAGGCCAGCTCCCACAGGAAAAAGTTCGAGATCCGGTGCTCGCCGCTGGTACGGATCAAGAGGTCGAGGGGCGGCAAAAGCCGCGACGGCGCCATGTGTCCCTCGAACACCTCGGGGGTGATCGTCTCGGGCGAAAGGCGCCCGTCGAGGCAGGCGCGGGCCACGGCGCGGGCGGCCTCGGTAATCGTCTCCCGGCCACCGTAGCTCAGCGCCAGACACAGAATCATGTCGTCGTTGCCGGCCGAAGCGGCCTTGAGATCTTCGAGGGGCGCCCGCACGTACGCGGGCAGCCGGTCCGTTTGGCCCACGCTGACCAGGCGGATCCCGTTGTCGAGGATCTCTTCGCGCTCTTCGTGCAGATACCGCCGCAACAGCGCCATCAGGTGGAACACCTCCTCGGGCGGCCGGTCCCAGTTCTGGCTCGAAAACGCGAACAGGGTCAGCGCCGAAAGCCCGATCCGCCGCGCCGCCCGCACCACCGTGCGCACGGCGTCCGCCCCGCGTTCGTGGCCTTTTTCCCGGGGCAGGCCACGGCTGCGGGCCCAGCGGCCGTTGCCGTCCATGATGATCCCCACGTGACGCGGCAAGCGCGATGCGGGGACGGCGAGCAGCTCGTCGGCCATGGGTCGTGGGGAGATAGCACGGTGCCCCCCGCGAAAAAAGCCTGTGAGGCCCCGGGCGGCGCGCGGGAAACGGCCCCTGGGCACACGGGCCTGCCAGCCGGGAAGAAAGGCCGTATGCTAGGGGTACGAGGGACGCCGTGAGCCACGCCGAACGCATCGAATCCCACCTGATCCAGGCCGGCCTGCGCCACGAGCCCGTGGGCGAAGACACCTGGCTCGTCTACCCCGAGACCGCGGTAGAGACGCCGATCGCCGTCAAGCTCGAAGAGCCCATCGTGCTTTTGTCGGTGCCGGTCTTCGACCTGTCCGCGGGCACGAAGGACCGCGAGGGCCTGTTCCGCCGCCTGCTCGAGCTCAACGCCGCGCTGCTGCACGCGAGTTACGGCCTGGAGGGCGACCGGGTGGTGCTGTCGGCGGCACATCCGGTGGACACGCTCGACGCGCCGGAGCTGCAGGTGATCCTCGACGACATGTCCATGGCGCTCGACGAGCACGTCCCGACCCTCGTCGCCTTCGCCGGATCTTCGGCCGCCGCGGACACCAACGCCTAGGGAGCTTTTCGATCCATGGGACTTTTCAGCAGGCTTGCCACCCTCATCCGTTCGAACATCAACGAGTTGATCAACAAGGCCGAGGACCCGGAGAAGATGCTCAACCAGGTCCTCGTGGACATGAAACAGCAGCTCGTCGAGGCCAAGAAGCAGGTCGCGGTCGCCATCGCGGACGAAAAGCGTCTCAAGAAGCAGTACGAACAGGAGCGTGCCCGCGTCGAGGACTGGGAGAAGAAGGCCATGCTCGCCGTCAAGGCGGGCAACGACGACCTGGCCCGAGCGGCCCTTGCGCGCAAGGCCGAGCACGAGGAGCTGGCGCGCACCCTCGAGGTGCAGTGGAACGCGCAGAAGCAGGCGGTGGACCAGCTCAAGCAGGCCCTGCGCAGCCTCGACGCCAAGATCGAGGAGGCCAAGCGCAAGCGCAACATCCTCGTGTCGCGCCAAAAACGTGCCGAGGCACAGCGCACGATCAACGAAACGCTGTCGAACATCCAGTCCACCTCGGCCTTCGACACCTTCGAGCGCATGGCCGACCGGGTCACCCAGCTCGAAGCCGAGGCCGAAGCCAGCGCCGAGCTCGGTGGCGCCCTGCCCGAATCGTCCCTCGAGTCGCAGTTCAAGGCCCTCGAGGCCGGGTCGGTGGACGAGGAGTTGGCGGCGCTCAAGAAGCGTCTGGCCCTGGCGGGGGGTGCAGCGGATCAAAAGGCCCTGCCGGGCGAGGAGGGGGCCGCCGACGAGGCTCCGGGCGGTGAGGCAGCGGCCTCCGCCTCGCCGGAGGCCGGGGACGACGCCGGGGACGACAGGGCGCCCGCGATCTCCGTCGAGGAGATCGACGCGCAGCTCGAAGAGCTCAAGCGCAAGCTGTCGGAGGATTGACCCCGTGACCGCCGGCGCCGATCCGCCCGCGGGCCCGCCCCTCGATCCGGATCCAGGCGCCATCGATCGCAGCGCGGGGTTCGACCCTTCCTTCTCCCTGGGGGCCCACCTCGCCAAGACGGGGCTCGTGGCCGCCGGGCTCTTCGCGCTCGGCTTGGTCCTTACGCTGCATGGCCCCGTCCGCGCATGGGCGCTTGCGCCGCTTTACCTGCTTGCGGGCAACGTCGTCGAGTGGACGGTCCACCGCTACCCCATGCACCGTCCCCTGTGGCCGCGGATCCTCTACCGCAACCACGCCCTCATCCACCACCGGGCGTTTCGCGGGCGGGCGATGACCATCGAGCGGGTCGAGGACCTCTCGCTCGTGATGATGCCCTGGTACACCCTCGCGATGATCTTCGCCGGGTCGGCCCCGATGATGGCTGCCGTGGGGATCTTCCTCGGCCCCGGGCATGCCGGGGTCTTCCTGGTCACCGCGGTGGTCTACTTCGTCCTGTACGAGACGATCCACACGCTCGACCACCTGGCGCCCGACCGCCTGCCCCAACACGGTCCCTTGGCCCGAGGGCTCGCCTTCGTCCGGCGCCACCACCATCACCACCACCAGCTACGGAACATGACACGCGTCAACTTCAACGTGACGGTGCCCGTGGCCGATCGCCTCTTTGGAACCTACGAGGCCCCTCCTCCGTCCGGCGCCTCCGGACGGGATCAGGCGGCCTCGTCGGGGCCGTCCTCGCCGGGCGACGGCGCGCCGCCGCGTTGAGGCTCGGCCCGCGGCGCCTCGGGCAGCATCCCACGAAAAACGCTCGGCGGCGCTGCGGGCCCGAGGGCGTGGGTCCGCGCCTGCGCCTCGCTGGCAAGGCGCGTGCCGGGAAAGGTCCGCGCCGTCTCCTCGTACGTCTTGCGCGCGAGATCCCGCTCCCCGACGTGCTCGTACGCCTGCCCCAGGTGGAACAGGTACACGACCCGCGATGGGCTGTACTCGAGCGACGAAAGGCCGCCTTCGAGCAGGCGCAGGCCCTCGCGCACATGGCCCATGCGCACCAGGCAAAGCCCCTCGAGGGCGTCCCATGCCCGGCGCACGTCCCGGCGGATCGCGGAAGGCACGTGGCGCAGGGTTTCGTCCCGATCGCGACGGATCGCCTCGAGTCGGGCGTCGTCGGGCGAGTCGGTGAGCACCGACAGCTCGTGGCGCCCGAAGGCGGCCAGCCCGCGCAGCGCCGGGTGCCGGGCCGCGCGCTCGGCCCCGTAGACCTCGGCCGCCTCGTCCAGGCGCCACTCGGCCACGAGCAACCCGCCGAGTTGGGCTCGCGCCAGCCACTCGCGCTCCTCGCTGACGGCCTCGCCCGCCTCCACCAACAGCAGCTCCTTGCGCAGGTAGGACTCGATCTGCCGGTGCTGGCCGGAGGCGAGGGCGTATCGCATCCCGCGCGCGGCCTCGAGGGCGCGCCGGTGGCGGTCACGGCCGGCGAGCCACGCCCCGAGGCTCAGCCCGAAGAACACCGCGGAGACGAGGGCGAGCTCGCCGGCGCAGCCGGTCGCGCCGCACAGCGCGCAAAGCGCAAACGTCGCGGGCACGCGGCGGCGGGAGCGGTCGGCGGTCGGTGGCACGGCTACACCGGAGCATAGCCCGGTGTGGCACGGGTCGTGGGTCGCAACGGTCGCGCGTGCTGCGGGTCGCGGGCGCCGAGACGCCGCACCGGCCGACGCCCTGCCCGGACACCCGCGGGCGTCGGACCGCGGGACGGCCGATCCCGCGCCCGGGGGGCCGTCCACCGGCGGGCGGTCGTCCCTGCCGAACCACCGGGCGCCCACGGCGCTCGTCCGGACCGGGTCGGCGGTCTACGACCGGCCCGGGCGCGGGCGCTCGACGACCGTACGCCCGGCACGCCGCCACGCTGGGCGCGCTCCGCGGAGGGTGACGAAAGCCGATCCCAGACGACCGTCCGCCGCCCCCGACGGCCGGGCCGGGCCCATCGGGCGCAACGGTCGGGCGCGGCGGACGACGTACAGGGCGTGATCCGCCACGCCGCACCCCGACGCACGATCCCCCTGTCCCGTCTCCGCCCCACGCCGCCTTCGGGGGAGAAACCGGATCCGTCCGGGGAGCTCGCGTCCCTGCGAAGCCGGGTCTCCGGCCGCGCCACCAAGTCGCTCGTCCCGCCCCTGCTGCGCCGGCCGCTCGGGCCGGGCCTGTACGAGGTGATCGAACGGATCCCCGACCCCTCCGGCGAGGACGTGACGCTCACCCCGCTCGAGGCCCTCGTGCGTCCCGGTCGCTCCCCCTCCGACCTCTTTCGGGTCGCCCGCGCGAACCTCCTTTCGGTGCCGTACGAGCT
>JALSIN010000063.1 GCA_026989935.1 Polyangiaceae bacterium | reverse complement strand
CCAGGGCTGTGCGCGGGAGCTGGAGGACCTGCTGGCCACGGTCCGCTTCGACCGCGGCCGCGACACGCTCGTGACCGTCGGGGACCTCGTCAACCGCGGCCCCGATTCCCTCGCGGCCGTGCGGATCTGGGAGGACGCCGGCGGCCGCGGCGTGCTCGGCAACCACGAGGTCTACGCGGTGATGGCCTTCGAGGGCCGCTGGCCGCGCAAGGCGGACACTCTCGACGGTCTGTTCCGGGCGCCGGACGCCGGCCGGATCGTCGCACGGCTGCGCGACCTGCCCGTCCTGCTGCGGCTCGACGTGCCGGGGGGGGCGGTCGAGCGGGTCTGGGTCGTGCACGGGGGGATCCACCCGGCCTGGCACGATCTCGAGGCCGTCCGCCGCCGTCTCGACCCATCCGTGCACGACGCGGCCTTCCTGACCTCACCGGAGGTGAAGTTCGCCACGCGCGTGCGCTGCTGCACGCCGGACGGGACGATGTGTCGAGAGGACGGCCCGCCCGAGCGGTGCCGCCCGCCCTGCCGGCCGTGGGATGTCTACTACAATGGGGCCGATCTCGTCGTCCACGGGCACTGGGCGTGGCGGGGTCACTACCGCGGGCGTGCGACGATCGGACTCGACGACGGATGCGTCTATGGTGGGACCTTGGTGGCCTATTGTCCCGAGGAGGACCGGGTCGTGCGGGTGCCGTCTCGACGGCGGAGATGAGCGCCTGCCTTCCCGCCGCGGGACCGGAGCCTTCCGTGACGCGCACCGAGCTGTGATGGCCTCGACCGCATCTATCCCACGGGGCGAATGCCACCGGCGCGTTCGGCCGACCTGCGCATGCCCATCATGCGTGCGACGGCGGCCCGGAGGTCGCGCAGGGAGAAGGGCTTGGCCAGATACGCCGTGTTGGGTTCGGCCAGCAGGGCCTGGAGGCCGCCGCCTTCGAGCTGGCCCGTGGTGATCAGCACCGGCAGGTCCGGCACGAGGCGACGTGCCTCGTAGAACACCTCGCGTCCGGAACCGCCGGGCAGGGTCAGGTCGAGCACCAGCAGCTCGACCGCGTGGGCCTGCGACCGCAGGGCGCGCAACGCCTCCCGGACCGTGCGCGCGCGCACGACGTGGGTGGCCGGCAGGGAGCCGGCCACGACCTCGGCGATGTCGTCCTCGTCCTCGGCCAGGATCGTGACGACCTTCGCTGCACCCACCGGTTGGGGGCCGGGGTCGGACGCCGGCGCCTGGGGATCGCTGGCTCGGGGCAGTGTGACCGTGAAGGTGGTGCCCACGTCCACCTGGCTTTCCACCTCGATGGTGCCGTCGTGTTCCTCGACGATCCGCCGCGCGTGCGCAAGGCCGAGACCGGTCCCCTGGCCCTGGGGCTTCGTCGTGTAGAACGGATCGAAGATGTGGGGCAGGTGGGTCGGGGCGATCCCGGCGCCGGTATCGACTACCTCGACGCGCACCTCCTTCCCCCGCACGCGCGAGGACAGGCGCACCTCGCCCGGCTCGTCGCCGATGGCGGCGAAGGCGTTGCGCACGAGGTTCAAGAAGACCTGCTCGAGCTGGGCTCGGTCCCCGAGGAGGGCCGTGTCGGGGGCCTGGTGTTCCTGGACGAGCCGCACGTTGGCCGGCTGCGTCGAGCGGGCCAGGTCGATGACGCCGTCGAACAGATCGCGTACGGTGAAGCGCTCCTTCGCCAGCGGCTCATGCCGCACGGTGGCGTAAATGCGTTCGACGAGTTGCCGGCCGCGTTCGAGGGCGCCGTGGATCCGCCGGCGGGCCTGGCGTTCCTCCTCGGGGATGGGGCCCGTGCGGTGCCCAGCGTACATATCGAGCACGTCTACGTTGACGCGCAGGATCCCCAGCAGGTTGCTGATGTCGTGGGCGATGCCGCTGGCGATGTTCGCCACGACCTCGGCCCGGCGGCGTCGGCTGAGCTCGTCTTGTTGGCGTTCGAGCTGCTCGGTCCGCCGCAGGAGCTCGTCTTCGAGGTGCTCGTTGAGGTAGGCCAACTCTCTGGACTGCTCGCGCAGCTCCCGGTTGACTGCTTCCATGTGGATGCGAAAGTTGACGGTGTATGCCACGCCGATGGCGTGCAGGACCAGGTACGTCGAGAAGTAATGCGTGCCGTTGATGTCACCCTCGGGCGGAAACAGGGAGTAGGTGTCGGTGAAGGCGATGAACCCGGCGATGATCGAGAGGTGGATCCCGTGGAGCACGACGTTGGCGGCCGTTGGCAGCAGCAGCAACGCGTAGACCATGATGATGAGGACGGGGTAGACGAGTTCGACGGTCAGTCCGAACGGGAGCACCACGTCCGGCAACAAAAACGCCACCGGCACCAGGAACTGACTGGCTCGGTGGGCGCCCTTGCGCAAGAGCCACAGGAACACGAGCGTCATGGTCCCCGAGGCCGCGGCTACCATGAGCAGGTAGCGGGCTCCGGAGCTGTTCACGAGCCCGAGGGCGTAGACGATCAGCGGGATGAAAAACGCCGCCGACGTGACCTGGGCCTGGGTGCGAATGACGCGAAGCCGGAAGCGCTCCTCCGGGTCGGCGCGATCGATCGGGGGGTGCAGGAACCGTCGCAGGCTGCGCGCGATTCGGTCGAGCTTCGAGCGGCCCACGGGAAGATCCTAACACCGTACCGACCGGGGGCATCGGTCTCGCCCGATGCGGGCCGGTGCCGGGGGCACAGGCGCCCCGAGCGCTACGGGTCGCAGTTCATCTCGCAGCAGTCGTCCATCAGACAAAACGATGGATCGTTCGGACCGCCGATCGACGGCATCTGCCGGCAGAAGTAGCCCTCCCGCCCGCAATTCGAGTCGTCCGTGCACGGGATCGCGCAGCGGGTGTAAATGCCGTTGGCGCCCACACACGCGACACCGCCGGCCGGGTCGCATTCGGGGTCGTCGAGTTCGAAGGACATCTGCGTGTTCGACGGGTCGTCACCCACGACGCAGGGCTTGGTGCAGTAGCCGCCCGGAAGCTCGTAGACGACCGCCGAGAAGTCGCATACTGCGTCGGGGTCGCCGAGGCGGTCCTTGCACTCCTGGTCCGTCTGGCAGGCCGACCCCCAGGTCATCTGGAGGTCCATGGAGGCGGACGGTTTTTGCGCCTCGCGGTCCGCGTAGCAGGCCCCGCCGCCGGTGGTCCCCGCCGTTTCGGTGCCGGCGCCGCCGTCGTCTCCCCCCGAGCCGGCACAGGCAGCGGCGAGGGTTGCGGTGGCGAGCAGCGCGGCGAGGAAGGAACGGCGCATGCCGGAAGGCTACGGAAACCGGGTCTCCAGGTCAACGTACCGTCGTTCGTCACGAAAGGCGCTCGACGATCACCGAGATGCCCTGGCCCACGCCGATGCACATGGACGCCAGGCCGTACCGGCCGCCCGTGCGCCGCAGGTTGTGGACGAGGGTCGTGACGATGCGGGCGCCCGAGCACCCCAGCGGGTGCCCGAGGGCGATGGCGCCGCCGGCCACGTTGACGCGCTCGGGGTCGAGCTTGAGCGCGCGCATGGACGCGAGCACCTGACTTGCGAACGCTTCGTTGAGTTCGACCAGGTCCATGTCGTCGGGCCCGAGGCCCGCGCGCGCGAAGGCCTTTTGCGTGGCGGGGATCGGTCCGATTCCCATGACGGCCGGATCGACCCCGGCGTGCCCCCAGGCCACGATGCGCGCCAGGGGTTCGAGCCCGAGCAGGCGGGCGCGCTCGTGGGACGTCACCAGCAGCGCGGCCGCGCCGTCGTTGAGGGGGCTTGCGTTGCCCGCCGTCACCGTCCCCCCCTTGCGGAACACCGGCCGCAGCTTCGCGAGTTTCTCCAGGGAGGTGTCCCGGCGCACGCCCTCGTCCGCCGTGACGCGCACCGGCGGCGCCTTGCGTCCGCCCGGGACCTCGATGGGTACGATCTCGTCGTCGAGCCAGCCCTCGTCCTGCGCCTTTGCGGCCAGCCGATGCGAGCGCAACGCCCAGGCGTCCTGGTCTGCCCGCGAGATCTCGTAGCGCTCGGCCACGTTCTCGGCGGTCTCGCCCAGGCTCACCACCGGGTACAATTCGTTCATCCTCGGATTGATCATCCGCCATCCGAGCTGCGTGTCGAAGATCTCCGCGCCGCGCGGCCACGGCACCCCCTGCTTGGGGATCACGAACGGCGCCCGCGTCATGCTCTCCACGCCGCCGGCGACATAGACGTGCCCCTCGCCCGACAGCACGGCCTTGGCCGCCTGGACCACGGCCTCCATGCCCGAACCGCACAGGCGGTTGACCGTCACCCCGGGGACCTCCACGGGCAGGCCCGCCAGCAGGACCGCCATGCGCGCCACGTTGCGGTTGTCCTCGCCCGCCTGGTTCGCCGCCCCGAAGTAGACGTCTTCGAGCTGCTCGACGGCCGCGGGGTGGCGCTCGGCCACGTGGCGCACCACGTGGGCGGCCAGGTCGTCGGGGCGTACGTTCGCGAGCTGGCCGCCCGCGCGCCCCATGGGGGTCCGGAGGGCTTCGACGATCACCGGCGTTCGCGCGTCGAGGGACATGCGGTGGGCCTACCACTTTCCGCGCGCCGGCGGCACGGCGGTCGCTTGTGCGATCTCACATGCGCTCGGGCGCGGGGATCCCGAGCAGGTCGAGCCCATGGACCAGGGCCTCGACCACGGCGCGCACGAGCAGCAGCCGCCCCTGCAGCAGGGCGCCCTCGGACGGCTTGACCGGGCACGCCCGGTTGAAGCGGTTGAAGCGCTTGGCCAGGTCGAACAGGTATCCGCACACCTGGTGCGGCCGAAGCTGCTCGGCCGCCCGCCGACGCACGGCTCCGAACTCCGACAGGGCCAGGACCACGTCCCGCTCCTCGGCGGCGACGAGGGCGGCGCACGCCTCGTCCTGGGCCGGACCGGGCTCGAGGACCGCCGGGTCGAGATGTTTGCCGGCGTCGGCGCACTTTCGCAGGATCGAGCGGCTCCGTGCCACCACGTACTGAAGATACGGCCCGGTGTTGCCCTCGAGCTGCAGCCACGCCTCCATGTCGAAGACGATCTTCTGGAGCACGTCCCGGGCGAGCATCCCGTACTTGATCGCTCCGAGCGCCACCTGGTGCGCCACTTCGGCGATGGCCTCGTCGGTCCAGTCGCCGCGGTACTTCGCCAGGTAGTTCTCCTCCACGTACCGCGTCATCGTCTCGCGCAGCGTGCGAAACAAGATGACGTTGCCGGTGCGCGTGGACATGGGGCCCGACGGCAGCTCCACCATCTCGTACGGCACGTGTTCGCAGCGGTCGGCCTGGTCGAAGCCCATCTTCTTCAGGGTCAAGAAGACGTGACGGAAGTGATCGGATTGGCGGCTGTCCACCACGTAGATCGAGCGGGTGATGTCGAACTGCTCGAACTTTCGGATCGCCAGGGCCAGATCCTTCGTGGCGTACAGCCCCGTGCCGTCGCGCTTGCGCAACATGAAGAAGGGCATGTGCGGCACCTCCTCGTTGAAGATGCCCACGGCGCCGTCGCTTTCCACGAACAGGCCCGCCGCCAGGTACCGGACCAC
>JALSIN010000062.1 GCA_026989935.1 Polyangiaceae bacterium | reverse complement strand
CGGGCAGCACGTCGAAAGGGGCCGTGCGCACGATGGACACCGCGCCGGTGGCGAAGTCGGTCGTGGTGACCGCGAGCGCCGTCGGGGCGACCGGATCGAGATCACACGGCCCGTCCGGCACGGCGGTCCACGGGTCGTCCGCAAGACCCGTGTCGGTGGCGCCGTCGCCGCCGCCGGCGAGGGGGGGCGGCAGGCAGGCGGCCGTGACGGCCGTACACAGGACGGCGGTCTTCCTCATCGCACCTCCGGTCGGGGCCGCGGCCACGCGATCGCGGCCGACAACCACACGCTGCGGCCCGGCAGGGGGTAGCCCAGGACGTCGGCCACCGGCACGCGGATCGGCTCGTCGAGGTTGCCCACCGGCAGGCGGACCGTGGTGGTGCGCCGGTCGGCGAGGTTGCGCACCGCGACGGACAGATGCAGCCATCCGTCGATGGCGAGGCCGGCGGAGACGGCGTGGAAGATCCGCGCCGGCAGCGTGTAGCGGCCGCTGGGATCGAGGTTCGTCGCGCCCACCAACTCCGCCTCGTAGCCGAGACTGGGGGTCAGGGCCACACCGTCGCGCACGACCGTGTCGGCAAGGCGCAAGGCGGCGAGCGCGTGGTGGGCGGGCCGACCGGGCAGGGGACGGCCGTAGCTTGACGGTGCGGGATCGAGGTTTTGCGTCCAAAGATAGGTGTACGACGCGTGCAAGTCCACGACACCGCGCGCGAAAAGGGCGTCGAGGCTGGCTTCCGCGCCTGCGGCGAGGGCGCCGGGCACGTTCTGCGGTCTCGTGACGAACCCCGCCTGGACCCACGTGATGAGGTCCCACGAGCGCGTGACGTAGCCGGCGGCCGCCGCCAGCAGGCGCCCGCGTGGGCCGACCGGCAGGTCGAGGGACAGGCCGCCGTCCGCGTTGACGCCGCGCTCGAACGCAAGGGATGGGTTGCCGACGGCCCAGCCCCGGTCTCCGAACAACTCCACCAGGGTGGGCGGTCGCACGTAGCGCCCCACCGTGGCGCGGATCCGCACGGCCTCGTGGGGGCGGACTCGGATCCCGAGGCGGGGGGTGTGCGCGAAGCGGATGTCGCGGCCCCCGGCCGCCGGGGCGGGGCCCGTCGCCGCGCCCGGGGCGACGCGGGTCTCGAAGGCCTCGACGCGCTCGGCGGCGGCCACGACGACGCGGCCGCCATCGAAGGACTGCTCGATCTCGATCCCGGTGCCCGCCCGCAGGCGCCGCCCGACGGTCGGATCGCCCGGGGCGGCGAGCCGGTCTTCGAGGCGGGTGTGCTCGATCCGGTGGTCGGCGGCCACCTCCACGAAGGCGCCGCGCCAGGCCGAAAGCCGCAGGGAGGCGGCGCCGAAGGCGTCCACCGTGGCCTGTACCTCGTCGTCGCGGCCGAGGCCCACGGTGCCTTCGGGATCGCGAAACGACCGCCGGCTGCCGCGGATGGAACCGCGCATGCGCACGAGGGATCCCGGGCGCGGCAGGAGGGCCCGCCCGCCGAGGATCAGCCAGCCGATTCGCTCCGACGACCGAGCGCCGCTCCAGGCGGCCCCCGCCGGTCCGGGTACGCCGCGCTCGCGCACCTGCACGACCGGCTGGATCGAAAGGAGCCGACCCCGCCGGCGCAGTACCACCTTCACCTGCCCCGTCAGGCGGCCGTAGTCGTTGTTGCGCCGCCGCCGTGTGCGGTCGTCGGACCGGTCGTGCGGGGCGCCCGGATCGAGGTACGGAAAGTCGCCCGTGGCGCCCGCGAGGGCGGCGGCGGCGTGGACCGTCCCATGGCCCCGGGCCACGGGGCGGCGCAGGCGCGCGCGCAGTTCGTAGGCCCCGAAGCTGCCGAATCCGATCCGTGCGGTCGTCAGCGCCGCGCGCCCTTCGTCCGAGGTGAGGTGAAGGAGGCCGCCCATGGCGGTGCCGCCGTAGCGTACGGGGACGTAGCCGCGGTGGACCGTCGCCGCCGACACGAGGTCGGCCGACAACATCGAAAGGTCCGTAATACCCGCGACGGAGGATTCGACGGGGATCCCGTCGTAGAGCACCTGGACCTGGGCGCCCGACGAGCCCCGGATCGAAACGGCGGTGAAGCGCCCGAGGCCGCCGTAGCTGCGCGCGTAGACGCCGGCCAGGCCGCGCAGGGCCTCGGTCCAGCCGTCGGCCGGGCGGTCGCGCGCGGCGGCGCGCACGTCGAGCCGGTCGGCGAAGCCGATGGCCCGCGCGGCCACCTTCGCCTTGGCGGACAGACGACCCGAGGCGCGCCGGTCGGACACCACCGTGCGGTAGCCCGCGGCGTCGTCACGGGCGGGCGGGGGCTGCGCCGGGGCAGGCGCGCCCGATCCGGGGGCCGCGAGGGCGGCCGCGAGGCATGGGAACGGAACGACGATGGCGAGAACCTCCCGTCTCGGCCGGTTCGTCACGGTTCGAGGCCCGGTCTCCTGGCTCGCGGGTCATCCTCGGGAGACGCCTTCCCCGGTCCGCGGACCGAGTGGCCTGAGGTCTCCGTCGTCGCCGCTCACAGTGGCGGGGGCCGCGTCGGATTCGCACCGACTTCCCTGCGAGGGCCGGTCGGCCCTCACGACCTCGAACGAGTGAGGTTGGCGGACCGATTCTTCCCGCGCGCGGCCCGAGAAGTCAATCCCTCGCGCCGAAGCGGGCCCGGGGGTGCGGCGCGTGCGCCGGGTCGGGCGCGGTGAGGGTTCCGCGGCGCGTGCCGGGCGCCGCGCGGTTCTCACGCCGGGGCAAGTCGGCTACGCTTCACGTCGAGGCACCATGATCGATTTTCCCATTGGAGAGCTCATCACGCCGGAGGAGCAGGTCGCCGTCGCGCGTGCCGTGGCCATCATGGCCTCCCGCGACGACCAAGTCTCCGACTCGGAGCGGCATTTCGTGGAGGACCTTATGGGCAAGATGATGCTCTTGCCCGAGGAGCGGGACATGGTGCGGCGGGAGTTTCGCGAGCCGAGCGACCTTCTGGAGGTCGCCCGCGACGTCAAGCACCGCGAGGCGCGGATCTTTCTGTTCTACCAGGCCGTGTGCGCCGCCATGGCCGACAACAAGCTGGTCGAAGGCGAACTCGACGCGCTGCTTTCGCTTGCGCGGGCGTTCGAGTTCGACCCGGAGGTGGCCCGCCGGTTCATCCGCTGGGTGCAAGACAGCCTGGAGCTGCGCGAGCGCGGCCAGCAGATCCTCGTGGACCTGTAGCGCCCGGCGCCGTCCGGTCCACGTTACGGTTTGCCGCCCGAGAGCGTCCAGCAGCCCGGTTGCCGGGATTCCACGGCGGCCGCCCGCTCGGGCGACAGGCACACGCCCATGGCGTCTGCCACGCGGGCATCGAGCACGCATACCATCGTGTCCGGGCACACCGCGCCGATGAGGCCGCCGCAGGGCGGGGCGTCGGCCGGTGCGCAAAAGCCCGTGCCGTCGCAGCACAGCGAGGGCACGCATTGCGCCGTGGCGGGACAGGCGGCGTTGGGGGCCTTGTCCGAGCAGGCGACCCCCCCGCCCCCCGTGCCGGCGGTCCCCGCGCCGGTCGCGGCCGTCGTGGCGGCGGTGCCCGACGTGCCCGGGCCGGTGGCGGCCGTGGTCGCGGGGGTGCCCGCGCTGCTCCCCACCGACGCGCCCGACGATCCGGCGGTCGTCCCCGCCGCGGTCGTCGTGGCGGCCGCGCCCGACGACGCGGTCCCCGTGACCGCCCCGTTCGATGTGCTGTCCGTGGCCGGCGTCCCACAGTCGCAGGTCTGATCCCCGCAACCAGCGGTCACCACGAGCAGCGATACAAATGCGCGCATTGCGCGATTTCGGGACGCGCGGATCCATGCCATGATGAGAACGTACCACCGCCGCCGCCGCGGGCGAGATGGCCCGGTTGCGGGGCCTGCGGCCCAGGTCCATACTGCGCCGCCCATGGCCCGCGTCACCGTCGAAGACTGCCTCGTCCACGTCCCCAACCGGTTTGCGCTCACCGTCCTCGCGGCGCGGCGCGCCCGGGCCCTGTCCGAGGGGAAGGCCCGGCCCCTCGTCGAGTGCGAGAACAAGGAGGCGGTGACGGCCCTTCGGGAGGTGGCGGCCGGCAAGGTGCGGTTCGTCGAGGAAGTCGATGGCGTCCTGCGCGAGTTCATCGACGAGACCCGGCACCAGTACCGGGTGACGTCGAGTGGCTGGGGGTACGTCGAGGCCGTCAACCTCGGAGGCCTGTCGGAGGACGACGAGGGCCTCTTGGAAGAAGACGACCTCGAAGAAGTGCCGAGCGACCCGGCGCTGTTGAGCCAGCGGGCCAAGGCCGAGATGGAGGGCGAGGACGAGGCCCCGGAAGAGGGGGAGGACGACGAGGAGGGCGCCGTTGCGCTGGAGGGAGAAGACGGCCTCGACCTCGGCGACGTGGCCGTCGAGGACGCCGATGACGACCAGTCCGAGGCGTAGCGCCTGGGAGCGCACCGGCCTGTTCGTGGCGTTCGTCGCCCTGACCGTGCCTGCGTGCGGCGACAAGGCGCCGCCGCCTCGGTTCCCCGATCCGCCCCCGCCGCCGCTCGCACACCCCATCGGCGAACCCGTACAGCCGGGGGGCGCCGATGCCGTGGTGCCGGATCGTCCCCAAGGGAACGCGAAGCCGGACGCTGCTCCGGCGCGCTCGAACCTCCCTCCGACGGCCCGCCCGGTCGCGCGAGAGACCGAGGAGAGTGCGCTCCCCGAGGCCGGATCCACGGGCGGCGCCGGTTCTGGCACCTTTGAACCGCGATGACGCCTCCTTTCCAAAAGATCCTGGTGGCCAACCGCGGTGAGATCGCGGCACGGGTCATGCGCACCTGTCGCGAGCACGACATCGCCACCGTGGCCGTCTACAGCGACGCCGATGCGGGTGCCGTACACGTGTCCATGGCCGACGAGGCCGTGCACATCGGGCCGGCCCCGTCGGCGCAAAGCTACCTCGACATCGACGCCATCGTTGCCGCCGCGCGGCGCACCGGCGCCGAGGCGATCCATCCCGGCTACGGCTTCTTGAGCGAAAACCCCGCGTTCGCCCGGGCGTGCGAGGCGGCGGGGATCGTCTTCATCGGACCGCCCGCGACCGCGATGGAGGTCATGGGGGACAAGGTGCGGTCGCGCCGGGCCATGGAGGCCGCGAACGTGCCGGTGGTGCCGGGGCGCGACGACGTGACCTCGCCCGAGGCCGCCGCCCGTGCCGCCTCCGAGATCGGGTTCCCCGTGATGCTCAAGGCGTCGGCGGGCGGCGGGGGCAAGGGGATGCGGATCGTCGAGCGGGCCGAGGACGTGCCGCGGGCGTTCGAGGCCGCCTCGCGCGAGGCCCGGGCGGCCTTCGGCGACGGGCGGATCTTCGTCGAGCGCGCCGTGTTGCGGGCCCGCCACGTGGAGATCCAGGTGATGGCCGACGCCCACGGCGCGACGGTGCACCTGGGCGAGCGCGACTGCAGCGTGCAGCGGCGCCACCAGAAGGTGATCGAGGAATCGCCGTGCCCGAGCCCGCAGATGACCCCCGAGGTGCGGGCCGCCATGGGCGAGGTGGCCA
>JALSIN010000061.1 GCA_026989935.1 Polyangiaceae bacterium | reverse complement strand
TCGATACCCACGAAGACGGTTTTTACATCGCCCTCGAGTACGTGGCGGGCCGGGACCTGCGGGCGATCTTCCAGCGGTGCCAGCAGCAAGGCAAGCCCATGCCCGTCGAGCAGGCCTGCTACATCGTCATGAAGGTCTGCGAGGGGCTGGACTATGCGCACAACAAAAAGGACGCCTACGGGCGCGAACTCAACATCGTGCACCGGGACGTCAGCCCGCCGAACATCCTGGTGTCCTACGAGGGAGAGGTCAAACTCATCGACTTCGGGGTCGCCAAGGCGGCGGGTCGGGCCTCGAAGACCCAGGCCGGCATCCTCAAGGGCAAGTTCGGGTACATGTCGCCCGAGCAGGTGCGCGGGATGCCGCTCGACCGCCGAAGCGACGTGTTTTCGGTGGGGGTCGTCCTGTGGGAGGTGCTGACCGGCCAGCGGCTCTTCCAGGGGGACACGGACTTTGCCACGCTCGAGATGGTGCGCAAGGTGGAGGTCCCGAGCCCCCGCTCGGTCAATCCCGCGATCCCGGAGGACCTCGAGCGGATCGTGTTCAAGGCGCTCGCCCGTGAGCCGGAGCAGCGCTACCAGTCCGCCATCGAGCTGCACGACGAACTGCAGGCCTTCATGTTCGCCCACGGGCTGTTCTACAGCCGCAAAGCCCTGGCCGCCTGGATGCGGAAGCAGTACGCGAAGGAGATCGAGTTGGAAAAGCAAAAAGCCAACCGAGCCCGCGGCGGGTCCGGATCCTCGACCGGTCGCCAGCGAAAGACGATGATGATGACGCCCGGGAGTCGGCCGCCGCCGCCGCCGCCGGGGGGGCGACCGCCGCCGCCGCCCGGTGGCGGCGCCAAGGGAGGCGGAGGTCAGGGCGGGGGGGGCCGAAAGCCGCCCAAGCCGCGCCCCTCGGCGGTCCCGACCCAGGCACACAAGCCGGTCTCCAAGGTGCCGCCGCCGTCGAGCGGTGGGGCCCGCCCGGCGGGAGGCCGTGGTGCGCGCCGGACCATGATGATGACGCCGGGGCGTCCGGCGGGGGTGGGGGGCGGTGCCCCTCGGCCTGCGCCGCCGAAGCCCGCGGCCCGGTCTGCGCCGCCGAAGCCCGCGCCGGCGAAGTCCACCGCGGCCCGAGCCGGTGGCGGCGGCGACTTCGATTGGGATGACGACGAGCTGGAGACCCGCCTGTTCGACGGCGACGTCGGGCAAGATCTCGAGCAGGCCAACCGTGCCTCCGAGATGCTGGCGGCCCGGTCGGCTCGCCCGGCCCCCGTGGCGCCGCCTCGACCATCTGGAGGCGTGGCGCTTCGGGGGGAGGCGCCCGCGGGCCCGCCGCCGTCCCGTCCGCCCGCGCCGGCGGGGCCTCCCCGGGCATCTGCGCCGGCCCCGGCGGCGCCGGCAGGGCCGCCCCCGCCCGCGACGGGAGGCGCGACGTTGCCCCCGCCGGCCGCATCCATGCCTGCGGCGAGCCCGGTCGTCTCGCGCGGGGAGGGCAAGGGCAAGCGCGGGCTGTGGATCGGCCTCGGCGCCGCCGCCGTTGTCCTCCTCTTCGGCGGCCTGGTGGTGGCCTTCGCCATGTCCTCGCCCACGGAGACCGCGGCGACCGCGTCCGCCGACGGGGTCGGGTCGTTGACCGTCAACGTCACGCCCGCGGATGCAACGTTGATCGTGGACGGCAACCCCGTGCCGGGGACCTCGCCCTTCATCGTCTCCAAGCTCGCGGCCGGGCCGCACAAGGTGGTCGTCACGAAGGCGGGCTTTGCGACCTTCGAGAAGCAGATCGACATCCAGGCGGGGGCGCCTCTGCTGCTGCCCGTGTCGCTTGCGCCGGCCCGGCTCGAACTGACGCTCGACGTCCAGCCGAAGGAGGCGACGGTGGCGCTGGTCGAGGGGGACACGACCCGGCCCCTCGGCAAGGCCGGGGAGAAGGTCACGGTCGATCCGAAGCCCGGCGTGGCGTACATGCTGGAGGTGTCCGCCCCGGGCTACGAGACGAAGCGCGTGCCGCTTTCGGTGGACAAGGGCGTGACACAGACGATCACGGTGGCGCTCTCCGAGAAGGCGGGCAAGGCGCCCGCGCGTGACAGCGAGCCGGCGAAGGTCGCGGCGGCCACCAAGTCGTCGTCTGCGAAGCGCTCGGGGGGCAGGCGCCGTCGTTCCACCCCGCGCCCGTCGGGGACGGGGATGCTCGGGGTGGCCACGGCGCCTGGGACGCCGCCGGCCACCGTGTTCATCGACGGCCGGAAGGTGGGGAAGACCCCGCGCCCGCCGAAGAAGGTCTCGGCCGGCGGGCACACGGTCAAGTGCTCGTGGAAGGACGGCAAGAGCTTCTCCAAGCGCGTCACCGTGCCCAAGGACGGCCGCGCGATCGTGCGCTGCAAGAAGAGCTAGGGGGCTTTGTCGGGGGGCCGGCCCGGGCCGTCGCCGGCCGGTCGCGTCCGGCCCGACGCGCCGTCGCGGTAAGGCGCGTCGCCCGGCTGCAACAGGGCCCACAGGGCCAGGGGTACGTACGGCTTTTGCCGATCGCGCTCGCGGGTGAAGGCGGCCTGGATCCGATCCACGTCCGTCACCGCGGCGCGCCCGGCGATCTGGGCGAGCTTCTGGCGCAGCATCTCGCGCAGGGCCTCGTCTTCGGCCTCCAGGATCTGGCTTTGCAGGAACTGGATCGCGAGTTGCCGGCCCGCGTAGTCCGTAATCAGGGTGGCGGCGTACTGCCGAACCAGCGGGTCCGCGCCGAAGGCGGCGGCCTTGCGGATGAGTCGGGCGCCCTCGATCTTGGCGCGGCGGATCTCCTCGTCACCGTAGCCCGGGGTGATCGGGACCTGGTGCAGCAGGAGCATCCCCAGCCGGTAGAGGAGCTCGTGGCTCTCCGGGAACTGTTCGAGTCCCTCGCGGTAGATCCGGATCGCCCGCTCGACCATGGACCGATCGACGTTCTTGCCGCCGACGTAGATGGCGCTGATCCCACCCCAAAGGTAGGGCCGCTCGAACCGCGGGGCGAGCGACGTGATCGCCTCCGTGTAGCGATCCGTCCAGACGATCTCGTCGTCGGTAAGGTGGCTGCCCGCGAAGACGAGGGCTCGGATCCAGATGAGGTCGGCCAGTGCCTCGCGGTAACCCAGGCTCATCCAGGCCAGGTGCTCCGGGGCCGGTAGGTAGAGCAGGTCCTCGTCCTTGGGGAAGGCGGCCCGGGCCGCGCGGGCCCGGTCGTGGGCCGTGTGGACCACGAACATCGAGGCGGCGAGGGAGACGAGGAGGAGCAGGCGCCGGCGCATGCCTTGGGGCCATGGTACATCGCCGCGGGCGCGCCCGGCCGCCGCGCCGGGCGCGGGTCGAAGAGGGGGCCCGGCGGCGCCCGCGAAGAGGACGAACGCCGCGACGTCCGGGCGGGGCGTCGCGGCGTTCGCGTCAGGCCGGCCGTCGCCGGCCGGTGGTACGGGCGGGCGTGCTACTCGAGCTCGCGGTCGATGTAGAGGCCGGCCGCGGCGGTGATGCCCTGCTGCGACGCGGCGGCCGCGCGCTCGAACGTGGAGAACACGGCACCGTCACCGTTCAGGTCGCCGAAGGCCTGGGCGGTGAACTGGCAGTTGCCGTAGGTGCCGGAGTTCTTGGCCTTGAAGCCGTAGTGGAAGTAGTGGCCCTGCTCCATCACGAAGTTGATCGCGTCCCAGACGGGGTCGCCGGTCCAGGTCGCGATGTCGTAGGTGCCACCGCCGCCGCCGCCGACCTTCGGTTGGCATCGCCCGCCGGGACCCGCGTTGCAGTCGATCGCCAGCGGCGGGTTGAGCTTCTGGACGGTCGTGTCGTTCGGGTTCGCCACCGGGCAGCGGTGCGGGGCGAGCTGCGACTGCGCGCCGCCGTTTTCGAGGAGGTTGACCTTGCCGCGCTCGACGTGCTCGGCGTTGTAGTAGGAGCTTACGCCGTCGAAGATCTTGGCGATGTTCGTGCGCGCCTCGCTCGTCTTGGACCGGCGCATGTACTTCGTCAGCGCCGGGATCGCGATGGCCGCCAGGATGCCCAGGATCGCCACGACGATCATGAGCTCGATGAGCGTAAAGCCCTTGGCCTTCTTCATACGTTGGAGAGAAAGGTGCATGGTGTCCTTGGTCCTTTTCTTGTTGGTGGTTCTTGGGGGTGGGTCGTTGGGTTGGAGGGGGTGGAGGCGGGCGGCCCGCCCGGGAGGGCAAGCCAGGTGGTCACTCGTTTTCGATGTAGGGGCCGATGGAGTCGCCGCTGACCTCGGAGGTGTAGTGCGCCGTGGTCAGCGCCCAGTACGTCCCGTCGAAGTCGAGGTCGCAGATGGCGAAGGAGTAGAACCAGTCGTTGGCGTAGAACCGCTGCTGCTCCACCGTGGCGTTGGGGAAGATGGCCTTGGCGAGCGTCTGGCCGAACGGCGGCTCGTCGGCCTGACCGGGTGGACCGTTCGTCCCATAACCGGAGATCGTCCCGTAGGCGCAGTACGATTGCCCGCCCTCGGGCATGAAGCGCAGCGCGTCGAACCCGTGCAACGCGCCGCCGCCGCGCAGGTACGGGCCGTCGGGTTGGCCGGCGAGGGTGTAGTCGGCATCGTTGATGTCCCACTGCACGGGGGAGAGGCTCGGGTTCGAGATCTTCGCCTTCGGCGGGTAGACCTTGTTCTCGTCCGTGGTGCTGCTGGCGTAGTGGCCGGTCACCGCCAGGAAGCTCTTTTGCCGCAGCGTGATGTTGCTGAGGTTCGCCACCACCTGGCTCTTGCGCGCGCTTCGCGTATAGCGCGTGTACCCGACCACCGCGATCGTCGCGAGGATCCCCAAGATGACCACGACGGTCATCAGCTCGATGAGGGTAAAGCCCCGCGACGGGCGGTGGCGTCGGCCAATCGTGTGCATGACGGTGCTCCCGGTTGGAAAGCACGGCCCGTGCCGGGCCGTGCGGTTTCATTATTGTAGTGATTCCAACGGCTTTTTCCGAGCGCGAAGTCGAACAGGACCATCTGCGCCGTCCCGCCGACGAATTTCGTCACCCGTTCACTCGGCGGTGTTTGAAATGTCGGTTTTCAGGAGTGGGCCGTTCGGCGGCGCGATCCCCAGCTTGGCCATTCGGTAGCGCAGAGAACGGGGGGTGATCCGCAGCAGCTCGGCCGCACGCTGGCGCACGCCCTCGGCGGCCGCCAGGGCACGCTCGATGAGGTCGCGTTCGAGGTCCGCGAGCGCGGTGTCCAGATCGACTCCGTCCGGGCCGAAGGTCTGCGCGGGGGCGGCGCGGGGCTCCACGGGCGGGTCGGGCGCCGGCAGGTGCTCGGCGGACAGGACCGGACCCGTCTCCAGGGCGACGGCCCGCTCGATCAGGTTCTCGAGCTCGCGCACGTTGCCGGGGTAGTCGTAGGCGAGCAGCCGCTGCATGGCCTCGGCGGAGATGCCCTCGAGCGGCCGGTTCATCTCGCGGCAGGCGCGCTCGAAGAAGCGCTCGACGAGGGAGGGGATGTCCTCCTTGCGCCGCCGCAGCGGCGGCAGGACGATCTGCACCACGTTGAGGCGAAAGTAGAGGTCCT
>JALSIN010000060.1 GCA_026989935.1 Polyangiaceae bacterium | reverse complement strand
CACCACGGGCGGCTCCCAGCCGAGATCGCGCGCCACGGCCTCGAAGACGGCGGCGGCCGGGCGCGGCGGCGGCCGGGCCGCGGACGTGGGCGTGGCGGGGATCGCGAAGGCGGCGAACGCCACGAGCCCCGCGCCCGCCATGAGTACGGTCTGCGGCGAGGACAATCCGACGCCGGCGAGCAACGCCACTGCCAGCGCCAGCCCCTCGCGTCGCCGGTCGCGTGAAACCAGCGCCCCGTAGGCCGCGACGACCGCGGCGAAGACGGCCACCGCAAAGGCGATCCGCGCGGGCACCGGCACGTAGGTGGGGTATGGCGGCGAAAAGCCCAGGAAGGAACGGGCGAGCTCGTCGAAGGCGGCCTCCACCTCCCCGAAGAAGCGATCGTAGGTCACGTACAGCGCGCCGACGGCCAGCGCGCTGGCGGCGTGGACCACCACCCGCAGGCCGGCGGACAGCCGCGGGCGGACGGTCCCGAGCAGGACGAGGGCTCCAAGTCCCAGCGCCACGGTCACGGCGATGCGGGCCGCGCCTTCGGCGGGGGCGCCGGCCAGGCCGGCTCGCCCGGTGACGGCGACGCGCACCAGCCACGGGACCAGCAGCGCCGATGCGGCCAAGGTGGGGGCGAACGCCCGGCCGGCCGCCGCCCGCACCGCGATGGCCCCGGCCGCCGCGGCGAGCACGAGCCCCGCGGCCGCCGCCTGCAGGGGTGCGGCGGCTTCGAACGTACGGGCGTGCCCGATCACGTGCGCCGCAAGGCCGACGGCGGCCGCGACGACGGCCGCCCCGGCCGCGACGCGACCGACCCGCCGGGCCCAGACCGGACGGGCCGGGGGCACGAGGCCCGCCGCGGCGACGAGCGCCACCGCCGCCGACACGGCGGCCCAGTGGTGGGCGAACAGCTCCAGGGAGTAGATCGTCCCGGCGACCGTCATGACCCGGGCCGCCGGGAAGAGCCCCGCCGCCTCCAGGGCGAGGATCGAAAGGGCGGCCCACAGCGGCCGCCGTCGCAGCAGCAAAGCCGCGAGCACCAGCCCCCCGGTCACCGCCGCGGCGGCCACCAGGTAGGGCCCCGGCGGCGCCGCGGCGGCGGCGCGCACCTTGGTCGCCGGCAACAGCCCCAGCTCCACCGTCGCCACCACCTGGATCGCGCCCGCCAGGGCGGTCCACAGGAGCGCAAAAAGCGCCGTTTGGGCTCGGCCGGACACGCTCGCGCGCGTTCTAGCACGGTGGGGGCCCGAATTTTGGAGTTCTACCTACTTTGTCCTACATGTAGGTCCATGTACTCCACCGCCCGCTGGCCGTCCCGCCTCCTCCTCGTCGCCGCCGTGCTCGCCGCCTGGATCGTCGCGCCGCGTCGGGGCCAGGCCGCCCCGCGCCCGGCCGGGCCCGCCCCCTTCGTCGTGGTGATCGATCCGGGGCATGGCGGGGCGAACCCCGGCTGCCGGGCGGCCGGGGGGCACACGGTGGAGAAGGAGGTGACCCTGGCCCTCGCCAAGGACCTGCGGGCCGCGCTCGAAGAGCAACTGCCGGGGGTGAAGGTCGTCCTGACGCGCGAGGAGGACGTGACCATGACGCTCGCCGAGCGGGCGGCGCTGGCGAACCGGGCGGGGGCCGACCTGTTCATCAGCCTGCACGCGAACGCCTCGCCGGGGCGCGATCAGACCGGGTTCGAGACCTACGTGCTCGACGCCCGCGCCGCCACCCTGGAGGCCGCCCGGACCGCGCGCCGCGAAAACGACGGGGCCCTCGCCGCGCCGGGCTCGGATCCCGCCGCGGTCGTGGCCGTCCGCCAGCTCACGCAAAGCGCCCACCTGCGCAACGCCGCCCGGCTCGCCCGGCTCGTCCAACGGGCCCAGGCCGCCCTGTTCCCCACGCGCCCCGACCGAGGCGTGCGGCAGGCGCCCTTCGACGTGCTCATGGGGGTGCGCGCGCCGGCGATCCTGTTCGAGGCTGCGTTCCTCGACCACCCGCAGGAGTCCGCCGTGCTCGTCGAACCCGCCCGCCGCCGCAAGGTGGCCGAGGCGCTCGCCGCGGCGGTGGCCGAGTACGACCGCAGCGTCCACCAGCGTATGGCGCCGCCGGTCAGCGCCCCGTAAACGACGGCGGGCGCTTCTCCACGTACGCCGCGAGCCCTTCGGCGGCGTCGGCCCCCTCGAACAGGCGCTGCTGCAGCTCGCGCTCGAGGGCGAGCCCGTCGTACAGGTCCATCTCGGCCCCCGACACGCAGGCGCGCTTGATGAACCCCACCGCGCGCCCGGGCGCCTTCGGCGGCACGAGCTCGCGCACGTAGTCGAGCACCGCCGCGTCGAACGCCGGCCCGTCCGCGGCGTCGATCACCTCGTGGACCAGGCCGAGGGCGTGGGCCCGGTCGTAGTCGAAGGTCTCCCCCCGGACCATCAGCTCGATGGCGCGCGCCTTGCCGATCGTCCGCACCAGGCGCTGCGTGCCCCCGGTGCCCGGCAGCACGCCCAGCCGCACCTCCGGCAGCCCGCACTTGCCCGAGCCCCGCCGCGCCAGGCGAAGATCGCACGCCAGCGCGATCTCCAGGCCGCCGCCCACGCAGTGCCCGTCGAGCGCGGCGACGACGATCTTGGGCGTCTGCTCGAGCCGCAGCAGGGTCTCGTTGGCATGCAGGCAGAAGTTGTACTTGAAGGCCGGGTCGGCCGCCTTGAGCATGCCGATGTCGGCCCCCGCGCAGAAGAACTTCGATCCCGCGCTGCGCACCACGAGGGCGTGGACGTCGGCGTCGAAGCGGGCCTTCAGAATTGCGTCGTCGAAGCGACGCATGAGCTCGTAGGAGTAGCAGTTGGCCGGGGGGGCATCGAGGGTGATCGTCGCGATGCCGTCCTTTGCTTCGTACTCGACGTGGACCATGGGCGAAGCATACACTCGCCGCGTGACCGCTCAACCCGATCCCCCCGGCGTGCATCGCTTGCCGGTGGTCGTGCGCTGGGGGCACTGCGACCCGGCCGGGATCGTCTACTACCCCGTCTACTACGACTTCTTCCACCAGGCCATGGAGACGTGGTTCGACCACGTGCTCGCGGTGCCCTACCGCACGGTCATCGAGACCCGCCGCATGGGGTTTCCCGCCGTGCACACCGAGGCCGACTATCGCGCCCCGAGCGCCTACGGGGATCGTTTGACCGTGGCCTTGCGGGTGGCCGCGCTCGGCCGCACCTCGTTGACGTTCGCCCTGCGCATCGACGGCGACGACGGCGCGGCGCGGGTGACGGGCCGCAAGGTCGTGGTGGCGATGGACCTCGACCCGGCCTCGCCGACCTTCCGCCGCGCGGTCGAGATCCCAAAGGACGTGCGCGCCCGCATCGAGGCGTTCGGCGTGGCGTAGGGCCCCGGCCGGCCGCCGCGGCTGGTAGGCTGGCGTCCGCCCATGGGCCCCGTCGCACGCCTCGCCCTCGCCGCCCGCCACGGGTTTCGCAGGATCGTGCCGGATCCGTTCGTGGTGGCCGTGCTGTTGGCCGTCGTCGTGCTCGTCGCGGCCATGCTTCGCGGCACGCCGCCGGTCGCCGCCCTCGACGCCTTCGCCGGCACGGGCCTTTGGCGCCTGCTCGCCTTCGCCATGCAGATGGCGCTGATGCTCCTGTTCGGCGGGGCGCTCGCGACGGCGCCGCCGGTGGCCCGCGCCCTGGCCCGCCTCGCCGCCGTGCCGCGCACGCCGCGGGGGCTCGTGGCGCTCGTGGCGGGGACGAGTGCGGCGCTCGGCGTCCTCAACTGGAGCCTGGGGCTCGTCGGCGGCGCGCTGCTGGCCCGCGCGGCGGGGGTCCGGGCGCGGCGCGAGGGCTTTTCGCTGCACTACCCGATCCTGTGCGCCGCCGGCTACGTGGGGCTCTCCGTGTGGCACGGCGGGCTTTCGGGCAGCGCACCGCTGAAGGCCGCGTCGCTCGCCGACCAGCGGGAGGTCCTCGGCGCACGGCTGGCCGACGCCGTGGGAGCGGTCCCGGTCGAGGCCACCCTCCTGTCCCCCATGAACCTGTGGATCACCGGGGGGCTCGTGCTGTTGGCGCCGTTTGCGTTCGCCGCCATGGTGCCGGCCCACGACCCGGCCCCCGCGCCGTGCCCCCGCACCGCGGTCCCGGCGCCCGAGCCCGCCACCGACCCGCCGGCGCGCGGCCTCCTCGATCGCCTCGAAGACGCCGCCGTCCTGTCGGCCGTGCTGGCCCTTTTGTTCCTCGCCGGGTTCGCCCGCCGCGTCGCCGCCGGCGGGCTCGACCTCGACACCGTGATCCTCGGCCTGTGGGCGGCGGCGCTCGTGGCCCATCGCCGCCCCTCCCGGTTCCTGCGCGCCTGCGACGAGAACGTGCGTAGCTGCACCGGGGTGTTGGTCCAGTTTCCGATCTACGCGGGGATCATGGGGGTCATGGCGGCCTCGGGCCTTTCCCAGGCCCTGTCCGACGTCGTCGCCTCGGTCGGCCGCGAGGCCTTCCTGCCGGCGGTGTTCGCCAGCGCCGCGCTCTTGAACCTGTTCGTTCCGTCCGGCGGCGGCCAGTGGGCCGTGCAAGGGCCCATCGTGCTGGCGGCCGGGGAGCGCCTCGCCGTGGACCCGGCCCACGCGGTGCTGGCCGTGGCCTACGGCGACCAGTGGACGAACATGTTGCAGCCGTTTTGGGCCCTGCCGCTGCTTGCGATCACCGGGATCCGCGCCCGGGACCTGGTGGGCCTGTCCGCCGTCTGGATGCTGTTCGCCGGCCTGTGGATCCTGGCCGGCCTTTCGATCTGGGGACCGTGATGGAACGACGGGTACGACGACGGATCGCCGTGTTCGTGGCCCTGTTGCCCGTGGCCGTGCTGTTGTTCGCCACCTTCTACATGCTGGGCATGGCGCACCTGGAGGGGCGCGAGCGGACCTTCGGGCAGGCGGTCGTGTGGGCCACCGAGACGCTCACCTCCACCGGCTACGGCGGCGACAGCCGCTGGTCCCACCCCGTGATGATCGCCTACGTGGCGCTCGTCCAGTTCGTCGGCATCACGCTGCTGTTCGTGTCCTTCCCGCTGTACGTGATCCCCTACATCGAGGAGCGGTTCGAGGGCCGCCTGCCGCGGACCCTGCCGCGCAAGGTCAAGGGGTACGTCTTGCTGTACCGCTGGGGCCCGGAGGTGGAGGGGCTGTATGGGGCGCTGCGCCAGGCCGGCAAGCCGTGCGTGGTCTTCGAGGAGGACGATCACACCGCGCGGCGGCTGGTCGATCGCGGGCACACGGTGGTGTTCGGCGCCGTGGAGGACGACGACGTGTCGGCGGACGTCCTGCGGCGCGCCGAGGCCATGGTGCTAAACGGCAGCGACGCCGACAACGGGGCCTTCGTGTGGGCGGCGCGTCAGGCCGGGTTCGACGGGCCGATCCACGCCTTCATGGCCGATCCGCGCCACCGCGGGCCCATGCTGCGGGCCGGTGCCACGAGCGTCTACACGCCGCAGCACGTGCTGGCCGCCGCCCTCGCCGCCGCGGCCAGCGAGCGCATCGCGCCGCGGATCTCCGGCGTGCGTCGCCTCGGGGGCGGCCTCGAGGTGCAGGAGCTTCGCGTGGACGCCCAAAGCCCCCTTGCGGGCAAGACCCTCGAAG
>JALSIN010000059.1 GCA_026989935.1 Polyangiaceae bacterium | reverse complement strand
CGTACGCTGCCCTTCGCCGTCGCCGCGGCCACCTGGGTGACCGCGTTCGGCGCAGAGGCCGCGCCCAGCCCCTCCGAGCGCCTGCGGGGCAAAGGCGGCAACTTCGGCCTGGGCCTGGCCCTCGGCGACCCCATGGGCGCATCGGCCAAGCTGTTCCTGGCCCCCCAGCACGCGCTGCAGTTCGAGCTGGGGTGGGCGCCGCTGCACCACGGGTCAGGCACCCTGTCCATGAGCTACCTGTGGCACCCGGCCACCTGGGCCTCGAGTTCGGTGGTGGACCTTATCGGCTACCTGGGGCTCGGGCTCGGGGTCGGCCTGTGGTCGGACCGGTACTGGCACTCCTACAACGGTCACGGCGTCCCCGATCACAACCACCACCACACGTGGTTCGGTCTCATGCTGCGGGCGCCCGTCCTGGGGCTTACGCTGCACTGGAAGAAGGTGCCGCTCGACACCGCGCTCGAGGGGGCCTGGTCACCCTTCCTCGTCGAGGCCTACGCCCACGGCGCAAGCGTGGGGCTCGCCCATGGCGACGTGGCTCTGCGGATGCGCTACTACTTTTGATCGGATCGGTGCTGTCGCCCCAGGATCGCCGCGCTCGGCGTCC
The DNA here is from genome assembly GCA_026989935.1 of Polyangiaceae bacterium. GTDB lineage: Bacteria > Myxococcota_A > Polyangia > Nannocystales > Nannocystaceae > J032. The sequence continues at coordinate 5,015 of JALSIN010000059.1, read as the reverse complement.
CAAGGCGAGCGAACTCGACGGCCGCGGGCGCCGGGTCGGGTCGCCTCCGGGCCCGCGACCCCGGCCGGCCCGTGCGCCCGACGACGCCGCGAGGGTCACGGGGCGGTGCCGCCGTCTTTCGTCGCCGCTTCGACCCCGGCGTGGGCGAGGATCCGCCGGGCAAGGGACGGCAGCCCGCCCGGCGGCGCTTCCCCGGGCCGCCACACCACGAGGGCGCCGGACTCGGGCGGCGGTGCACGCAGCTCGCCGGACCAGGCCGCCACGAGCCAGACGCGGTGGGTGAACGCGTGGCGCACCCACCCGGCGGCCGACCCGGTCCATTCGACCGCGAGCCCGCGATCGGCCACCGCGCGCGCCGGCGCACGCGGGCGCACCCGAGCGCGACAGGGCGCAAGCGGCGGGCACCAGAGCCCCCCGAGCAACCCGCCGGCCGGCCGCCGTTCGAGCACGACCCCGTCCCGCCACCGCAGCACCGCCGCCACGAACCGGGCCTGCGGCCGCGCCGGGCGGCGGCGCGGCGCCGGGATCCGATCCACCCGGCCCGTGCGGTGGGCGTGACACGCGCCGGCCACCGGGCACCGGTCGCAGGCGGGCGCCTGCGGCGTGCACACGAGCGCCCCGAGCTCCATCGTCGCCTGCGCCAGCACCCGCGGCCGGCCGGCGGACAGCAGCGCCCGGGCCCGCGCCGCGAGCCCCGGGCGGCCCGCGACCTGCTCCGCCGGGTCCTCGATCCCATCCAGGCGCGCGAGCACGCGGGCGACGTTGCCGTCCACGGCGGGCGCCGGCCGATCGAACGCGATCGACGCGATGGCGCCCGCCGTGTAGGCCCCGATGCCGGGGATCGTGCGCAGGGCCGCCTCGTCACGCGGCAGCGCCCCCCCGTAGCGCGCCACCACGCAGCGCGCCCCCGCGTGGAGCAAGCGCGCCCGCCGGTAGTAGCCGAGCCCGCTGAAGGCCGCCAGCACCTCGTCCTCGTCGGCCGCCGCCAGCGCCTCGACGGTGGGGAACCGGGCCAGGAACCGCTCGTAGTACGCCACGACGGTGGCGACCCGGGTCTGCTGCAGCATCACCTCGCTGACCCAGATGGCGTACGGGTCGCGCGTGCGCCGAAACGGCAGGTCGCGGGCGTGCGCGCGAAACCAGCACGACAGCGCCTCGGCGATCCGGGCGGCGCGCGCCGGGTCCTCGGCCAGGGATCGCGGGCCCATCGCGCCCGGCCGTACCACGAGCGCCCCCCTGGCCGCCACGGCCCCCGGTCTCGTACCATGGCACCGCGTGCGTGCCTGCGCCCCGATGCTCGCCGTCGCCCTGTGGGCCGGACCGACCTCGGCCCACGCGGCCGAAGGCGGCGACCGGCCGGATCCGCCCGAGGCCGGATCGGTGTCCCTCGGGATCGTCGCCGGCGACCCGACGGGCGGCTCCGCCAAGGTGTTCCTCCACCCGCGCCACGCGCTTTCGTCCCACGTGGGCTTCGGGTTCTTCCACTTCGGCGCGGGGCGGGCCGATCTGACGTACCTGTTCCACTCGAAGCCGTGGGGGAAGGATCCGGGGTTCTTCGCCCTCGGCTACCTCGGCGTCGGCGTCGGCGTCGCCTTCTGGAGCGAGAAGTTCGGGCACGTCGGCCCCCTCGCCCCGGAGCCCGGTGACTTTCGCAAGGCGGCGTTCTTCTTCCGCGCGCCCGTGCTCGGCATCGACTTCTTCTTGAAGCGCGTGCCCATCGACATCTTCCTGGAGACCGCCTACAGTCCGCTGGTGGGCCCCTACCTGAGCGCGTGGAACGTGGACTTCGGCCTCGGCGCCCGCTACTGGTTCTAGCCCCGTGATCTTCGAACGAAACCTCCAGATCCACTTCGTGGGCGTCGGCGGCGCGGGGATGAGCGGCATCGCCGAGGTGCTCGCGAACCTCGGCTACCGGGTGACCGGCAGCGACCTGCGCGAAAGCGAGGCCACCCGCCGCCTGCGGTCGCTCGGCGCGACGATCTTCACGGGCGACCACGATCCGGCGCACGTGGGCGCGGCGGACGTGGTGGTGGTCTCGAGCGCCGTCGCCGCCGACAACCCGGAGGTGGCCGACGCCCGCGCCCGACGGATCCCCGTGATCCCGCGGGCCGAGATGCTCGCCGAACTCATGCGCCTTCGCCGCGGCATCGCCGTGGCCGGCAGCCACGGCAAGACGACCACCACGTCCCTCGTGGCCTCGCTCCTGCACGAGGCCGGGTCGGACCCGACGGTCGTCATCGGCGGCAAGGTCAACGCCTTCGACTCGAACGCGCGCGTGGGCGAAAGCGATCTCATCGTCGCCGAAGCCGACGAGAGCGACGGATCGTTCCTCGTCCTGAGCCCCACCTACGCCGTGATCACGAACATCGACCGCGAGCACCTCGACCACTACGGCGGCTTCGACGCCCTGCGCGAGGCCTTTTGCGGCTTCGCCAACCGCGTGCCCTTCTACGGCGCCGCGTACCTTTGCATCGACGACCCCGGCGTGCGGGCGATCCTGCCGGCCGTCGGCAAGCGCACCGTCACGTACGGATGCGGCGCCGACGCGGAGGTGCGCGCGGTGGACGAGCAGGTCTCGGGCGCCCGTACGCGGTTTCGCCTGGTGGCCCGCGGGATCGACTACGGGCCCTTCGTGCTCCACATGCCGGGGCGGCACAACGTCCGCAACGCCGTGGGCGCGCTGGCCGTGGCGCTCGATCTGGGCGCCGATCCCGAAGCGCTGCGGCGCGGCCTGGCCGGCTTCTCGGGGGTGCAGCGGCGTTTTTCGGTCCGGGGCGAGGTCGGCGGCGTGCTGGTGGTGGACGACTACGGGCACCACCCCACGGAGATCGCGGCCACCCTCGACGGGGCACGGGCGAGCCACCCCGACCGCCGGCTCGTCGCGGTGGTCCAGCCCCACCGCTACACCCGCCTGCGCGACCACTTCGACGGCTTCGTCGCGGCGCTGGCCGGGTGCGACGCCCTGTTCCTGACGGAGGTCTACCCGGCCGGCGAGGCCCCCATCGAGGGGTTCGACGGGCGGGCCCTGGCCGCCGCCCTGCGCGAGGCCGCGCCCGACCGGCCGGTGCACTTCGTCCCGAACGTGGCGGATCTCGCGGGGGCCGTGGCCGGCGAGGCGCGGCCCGGCGACCTGGTGCTCACTCTCGGCGCCGGCAACGTCACGCAGGTCTCCGTCGAACTGGTCGAACGGATCGCCGGAGCCGCGTGATGGGCCGCGGGGCCGCGGTGCTCGATCGCCTGGGCCTGTCCGAGGCGGACCTGCCGGACACGCAGCTTCGGCTCGACGAGCCCATGGCGCGCCACACCACGAACCGCCTGGGCGGCCCCGCGGACGTCTTCGCGCGTCCGGGCACGCGCGACGACCTGGCCGCCCTGCTCGCCGCGGCCCACGCCGCCGGCGTGCCGGTCACCTTCGTCGGCGGCGGCACGAACCTGCTGGTGCGCGACGGGGGGATCCGCGGTCTGGTGGTGAACCTCGCCCGCCTGCGGGCCGTCGAGCGCACCGGCCCGGCCGCCGTCCACGCGGAGGCCGGCGCCAGCACGGGCCGCGTGCTCGCCCGGTGCCGCGCCTTCGGTCTTTCGGGCGTGGAGTTCCTCGCCGGCGTGCCCGGCACCATGGGCGGCGGCGTGGTCATGAACGCGGGGACGTTCCTGGGCGAGTTCAAGGACGTGGTCGTGCGCGTGACGAGCCTTACGCGGGCCGGCGAGGTCCGCACGCGGCCGGCCGAGGCCTGCGGGTTTCGCTACCGCGCCTCGGACCTGCCGGCGGACGAGGTGGTCGTGTCGATGGACCTGGCCCTGCGGCCGGCGCCCGCCGAGGTCATCGACGCCGCCGTCGAGCGCCTGCGCGCCCACCGCCGCGCGCGCGAGCCCCACGGCGTGCCCAACAACGGCAGCACCTTCAAGAACCCGCCGGGGGACTACGCGGGCCGCCTCATCGAGGCCGCGGGGCTCAAGGGCCTGCGGATCGGCGGCGCCGTCGTCAGCCCGGTGCACGCCAACTGGCTGGTGGTGGACCCGAAGGCCGACCCGCCGTGCCGGGCCGCCGACCTCGTCGCCCTCATCGAGCGCGTGCGCGCGGCGGTCGCCGAGCGCTTCGGCGTGCGGCTCGAGCTCGAGGTGCGGATCCTCGGCGAGCCGTGATGGGCCCGGCGGCGCCGGCTTGCTATGCTCCGGGGCCGTGAGCACCGAACACGACCCCGTCCGCGCGCGCCTCGCCGAAGCGATCCGCACGGCCCTGCCCGACGCCCGGGTCGTCGTGGAGCCGCAAAGCCCGGGCCACTACGCCCTGCGGGTGGAAAGCCGCGCCTTCGAGGGCAAGGGGCTGCTGGCGAAGCAGCGCCTGGTCTACGGCGCCATCGCCCCCCTCATGCAAGGCGACGCCGCCCCCGTCCACGCCATCGACCGGCTGGAGACCGTCGTGCCGCAGGACTGACCGCGCCGGCCCGTCAAGCCCCGGGCGGGCCCGCGTGATCGACGAGCCAGTCCAGCACGAGGGTGCGGACCGGCTCCCGCAGATCGGGGGGCTCGTTGTGCAGTTCGTGGTAGTAGCCCTCGAACACCTCGAGCCGCTGGTCGTGGGCGCTCGGATCGGGCAGGCGCTCGAACACGCGGCGCACGGCGGCGGGGTCCACGATGCGATCGCCCGTGCCCACGAGCCACAGCATCGGCAGGTCGAGCGCCGCAACGGAGCCTTCGACCCGGGCGATGGCGCGCTCCATGGCTGCGAACCACCCCACGGTGATCACGCGGCTGCGGCGGTCGTCGGCCTCGTAGGCCCGCACCACGTCGGGGTCCCGGCTGATCGCCGACGGCGGGATGTCGGCCGGCTGCGAGAGGGTCGGGACGACCTTGGCCGCAAGGCGGGCCGCGGCCGCCTTGAGCCACGGCACCCGCAGGGCGAGCCCCAGCAGCGGAGCGCTGATCACGGCGCCGGCCGGGGCCGGCCGCAGCACCCCGTCGATCAGGGCGACCAGCAGGATGAGCCCCCCCATGCTGTGCCCCAAGGGGAGCAC
>JALSIN010000058.1 GCA_026989935.1 Polyangiaceae bacterium | reverse complement strand
CCGATGGCCGGGAAGAGCAGCAGGCACAGGACGAACAGGGTGGCCTGCGCGGCGAGCTGCGCAGGCGGCTGCGTCAGCAGGTCCGGGCGCGCCGCGAGCAGCACCGCCGAGGCCGTCACGGCCACCACGGCCACCAGCGCGATGGCGAAGTGTCGGCGCCGAATGCGCTGCACTCTTCGGAGGTCCTGCTCGATGAGCTCACGAGCGTCCATCGTCAATCTTCCTCCACCCCCAGGGCCCGGGCGAGGGCGCGGTATGCGCGGTGGGCGCGGACACGGACCGCGCCCTCGCGGATCCCGAGGCGCCGGGCGATCTCCTTCATCGGGAGCCCCTCGATCTTGTGCAGGGTGAGCACCTCGCGCTGTCCGGCCGGGAGCGCCTCGATGGCCGCCCGGACGCTGGCGATGTCCTGCTCGGCCTGCTCGCGCTCGAGGTGGGCGCGCTCGGGGTCGGCGGGGGCGTCGCCGGCCGCTTGGGCCGGCAGGTCGGCGGCCTCCGCGCGTGCCGCGCGTCGGCTCGAGCGCTGCCGGCTGCGCAGGTGGTCGAGGGCGGCATGGCGTGCAATCGTGAAGTACCAGGCCTGGACGGAGGCGTCCGGATGGTCGGAGCGAGTGCGAAACTTGTCACGGGCCGCGTGCCCCTTGAGGAAGGTGACCTGGACCAAGTCGTCCACGGCCGTACGGTCGCGCACCATGTTCGTCAAGAAGGCGGTCAGGCGCGGTGCCAGCGCGTCGTAGATCCGGCGAAACGAGGCCGGGTCTCCGTCGATGTAGGCCTCCATCCACCGGGCGAGCCCGCGAGGGGGCTCGCTGGGCGCCTTGCGTGCGTCCGTCACGTGGGCTCCGTGGCGGGCGGGCGGAGGGGGACACGAACCTTGAACGAAGGTGCCGGCCGGGAGGTTTCCCGGCGCCCGGCCGGCCCGCCGAGATGGCGGGGCCGGTGCCGAGCGCTCGTTACGCTGGGCGTCATGGCCGCCGAAACGATAACCGGTTTTCGCGGCGATTGCGCTCCCCTTCGGGACCCCGGGCCGGGCCGCGGTTGAACCTCCCGCGCGGCTGTGCTATCTGCGGAGCAACACTTTTTCGGCCGGACCGAAAAGTGGGCGCCCCTGGGCACCCGCTTTTTTTTTGAGCCGGTCGTCGTTTGCACCCCCATGACCACCGCGACTCCAACCGGTACCGCACGCCGCGCCCGCACCGCCGAGGCGCTGCGCGCCATCGAAGACCGGCTCGCGCCCATCGCACGGGCGCTGGGCTTCGAGGTGCTGACCGTCGAGTGGCAGGGGGCGCGCCGGGGCACGTTGCGCGTGTACACGGACCACCCGGATGGGGTGCGCATCTCGGACTGCGCGCGTCTGAGTCGCGTGTTCGGGCAGGAACTGGAGGCGGCCGAGCTCGAAGACCCGGCCATCGGGGCCCTGCTGCGCGCCGGCTACGACCTCGAGGTCTCGTCGCCGGGCCTCGAACGCCCCCTGGCCAAGCGGGTCCACTTCGAGCGGTTCGCCGGGCGCCGCGCCCGGGTGCGCCTGTTCGAGCCGCTGCCGTCCGCACCGGGCCGCCGCAACTTCACCGGGCGCATCGCCGGCGTCGAAGGCGGTCGAACGGGCGCGATCGTTCGCCTCGCCCTCGACGAGCCGGCGGACACCACCATCGAGATCCCCCTTGCGGCCGTCCGCAAGGCCCATCTTCTGTACGAGGAATGAACCATGGATGAACCAGCAAACCTCAGCGCGGTGATCGACCAGATCTGCCGGGAGAAGAACATCTCCCGCGAGGTCCTCATCGAGACCGTCGAGCAGGCCGTGTTGGCGGCGGCCCGCCGCATGTTCGAAGATCGAGAGCTCGAGGCCCAGTTCGACCCGGAGACGGGCAACGTCAACCTGTTCCAGGTGCTGTACGTGGTGGACGAGGTGGAGCACCCGATGCGCGAGATCAGCAAGGAGCAGGCCGAGCGCTCGGGGCTGGAGGCCGAGGTGGGCGACGAACTGCTGTTTCAGCTCTTTTATCTGGAATCGGACCGGCAGGCGGCCGAGCAGCAGGCCAAGGAGTACCCGGAGATCCCCGCGCTGCAGGTGCCCGCGGCGGGGTTTGGGCGGATCGCGGCGCAGGCGGCCAAGCAGGTCATCATCCAGCGCGTGCGCGAGGCGGAGCGCGGCAACCTGTACGAGCGCTACAAGGACAAGAAGGGCGAGTTGATGACGGGCGTGGTCCGCCGGTTCGAGCGGGGGTCCATCATCGTGGAGGTGGACAACGGCCGCGCCGAGGCGATCTTGCCCAGCCGCGAACAGGTCCCCCGCGAGCCGCTGCGGCCGGGCGACCGTATCGTCGCCTACGTCAAGGACGTGGACCGCTCGGCCCGGGGCCCGCAGATCATCTTGTCGCGCACGCACAAGGGCCTGGTGGAGAAGCTCTTCGAGCACGAGGTGCCGGAGATCTACGAGGGCAACGTCCGCATCGAGGCCTGCGCACGCGAACCCGGGGCCCGCACCAAGATCGCCGTTTCGAGCACCCAGCGCGACGTGGATCCCGTCGGCGCGTGCGTGGGGATGCGCGGCAGCCGGGTGCAGGCGGTGGTGCAGGAGCTTCGCGGCGAGAAGATCGACATCGTCCCCTACGACGAGGATCCGGCGCGGTTCGTGTGCAACGCGATCCAGCCGGCGGTGGTCTCGCGCGTGCTCATCGACGCCGAGCGCCACACCATGGAGCTGGTGGTTCCCGACGACAAGCTCAGCCTCGCCATCGGCAAGAAGGGGCAGAACGTGCGGCTGGCCTCGCGGCTTACGGGCTGGCGTATCGACATCCACTCCGAGAGCAAGATCCGCGAGCTCGAACAGCGCAGCCTGGCGGAGATGGCAGCGATCCCCGGTGTGGGGGAAGAACTCGCACACACGCTGTTTCGCATGGGATGGCGCGGGCTGCGGGATCTCGCGGTGGCGGACGCCGAGGAGCTGGCCCAGGTTCCGGAGATCGGGACCATCGAGCGCGCCGACGAGATCATCGACGTGGCCAACGAGGCCGCCAGCGGCCGCCTGCAGCTCGACGTCAAGATGCCCGAGCCCGAAGCCGAGGCCGCCGGGCCGGAACCGGCCGATCGGGCCGCCGCCGAGGGAGGCACGCCTTCGTGACCGAACCCGTTCGCATGTGTGTCGGGTGCCGGACCCGCGCCCCCAAGCGCCGGCTGCTGCAGGTGATCCGGCGGCCGGACGGCGTGGTGGTGCCGGTCGCCGGCCCGCGGCGCCGTGCGAGCGGGCGCGGTGCCTACGTGTGTCCGCGGCGGGCCTGCTTCGATCGGGCCGTCCGCAAAGGAGCGCTCGCGCGGGCCGTCGGCCGCGGACGAGCGGTGCGATTCCAACCCGACGACCTGTGGAATGCGCTCGTGGTCGCGGCCCGGCACGAATGCCGGGTGCTGCGTCGAACCGGGGCGAGTCGGGCGCGGCTGGCCGCGTCCTCGGAGCTTGCCCGCGCCATCGACCGCGAGGAAGGAGATGTCTAGACCATGGCCAAGGTGCGTGTCTATGAGCTAGCCCGCGAACTGGGCAAGGACACGAAGGCCCTCGAAGCGGTCATTCGTGAGATGGGGATCCCCATCAAGAACTACATGTCCACGCTCACGGTGGAGAACGCCGACCGTGTCCGGGCCCATCTTTCGGGCAAGACGCCCGGCGGCGAGGACAAGCCCGTGGAGAAGCGCATCGCCAAGACGGTGATCCGCCGTCGTTCCCGGCGCCGTCCCGAGGCATCGACCGAGGCCGCGCCGTCGGGGGCGGTCGGCTCGACCGGGACCAGGTCGCAGGCCGCGGCGCCGGCTGCCCCTTCGGCCGCTTCGGTTCCGTCGACGGCATCGACGGCATCGACGCCTTCCACGCCGGCACCACGGGTGCGGCGCCGGCCCGCCCCACCGGCGGCCGCGGCGCCCGCGGCACCCGCATCGGCCCCGGCGCCCGCCGCGCCGCCCCCATCCGCGCCGCCCCCGAAGGCGCCGTCCGCCGATCGTCCCGCGGCGGCGGCCGAGGTGCGTCCGGCGCCCGCGGCCCCACCTGCGAAGGCGCCGGCGGATGTCCCCGTGGGCGCGCGCATCGAGCTGCCGAGAGGGACGCGACGGATCCCGGGTGGCCTGGCCGAGCGCCTGGCGTCGGCCCCGCCGCCGCAGCCCGCCCCGTCGCCGCCCAAGACGCAGGCGCCGCCGGCCGAGCCCCCGAAGGAGGCCGCGGCGCCCGAGGCGAGCGAGGCGAAGCCGGCCGAGGCCGAGGAGCCGCCGCGGCGCCGGGCGTTGCGCAACGAGGCCGGCGTCATCGTCGGGGCCGCGAAGACGCGGTCGGAGCCGAAGATCCTGGGCTTCATCCCCCTGGAGACGCGCCGCAAACCGAAACAGGTCATCATCACCGAGGCCGAGGAGCGGCAGGTCCGCGGCCGGGCGAGCCAGCGCAAGCAGCGGGAGGAGCGGGTGCAGTCCCAGGGACGGCGGCGCAAGAACGTGCGCCCGCGCCGCGGGGCCGCCCAGGGGCCGAGCCGGCCGAGCACGGTGGAAATGAAGGAGGAGAAGAAGCGGATCCGGATGGAGGAGGCGATCCGCGTGGCCGACCTGGCCCACCAGATGGGGCAGAAGGCGTCGAAGCTCCTCAAGGTGCTGTGGGGCATGGGGATGCGTGGCATCACGATCAACGGTTCCATCGACTTCCCCACGGCGGAACTGGTGGCCGCGGAGTTCGGGTACGCGGTCGAGAACGTGGCCTTCGACGAGTCCGAGATCATCGGCGCTCCGCAGGCGGACGACGGCGGCGAACCCCGGGCGCCGGTCGTCACGATCATGGGACACGTGGACCACGGCAAGACCACCTTGATGGACACGATCCGGCGCTCGCGCGTGGCCGAGGGCGAGGCCGGCGGCATCACGCAGCACATCGGGGCCTATCGCGTCGAGACCGACAAGGGGCCGGTGGTGTTTCTCGACACGCCGGGCCACGAGGCGTTCTCCGCCATGCGCGCGCGGGGGGCGACGATGACCGACATCGTCGTGCTGGTCGTGGCCGCGGACGACGGGGTGATGCCGACGACGGTCGAGGCCATCCGTCACGCCCGCGAGGCGAAGGTGCCGATCATCGTGGCGGTGAACAAGATCGACAAGCCGGAGGCGAACGTCGGGCGCGTCAAGCAGGGCCTGATGGAGCACGGCCTCGTGGGCGAGGAGTTCGGCGGGGACACGCTCATCTGCGAGGTGTCCGCCAAGACGGGGCAGGGGGTCGAGGCGTTGCTCGAGACCCTGGCGCTGCAAAGCGAACTGCTGGATCTTCGCGCTTCGGCCGAGGGGCGGGCCCAGGGGGTGGTCGTCGAGGCGCGCGTGGACAAGGGGCGGGGGCCGGTCGCCACGGTGCTGGTGCAGCAGGGCACCCTGCACAAGGGCGACATCGTCGTGGCCGGTGAGTGCAGCGGGAAGGTGCGGCGGATGTTCGACGACCACGGCAAGCCGATCCCGGAGGCCGGGCCGTCGATGCCGGTGGAGATCGTCGGGCTCGACGGCGTGCCGAAGGCCGGTGACCCGGTGCACGCGGTCGCCTCGGACCGCGATGCGCGCCAACTCGTGCAGCACCGCCGGGAGCAGCGCAAGCGCAAGGAGAGCGTGCGAAGTGGCCCTTCGATCCACGAACTGCTGCAACGCAAACGCACGCCGGTGCTCAAGGTGGTGCTCAAGGCCGACGTCTTCGGCTCCGCCGAGGCCCTGCGCCACGCCCTCGAGACCCTGTCCACCGAGCGCGTGAAGGTGGAGGTGCTCAAGGCCGACGTGGGCGCGATCAACGAGACCGACGTCAAGTTCGCGAAGGCGGGCGACGCCGTGGTGTTCGGTTTCAATGTCAAGACGGCCGGCAAGGCCGCGACCGTCGCCGAGCAGGAGCGCGTGGACATCCATACGTTCCAGGTCATCTACGACGCGCTCGACGAGGCCAAGCGGCTCATGATCGGGATGCTCGAACCGGAGTACCGCGAGGTGGATCTCGGAGAGGCCGAGGTGCGCGCGTTGTTCCCGATCCCGCGGCTCGGCACCGTAGCCGGATGCCGTGTCACGAAGGGGCTCATCCGCCGGTCGAGCAAGATCCGCGTGGTCCGCGACGGAAAGGTGCTGCACACGGGCCAGGTGGCCTCCCTCAAGCACTTCAAGGAGGACGTGCGCGAGGTCAAGGAGGGCTTCGAGTGCGGCATCGTCGTCGAGGGCTTCGACGGCGTGCAGGTGGGGGACGTGCTGCAGGCCTTCGAACTCGAGGAGATCCCGCCGGAGCTTTGACGGCCCCGGGGAAGGCGGCGCCATGGTCCACGATCGACTCGAACGGGTCGGGGAGCTGGTTCGCCGGGAGCTTTCGGCGCTGCTGCTCGAAGGAAGTCTGCGCGATCCTCGGCTGGCGGACGTCAGCGGCGTCGCGATCACCGCGGCCGAGGTCAGCGCCGATCTGTCGTCGGCCCGGGTGTTCGTGGACGTGCTCGACCCGAGCCGACGCGACGCGGTCCTGGCGGCCCTGGGTGCCGCATCCGGGCGTCTGCAGCGGGCCCTCGGCCGGCGCGTTCGGCTCAAACGGACGCCGCGCCTTACGTTCCACTACGACGTCTCCATCGAGCGGGGCCGGCGCATCGAAGCGCTCTTGCGGGAGGTGCGAGCGGGCGCGGACGAGGCTCCCTCGGACGAGCCGTGACCGTGCACGTCGATCCGGAGGCCGGGTTCGGGCTGCTGGTGGACAAGCCGGCCGGCGCCTCGAGCCACGACGTGGTGGACTTCGTGCGCTACGCGCTGGGGGCGCGCAAGGTCGGGCACGCGGGCACGCTCGACCCGTTCGCCACGGGGCTGCTGGTCGTCCTCGTGCAGGGGGCGACGAAGGCGGCGCCGTTCCTGTCGGGGCACGACAAGGTCTATGAGACGACGATCGTCCTGGGGGCCGCGACCGACACGGCCGACGCCACGGGACGGGAGGTCGCGCGCGCGCCCGTGTCCGCAGCGGTTCTGGAGGAGGCCCCGCAGGCCGCTGGGGCGCTGGTGGGGACGCACGCCTGGCCCCCGCCGGCCTTTGCCGCGGTCAAGGTCGAGGGGCGCCGCGCGCACGAACTGGCCCGTGCGGGGCGGGCGCCGGACCTTCCGCCGCGCCCGATGACGGTGCATCGGCTGGAGGTCCTGCGCGTCGTCCCGTCGCCGCCGCGGATCCAGATCTCGGTGGCGGTCTCGGCCGGGACGTACGTACGCAGCCTTGCCGTCGCCCTCGGCGAAGCGCTGGGCGTGCCGGCGCACGTGGCGGCGCTTCGGCGCACGGCCGCCGGGCACCTCGGGCTGGACGACGCGCGGGTCCTCGGGGACCTGCGGGTCGAGCCCCGCGGGCGGGATCGCCGCGGCAAGCCGCGCGTCCGGGTGCGCCCGGCGGGCTACGAGGCGGCCGACCGCGCCACCGTCGGCGCCTTCGTGGCACGCCACGCCGTGCCCCTCGACGCGCTGCTCGGGTTCCCCGTCGCGCTGCTCGACGGGGTGCGATTTCGCCGACTGCGCGAGGGGCAGGTGGTTCGCGCGATCCTTCGGGGGACGTTCAAAGCAGGGCAGCGAGTACTGGCTCGGCTGGGGGCGGACCCGGCTCCGCGGGGCGCGATCGTGGCCGCCGTCGAACCACCGCTTGCGCCGGCCGCGCAGGAACCGACGCAGGTCTCGCTGCGCCCGGTCCGGGTGCTCGATCCGGGCGCTTGACAGGATGGGGGCGTCTGTCCATCCTCCCGGCGAAAAGCAGAGGAATTCACGCACGACGGCGGCCCTTCGCGGGCCGCGAAAGACGACGAGACGATGCCACTTTCCACCGATCGCAAGGCCGAGATCATCGGTCGGTTCAAGCGGGGCGACCAGGACACGGGATCCCCGGAGGTTCAGATCGCGCTTTTGACCGAGCGGATCAACCACCTGACGGAGCACTTTCGGACCCACAAGCACGACCACCACTCCCGCCGCGGGCTGCTCAAGATGGTGGGCCGTCGCCGTCGCCTGCTCGACTACCTGCGATCGCGCGACGTGGACCGTTACCGCTCCGTCCTCGCAGCGCTGAACCTTCGAAAATAACCCCACGCAGGCGTCCGCATCGGGCGCCTTTTTCACGTCGAAAGCCCGCGTTCGCACCCGCCGCCCGGCGCCGGCGTGGCCGTGTGTGTGGGGCTCGCGGCGGACGTACAGGAGAGATTTCCGTGATGAACATCGTGACCGAGACCTGCAAGATCGGCCAGACCGAGATCACCATCGAGACCGGCCGTCTCGCCAAACAGGCAAACTCCGTGCTCGTTCGTTGCGGCGACACCGCCGTCCTCGTGACGGCCGTCTCCGCGCGCGAGCCCAAGGACCTGCCGTTTTTGCCGCTGACGGTGGAGTATCGCGAGCCAAACGCCGCGGGCGGCAAGATTCCGGGCGGCTACTTCAAGCGCGAGGGGCGGCCCCAGGAGGCCGAGATCCTGACCTGCCGGGTGATCGACCGCCCGATCCGCCCGCTATTCCCCAAGGGCTACCGCTGCGAGACGCAGGTCATCGCGAACGTCCACAGCTACGACAAGCACTACGAGCCGGACGTCCTTGCCATGACGGGCGCCTCGGCGGCACTTTCGATCTCCGACATCCCCTGGGCGGGGCCCATCGCGGGCATCCGCGTCGGTCGCATCGACGGCGAGTTCGTGGCTTTCCCTCGCTGGGAGGATTTCGACCGCTGCGACATCCTGCTGCTGGTGGCCGTCAGCAAGGACGCCGTCGTGATGGTCGAAGGCGGCGCCAAGCAGGTCGCCGAAGGCGACATGATCGACGCGCTGATGTTCGCCCAGGAGGCCGCGCAGCCCCTGCTGGCCATGCAGGATCGCCTGCGGGAGAAGGCCGGCCTGACGAAGCGCCCCTTCGAACCGCCGAAGGTGGATGAAGCTCTCGTGGAGGCCGTCAAGAAAGCCGCCCGTTCGTCCCTGGAGGACGCCCTTTCGATCCCGGGCAAGCACGAGCGCCACGATGCGATCTCGGCGGCCAAAAAGGCCGTCGTGGCCCAGTTCCTGGAGAAGCACCCGGACCAGGAGGCCACGATCAAGGAGGCCTTCTCCGCCGCCGAAAAGGCGGCCGTCCGTCACATGGTCATCGAACAGGGCCGCCGGCTCGACGGGCGCAAGCACGACGAGGTGCGCCCCCTGCACATCGAGGTGCACCCCTACGAGCGCCCGCACGGCTCGGCGATCTTCCAGCGGGGGGAGACGCAGGTCTACGCAAGCTGCACCCTCGGCACCGAGTACGAGGCGCAGCGACTCGACACCCTGCGCGGCGACATCCACCGCCGCTTCATGCTGCACTACAACTTCCCGCCGTTTTGCACGGGGGAGGCGCGGCCGATCCGCGGCACGAGCCGGCGCGAGATCGGGCACGGCGCCCTGGCCGAGCGCGCCCTGTCGGCCGTGATCCCGTCCAAGGACGACTTCCCCTACACGATCCGGGTGGTGTCGGACACGCTCGAGTCCAACGGATCGTCGTCCATGGCGAGCGTGTGCGGCGGCAGCCTGGCGCTGATGGACGCGGGCGTCCCCATCGAGGCGCCCGTCGGGGGCATCGCCATGGGGCTGATGCAGGAGGGGGACAAGGTGGCGATCTTGACCGACATCCTCGGCGACGAGGATCACCTCGGCGACATGGACTTCAAGGTGACGGGGACCCGCAAGGGGATCACCGCCTTGCAGATGGACATCAAGATCGAGGGCCTTTCGCGCGCGATCCTGGAAAAGGCCCTGGAGCAGGCGCGGCGAGCCCGCCTGCACATCCTCGACGCCATGGACGCGGTGCTGCCGGCCCCGCGCCCGGAGATCTCCCGCTACGCGCCTCGGATCGAGACGATCTACGTCAAGCCCGACCGCATCCGCGACATCATCGGCCCGGGCGGCAAGATGATCCGGGCCATCATCGAGCAGACGGGGGTGCAGATCAACGTCGAGGACGACGGCCGGGTGGCGCTCGCCTCCGACGATCCGGCGGGCATCGAGAAGGCCAAGCGCATCATCGAGGGCCTGACCATGGAGCCGGAGGTGGGCGCGTACTACCAGGGGGTCGTCACGAAGGTGGCCGACTTCGGCGCCTTCATCGAGATCCTCCCGGGCACGGACGGTCTTTGCCACATCTCGGAGCTCGACGAGCGCCGCGTGGGGAAGGTCGAGGACGTGCTGCGGGAGGGGGACGAGGTGGTCGTCAAGGTCCTGAGCGTGGACGAGTCCACCGGCAAGATCCGCCTCAGCCGCAAGGCCGCGTTCGGGGCCGACCCGGACGAGGTCCTGAACATGCGCGGATAGCCCATGGCCGCCCCTCCGACGCTCGCGGTCCGGCGGCTCTCGGATCGGGCCTTTTTACCCGAGCGCATGACGGCGGGGGCCGCGGGCTACGACCTGCGTGCCTGCCTGCCCGAGGGCGAGCGGATCGTCCTCGCCCCAGGGGCGCGGGCGGCGGTGCCGACGGGGCTGTGCCTGGCGATCCCGCCGGGTTACGAGGGGCAGGTCCGGCCACGATCCGGGGCCGCCTTGCGTGAGGGGCTGTCGATCCCGAACGCGCCGGGTACAATCGACAGCGACTATCGTGGTGAGTTGCGCGTCCTGCTCGTCAACCTCGGCGACGCCCCCGTGTGCATCGAGCACGGCCGGCGGATCGCCCAGCTCGTCATCGCGCCGGTCGTCCACCCGACCCTGGTCGAGGTGGACACCCTGGACGAGACGGCGCGGGGGGCGGGCGGCTTCGGCAGCACGGGCGCCACGTAAGGCCGGCCTCGAAGGGGGTGGGGTCTCGCCGTGCACCCGAGGGGTGGGGCGCGCCCGGCCTCGGCACCCCGGTGCGGGTGCGCCGGGACGACGGCACTCGCTTCTTCGTCACGGTGCTGGACGAGGGCCTCCTGCCCGATGGCGTGGCCGTGTCGAGGTTCCTCGTGGCCGTCCACGGCCTGCGAACCATCGCCCATCCCAACCTCGTGCGGGTGGAGGTGGTGGACCGCGAGGCCGCGTGGGTCCTGGTGGGCGGGCCGGTGGGCGACGGGGTGCCGCTGTCACAGGCGGCATCCGTGGCGCCCGGACGCCTGGCGCTGGATCTCGCCCGGGGCCTGGCCGTCCTCCACCACCATCGCGCCGCCCACGGGGTGCTGCATCCGGGCGCGGTCTTCGTCGGCGGCGGGGGCAGCGCCCGCATCGCCCAGTTCGGGATCTGCGCCCAGGTGGACCGCGCGCGCCTGGTCGAACGCGCGGTCGCCGACCCGAGCCTCGCCGTGGCGCCGGAACTGCTCGACGTCTCGGAACCCATCTCGCCGAGGATGGACGTCTTCGGCTTCGGCGTGGTGGTGGCCGCTGCGGCCATGCCGGGCCGGTCGCTCACGACGGTGGTGGCCCGCGCGCGGGACGGCGCGATCGAGACCCTCGGACCGGCCCTTTCCGAGTTGGTTGCGCGATGCCTGTCGGTGGACCCGGCGGCCCGCCCGGACGGCGGCGACGAGCTGCTGGCTCGGGTCGAGCGGGCCCTGGCGGCGGCGGACGCCTCGACGGCGACCGGGCGAGTCTCGACGAGCGCACCGTCGCTTTCGCTGACGGACGTGGACCTCGTGCCGGTCGGCGACCTCGACGAGGCGGCGGCCTCCTCCGAGGCCATGGAACTCGACACGGCCGACCTGTCGTTCGACGTCGAGGGCGAATCACCGGCAGCCCCGCCCGGTGGCGCGCCGCAGGAGCCGCCCCTGCTCGAACTGGCTCGATCGAGCGCCCGCGAAGCACCCCGGCGGGCGGAACCGGCCGGGGACGAAGTCGCTCGTGGCACGCTCGGTCCAGTCGCCGCCGGGCCGGGGGACCTCCCCCTGAGTCTCGCGCCGCCCGAACCGAAGGATCGGCCCGCGGCGCCCCGTGCCGTGCTCGCCCCCCGGACCACCCCTGCCGGCCCCCCGGGCGCACTCGGGATCGCCGCGCTGACCCTGGTCACGCTCGGTCCGGTCGCCGTCGCGTTCGCAGCCGCCCGGTCGTCCGGGGGCCTTGCGCGTCTGGCCGCCGCGGTGGGCCCCGCGCGGGCCGGGACCGCGCCGTCGTCCGCGGACGCGAAGGCGGGTACGACCGGCGCCGTCTCCCCACGGCCCGGGGGCGAGGGGACGGAGGGGCCCCCCGCCGCCGACGGGTCCGCCGGCCGCGAGGCCGAGGCTCCTGTGCCGCCGGATCGACCACCGCCGAAGCCCGCCCGGTGCCCGCCCGGGGCCGTCCGGGTCGGGCCGAAGGTCTGCATGGACCGGGCCGAGCACCCGGGCCTGGGCCGGATCCCGACCGTGGGGATCACCCACCGCGCCGCCGCCGGGCTGTGCGAGGCCCGCGGCGGGCGCCTTTGCACCCGGGCCGAGTGGCAGGCGGCCTGCGCGGGGCCCGGCGGGTGGGCGTACCCCTACGGTCCCACCTTCGCCCTCGACCGGTGCAACACCGCCTCGCCGGCCGGCTACCCCCAGGAGGTGGGGATCGCGGGGAGCTGGTCCGCCTGCCGCACCCCCACCGGGATCTACGACCTGGCCGGGAACGTGGGGGAGTGGGTGGCCGAGGGGCTCGCCCTTGGCGGCGACAGCACGACGCCGGCGGAGGTGGCCGGCTGCACGGCGCAAGGGCGCCCACCGCCGGGCTACGCGGGGCCGGAGCTCGGCACCCGCTGTTGTTACGATCTCGGCGCGGATCCTCCGTGACCCTGCGTTTTCGGGGCCGGCCCGTGGTATGGTGCGCGCCCCATGCCCGTGCGAGACGAAGACCTGCGCCGCGCCTGTGGGCCCGGCGGTACCCTCGTGGAACTGGACGATCGCTTCGAACGGATCGGGGCGCGCTACAGCGGCAAGGTCCGCGAGAACTTCACCCGCGGCGACGAACGCATCATCGTCGTGACCGATCGCGTATCCGCCTTCGACGTGGTGCTCGGGACGATCCCGTTCAAGGGGCAGCTCCTCAACGCGATGGCGGCCTACTGGTTCGACCAGACGTCCCACATCTTCCCCAACCACGTAAAGGACGTGCCCGATCCGCAGGTGATGCGCGCGGTCGAGTGTACGCCGATCCCGGTCGAGATGGTGGTGCGCGGCTACCTCACCGGCGTGTCCGAGACCAGCATCTGGCGCGCGTACGAGCGGGGGGAACGGACCTTTTGCGGCCACCGGTTGCCCGAGGGGCTCGCCAAGCACGAAAAGCTCCCCGAGAACATCGTCACGCCCTCGACGAAGGCGCCCAAGGGCGAGCACGACGAGAGCGTGTCGAAGGACGTGTTGTTCGAGCGCGGCCTCATCGATCCCGAGACGTTCGAGGTGCTCGAGGCGAAGGTGCTGGAGTTGTTCGCCTTCGGTCAGGCCAAGGCCGCCGAGCGCGGTTTCATCCTGGTCGATACGAAGTACGAGATTGGGCGGACACCGTCCGGAGAAATCGTCCTCATCGACGAGATCCACACTCCCGACAGCTCGCGCTACTGGTACGCGGACTCCTACGAGACCGCCATGCGGAAGGGGGAGGACCCTCGGGCGCTCGACAAGGAGTTCGTGCGGCGTCACCTGGTGGCGCAGGGCTACCGCGGCAACGGCCCGCCCCCGCCCCTGTCCGACGAGGTGCGCTGCGAGGCCGCCCGCCGCTACGTGGAGATCTACGAGGGCCTGACCGGCGAGACCTTCCAGCCGAACCTCGAGCCGCCCGCCGAGCGGATCGCCCGCGCCCTCGGGATCGCGTAAGCCCCGCACGGGCCGTGTGGCGTCGCCGCCCCGGCCCCGCGGAGACGCTCGAAGCCCTTGCGCCCCCTGCGCGGCCGTCGTGTGGACCGGGCGTGCGCCCGCCCCCCGAAGGCCGGTGCACAGGCATCTGCGCAAGGCACGCAAGAGACCGGGAATCGTGCGCCCGCGGCGGCGGTTGCTATCTTCGCCCGTGCGTGCCCCCTCGGGCCGGAAAGGACCGTGACCGCCATGTTCTCGCTGCTGGCTTCCGCCTTCGTCTTCGCCATCGGCCTGCTGTTCCTCGCCGGGATGCTGCCGGGGATGCGCGTCGATGGGCTGTGGGGGGCGCTCAAGGCCTCGATCGTCTGTGGGATCTTGAGCGCGGTCCTCGGCAAGCTCCTGTTCGTGCTCCTGACCCTCGTGCTGATCCTGCCGGTGGTCCTGCTCGGGCCGCTGGGGTTGTTCGGCGTGCAGATGCTCGTCAACGCCGCGCTGCTCGCCCTGACGGCGCGCATCGTGCACGCGATCCGGTTCGACGGGCGCAAGTCCCTGTTGCTCGCCGCGCTGCTGCTGACCGCGGGGCAGAGTCTCCTGGCCCTGTTCTCGTAGCGGCGGCGCCGACGGCGGTGGCCCCGACGGCGGGCGAAACGTGCTAGGACCGGGGCGCGCATGTGCGGGGTCTTCGCCATCTACGACCATCCCGAGGCGGCGAACCTGGCCTACCTGGGGCTGCACGCGCTCCAGCACCGGGGCCAGGAATCCGCCGGCATCGTCTCCAACGACGACGGCATGCTCCACGCGCGCGTGGGCATGGGGCGCGTCGCCGAGATCTTCGGGCGTGACACGTTGCGTCAGCTTCCGGGCCGGATCGCCATCGGGCACGTGCGATACACGACGGCCGGTGGTTCGCTGCCCCGCAACGTCCAGCCCCTGACCGCACAGAACCGCACGGGCTCGGTGGCCGTGGCGCACAACGGCAACCTCGTCAACGCCGACGAGATCCGCGAACGCCTCGAGGCGGAGGGGGCGATCTTCTCGACGATGTCCGACACCGAGGTGCTCTTGCACCTGATGGCGCGCAGCGGTGCGCGGGGCCTGCTCGACCAGCTCGTGGCGGCCCTGCGGGCGGTCCGTGGCGCGTACAGCCTCGTGATCACGGCCGCCGACAAGCTCGTGGCCGTCCGGGACCCGAACGGCTTTCGGCCCCTGGTGCTGGGCCGGATGCGGGGCACCGGGGCCTATGTCGTGGCCTCGGAGACCTGCGCCTTCGACCTCATCGACGCCGAGCGCGTGCGGGATATCGCCCCGGGCGAGATCTGGGTGCGTGACGGGAAGGGGGAGCGCAGCCTGTCCTTTGCCCCGCCGCGGCGCACGACCTGCGTGTTCGAGCACGTCTACTTCGCGCGGCCCGACAGCCAGATCGACGGCGTGTCGGTGTACGAAAGCCGCATCGAGATGGGCCGTACCCTCGCGCGGGAGGCTCCGGCCGACGCCGACCTCGTCCTGCCCGTGCCGGACTCGGGGGTCGTGGCCGCGCTCGGGTACGCGCGGGAGGCCGGTCTGCCCTTCGAGATGGGCCTCATCCGCAACCACTACGTGGGGCGCACGTTCATCGAGCCGGAGGATTCGATCCGCCACTTCGGCGTCAAGCTCAAGCTCAACCCGGTGCCGAAGATCCTGGAGGGCAAGCGGGTCGTCGTGGTGGACGACTCCATCGTGCGCGGCACCACGTCGCGCAAGATCGTGCGGCTGTTGCGCCAGGCGGGTGCGCGCGAGGTGCACGTTCGGATCTCGTCGCCGCCGGTGCACGGCCCGTGCTACTACGGGATCGACACGCCCACGCGCGCGGAACTGGTGGCATCGAGCCAGAGCGTGGACGAGATCCGCGCCACCATCGAGGCCGACTCGCTCGGGTACCTCAGCCCGGAGGGGCTCCGTCGAAGCGTCGGCTGCCAGACCCGGCGCGGGTTCTGCGACGCCTGCTTCACGGGCGACTACCCCGTGCCCGTGCCGCGAACCGCCCACAAGCGCCAGCTTCGTCTCATCGAGGTGTGACCATGACGACGACCACGGAACCGAAGAACGACCAGCTTCCCGAGCCCGGCCAGGTGGCCGAGCGCTTCGACCGGCTGCAAGAGCGCATCGGTGAGCTTCGGAGGTATCTTTGACTACGACGGCAAGAAAGAACGCCTGATCGAGCTGTCCGCCCAGGCCTCCGAGGCGGACTTCTGGAACGATGCCGACAAGGCGCGGGGGGTGCTGCAAGAGCGCGCGACGCTCGAACGCACCGTCGAGGACCTCGACCGCGCGGCCGCCATGGCCGACGACGCGCGCACCCTCTACGAGCTGGCGCGCGAGGTGGAGGACGAGGCGGAACTGCGCGAGGCCCTGGGCCAGCTCGCGGCCGCCGAGGGCTTCGTGGACAAGCTCGAGTTTCGGCGCATGTTGTCCGGTCCCTACGACGACCGCGGCGCCGTGCTGTCGGTCAACGCCGGGGCCGGGGGCGTGGACAGCCAGGACTGGGCCGAGATGCTCCTGCGCATGTACCTGCGCTGGGGCGAGCGCCAGGGCTTTGCGGTCAAGATCCTGGACGTGCAAGAGGGCGAGCAGGCCGGCATCCGTTCGGCCGAGGTCGCCATCGACGGCCCCTACGCCTACGGGCACCTCAAGGCCGAGATCGGGGTCCACCGGCTCGTGCGGATCTCGCCGTTCGATGCCCAGGCCCGGCGCCAGACGAGCTTTGCGTCCGTGATGGTCCTGCCGGACCTGCCCGAGGAGGATCTCGACGTGGAGGTGCGCGACGCGGACCTTCGCGTGGACACGTACCGCGCGTCGGGCAAGGGCGGCCAGCACGTCAACAAGACGGACTCGGCCGTGCGGCTGACCCACCTGCCCACGGGCATCGTGGTGGCCTGCCAGGCCGAGCGATCCCAGCACAAGAACTACGCCACGGCCATGCGCATGCTCAAGGCGCGGCTTTGGGAACTCGAGCGGCAAAAGCGGGAGGAGGCGATGGAGGCCCTCAAGGGCGAGCGCAAGAGCATCGAGTGGGGCAGCCAGATCCGAAGCTACGTGCTGCACCCGTACCGCCAGGTCACGGATCACCGGACCGGCCGCAAGCTCGCGGCCGTGGACGACGTGCTCGACGGGGCGATCGACCCGTTCATCGAGGCCTACCTGTTGCAGGAGAGCGACCGTGGCGAGGGATAGCGCCCTGCGGTTTCGGCGCCTCGACTGGCAACTGGCCTGGCGCCACCTGCGGGTGGGGGACGACCGGCCGGCCTGGGTGCGGCCGGCCCTGTGGGTCGCCGTCTACCTGCTGCTCGTGGGCGCGGGGTTCGCCTTCTACGCGGCGCACATCGAGCCCGTGGGCGGGGAGGGGATCGTGCCCGGGTTCGATCCCGGCGATCACGGCATGACGGCGCAGCGTGCCTACGGCTTCCTCGCGGCCGGCACGCTCGCGGTCGGGGCGATGTTGTTGCTTTTTGCCGGGCTGTCCTACGTCTTCAACCTCCTGGCCTCGGTGATCACGCTGTCGGTGCTGCTCGGGTGCATGGCCCTGGTGGTCGTGCTGGCCCTGATGACCGGGCTGGAGGAGGACCTGCGCCACAAGATCCTCGATCAGCGCGGGCACGTGCGGATCACCCGCAAGGACGGGCGGCCCTTCGGCGACTATGCGCCGCTGGTGCAGGCGGTGGCTGCGCGGGCGCCCGTTGCCGGTGCAAGCGCCTACCTCGAAGGGGAGATCATGCTGCGCAGCGGCCTGCAGCGGCAGGCCGGGATCCTGCTGGGGATCGACCCGCGCGGACACGCCACGATCTCCAACCTGCCCGAGATCGTGGTGGCTGGCCGCTACGACTACCTGGAGGATCCGGCTGCGGTCCCCGAACCGGATCCCTTCGCGCGGCCGGACGAGGCCCCGTTTCGGCTGCGGCACCTTTCCAAGAAGAAGCGCGGGCGCGCCGACGTGGCCGCGTCGTCACGCGAGGAACGGGACGGGGGCCGGGTGGGGGCCGAACCCGACGAGTCGGAGGCTTCGGGGTCGGGGCCCGTCGCGGGGACGGTCGGGGCGGCCGATGCCTCGGACGGTGGCGGGCCGGCGCCCGGGGGCACGACGGGGGCTTCGGAGTCGGGGCCCGTCGCGGGGCCGGCGGGGCAGGGGGACGCCCCGGCGCCGGACCCACCGGGGCCGGCGGCGGTGGGGGACACCGGCGGCCCGGCGAGCGCGCGCACCGGCGGGGCGGGTGCGCCGGCGACGCCGCTGGGGCTGCTCGGCCGCCTGCCGCCGCCGCCCGCCGCGGTGTCCGAGGAGGACGGGGACGGCGGCTGGGAGGATCCGGCCGCCATCCGACCGGAGGCCGTTCGTGCGGCGCGTGCGGCGGCCCACGCCGGCGGCGGGGCCGGGACGCCCGTCGGCGAGGCACCGGTGCCGACTGAACGCAAGGTGCTGCCGGCCCTCGTGATCGGGCGCGAGATGGAGATGGAACTGGGCGTGGCGGTGGGGGACCGGGTACAACTCATCACCCCGGTGGGGCGCCTTACGCCCGCGGGGCGGATCCCGGGCGTGTTGTCGGCGCGCGTGGGGGCGATCTTCTACTCCGGGATGTACGAGTTCGACCGCAAGAACGTCTACGCCAGGCTCGACGTGGTGCAGGCGTTCTTGCGCACGGGGGACCGGGTCAGCGGGATCGAGGTCCGCCTGCACGATCCGGAGGCCATCGACGCGGGCAAGGCCGCCGTCGAGGCGGTCGTGGCGCAACTTGGCCGCCAAGACGAACTGCTGGTGCAGGACTGGCGCGACCTCAACCGCAACCTCTTCTCGGCCATGTTCCTCGAAAAGGTCGCCATGTTCGTGGCGCTGTTGTTCGTGGTGCTCGTGGCCTCCTTCGGGATCCTCGCCTCGAACCTCATGAGCGTGATCGAAAAGGCCAAGGACATCGCGATCCTCAAGGCCATGGGGGCCACCGACGAACAGGTCCTGCGGGTGTTCACGGCCGAGGGGCTGGCGGTGGGACTGCTCGGCAGCCTGGCGGGGATCAGCGCCGGCCTGCTGCTGGCCTGGGCGCTCGGCCGCTTCGGGCTTCCGATCTCCGAGGCCATGCTGTACTCGGAGGAACTGCCGGTGGTCGTCGAGCCGCTGGAGGTAGCGCTCGTGGGGGTGGCGGCGCTGGCCATCGTGTGGCTTTCGAGCCTCTACCCCGCCTTCGTCGCCTCGCGGATGCCCCCCGTGGAGGGGCTTCGCAAGGCCGACCGCTAGAGGCCCCGGCCTCGGCCCCGTACGGTTCGCCGCCGCTTGCTGCGCGTCGCACGGTGACGGAGGGCGCCGAACGCCCATGCGCCGGTTTTTGTCGCGTTGACACCCGCTGGGGCCCGTCCTAGCCTGCGTCGGCCTCGGAGCCGATGAGCCGCCCAACGTCCGTCGACGGGCCTCGAACACTCGTCGAGGTCGTCCACATCCACAAGTCCTTTCCCCACGCCGGCGGTGAACTGCCGGTGCTCAAGGACGTCAATCTCGTGCTTCGGCCCGGGGAGGTGTGCGCGGTCGTGGGGGCGTCGGGGGCGGGCAAGTCCACCCTGTTGCACTGCCTGGGGACCCTCGACCTGCCCACGCGCGGCGAGATCCGCTTCGAGGGCCGCAACGTGGTGGACCTGCCACCGGCCGAGCTGGCCGAGTTTCGTAATCGAACGATCGGCTTCGTTTTCCAGTTCCACCATCTGCTGCCGGAGTTCGACGCCCTCGAGAACGTCATGATGCCGGCGCTCATTGCGCGGCTGCCCGTGCGACAGGCCCGCGAGCGCGCGGCCCGGATGCTCGATCGGGTGGGCCTGTCTCATCGGCTCACCCACCGCCCGGGGGAGCTTTCGGGCGGAGAGCAGCAGCGCGTGGCGATCGCCCGCGCCCTGGTCATGGCGCCCAAGCTCCTGTTGGCGGACGAGCCGACGGGCAACCTCGACACGAAGACCAGCCGCGAGGTCCACGATCTGTTGTTCGAGCTCAACGCGGAGACCGGTATGGCGATGCTGCTCGTGACGCACAACATGGAGCTTGCGCGCCTTTCGCCGCGGCGGATCCGCATGGCGGACGGGCGCCTGGTCGAGGACGAGGGCCCGGACGGCGGGGAGGGTCGGCCGTAAGGTGCGCCGCCGTGCCCGCAGCGCCACACCGGACGCCCGGCGCTGGCGCCGCATCCTCGCCGCCGTGCTGCTGCTGGTCGCCACGTGGGTCGGTGGCGGGGGCCGGGCACGTGCGGCCGACCCGGCCGGGCTGTTCGCCGCGCGCTTTCTGGTGGCGGCCGACGTGCCCGAGGACCTGTGGGGCCAGCCCATCGCCGAGATCCGCTTCGAGGGCAACCGCCGCGTCGAGTCCGAGGCGATGATGCTCGAGATCGACAGCGCCGTCGGTGAGTTGCTGACGCGCAAGAAGCTGGCCGCCGACCTGCGCCGGTTGTGGAGCCTGGGGTACTTCGACGACGTGCGGGCCGAGGGCGAGCTGGGCCCGGACGGGGTCATCGTGACGTTCGTCGTCAAGGAACGTCCGACGGTGCGCAAGATCATCGTCGAGGGCAACACGAAGGTCAAGCTCGACGACATCAACGAGGTGCTCGACCTCGAAAAGAACCAGGTCTTGGACCTCGGGAAGGTCAAGGCGAACGTCGAGAAGATCCGCGACCTCTACACGGAGGAGGGGTTCTTTCTCGCGAAGGTGGACTATGCCCTGCGTCCGGTGCCGGACAACCCGGGTCAGGTGGACGTGGTGATCGTGATCGAGGAGGCCAAGCCGGTCGTCGTCCGCAGCATCACGTTCGTGGGCAACAAGGCCTTTACCGATCGCGAACTACAGCGCACGATCCAGACACGGGTGGGCGGGTACCTGAGCATCCTCACCAAGAAGGCCGGGGGGGTCTTCAACCGCGACGCCTTCAGCCAGGACTTTCAGTTCCTCAAGTCCTGGTACTTCGATCACGGCTACCTGGACGTCCGGATCAAAGATCCCCAGATCAGCCTCAGCGCCGACCGTCGCTTCGTGCACATCACGATCCCCGTCGAGGAGGGGCCGCAGTACCACATCGGCAGCATCCGCGCCAAGGAGGTGGTCCCCAAGGGTGAAAAGCCCCTGTACACGGAACAGACGCTGGCCGAGTCGATCCGGCCCCTGCTGCGCCCGGGGGACGTGGCGGCCATGGGGAAGGTCGAGCGCATCCGCGCCGACATCGAACGCCGCTACAAGGACGCCGGCTACGCCTACGTCAACGTCATTCCCAACGCGCGCCCCGACAAGGAGAAGCTGGAACTCTACCTCACCCTCGAAGTGGACAAGGGGCCGCTCGTCTACATCGAGCGCATCGACATCTTCGGCAACGAGAAGACGGCCGACAAGGTGATCCGCCGGGAACTGTTGGTCTCGGAGGGGGACCTCTACTCGGAGACGGGCAAGGAGCGCTCCGAGTTTGCCGTGCTTCGTCTGGGGTACTTCTCCGAGGCCACGGTGTCCACCTCCAAGGGCTCCGCACCGGACAAGATCGTCCTCAACGTGGAGGTCACCGAGCGCCTGACCGGCACGTTTCAGGTGGGCGCGGGGTTTTCCACCATCGAAAACTTCGTCTTGCAGGCCCAGATCGCCTACGACAACTTTCTCGGACGCGGCGCCACCGTCCAGCTCGTGGCCCAGCTTTCGAGCCTGCGGCGCAACTTCAACCTGTCGTTCTTTACGCGCTACTTCCTCGACTCACGCTGGAACTTCATCTTTTCGGTCTTCAACACGCGAACGATCAACCCCGGCTTTACCCGCGACAGCACCGGCTTTCGTGTAAGCTGGGGGTATCCGCTGCCGTTTTTACGCAACCTGACGGCGTTTTTGGGCTACAACTTGGAGTACGTCAAGACGGGGGTGGGCAACTTCGGGACCATCGGGGGCATCTTCTCACCGGGGTCGCTCGTGTCGATCTCGACGAACCGCCTGGTCTCGAACCTCCTGACCCGGGGCCTGACCTCCGCGGTGGAGGCCCGCATCGCCTATGACACGCGGGACAACTTCCTGTTCCCGACCCGAGGGCAGTTCCACCAGATCCGGGCTTCGTTCGCCAGCCGTTACTTCGGATCGCAAAACGAGTTCAACAAGTACATGCTCGACAGTCGGCTGTACTTCCCGGTGATCCGCAGCCAGCAGGCGTTTCGGGCCTGGCTGGTGTTCAAGACGCGGCTGCAGGTCGGGTACGTGCACAGCCCCAGGGCCGAGGGGGTTCCGATCTTCGAGCGCTTCTTCCCGGGCGGAATCTTCGGAGCCGGTGGGATCCGGGGGTACCGGCTCTACAGCCTGGGTCCGATGATCAAGGTTCAGGCGGGCCCCGACCCCACGTCACCCGCCCAGGGGTTTCGGGTGGGCGGCAACCTGCTGACCGCCTTCAACGCCGAGTTCGAGTTCATGATCGTCCCACCCGCGAACATCAAGGGCGTTGTCTTCTACGACATGGGCAACGCCTTCAACACCGAGCCGCAATACTGCTTCGAACCGGAACCCGACCTGCCCAAGTCCGACCCCTGCGACAAGTTCCGCCTGAGGAATTTGCGCTATGCGGTGGGGTTTGGGGTGCGTTGGCAATCGCCCATCGGGCCGCTTCGCTTCGAGTGGGGCTTTCCCCTCGACCGGCAGCGCCCCAACGCGCTCAACCCGCGCGGGGAGGACCCGGTCGTGTTCGAGTTCAACATCGGCAACTCTTTTTAGGAGCCCCTGGACAGGCCCCGCGTGTTATGCGCAGGTGTGTGGGGATGAATGCCTGGGGGGCGGGCGCGGTCCAAGGGCCGGTTGCCGCCCCAAGGTGGCCCGGATAAGGTGCGAGCCCATGCCGAAACTCCCACAGATCGCCCTCGTGGCGGCTCTTGCAGCCCCGAGCACGTTGTCGGCGCCCGTCCGGGCGGCCGTGGCGCCTGCCCGACTCGAGCGGGTCGCCGTCGTGCAACTGCAGCGGGTCCTGCTCGAGACGAAGGAGGGCAAGAAGGCCCGCAAGGACCTGGAAAAGACCTTTGCGCGCAGCAAGGCCCGTCTGGACAAGAAGCGCGGCGAACTTGAAAAGAAGCTCAAGGACCTGCAACGCAAGGCGCCGATGTTGTCGGAGCAAAAGCTCGCCGAGCGCCAGCAGGTCCTGATGCGGGAGCAGGCCGAACTGGAGCAACTCGCCATGTCCTTGCAGCAGGAGGTGGCTGACAAGGAGGCCACGCTCACCGAGAAGATCTACCGCAAGGCGGCGAAGATCGTGGCGCAAATCGCCCTCGAGGAGAAACTGCAGGTGGTCTTCGTGCGGGGCGAAATGACGGTCCTGTATGCCGATCCACGGCTCGACATCACGAATCGAGTCATCTTGGCCTATGACAAGAAGTACCGCTGAAAAGGACGGCGAACCCATGCGACCGCGCATTGCTCCCATCGCCTTCGTGGCGTTCGTTTCGCTGGCGGCCGGTCTTTCGGTCCCAAGGCCCGCCTTCGCGGCCTCCGTGCCGAAGGTCGGCCGCGTCGCCGTCGTGGATCTTCAAAGCGTGCTCGAGAAGACCAAGCACGGCAAACGTTCGCGCAAGAAGCTCGAAAAGGCGGTCGCCGACAAGCAGCGGGCGCTCGACAAGGAGCGGGCCCGCCTGGAGGCAGAGATCGCCCGTCTGTCCAATCTGCCCCCCAAGGAGCGCGCCCAGGCCCAGGCGAGCCTTCAGCAGGCCACCGCCCAGTGGCAGCAGGACGCCATGAACTTCGAGGCGGAGATGGCCAAGATGGAAAGCGACATGCTCGAGGCCATCTACGACAACGTGGCGACCATCGTAAAGAAGCTCAGCAAGGAGCAGGGGCTCGACATCGTCTTCGTCAAGGACCAGATGACGATCGTGTACGTGGCACCGTCGCTCGACCTGACCGACGAGGTGATTCGTCGCTACGACAAGGCCCACAAATGAACCGGCACGCCTGCTTCCCCACCCATCGTGTCTTCCGTCGTGCCGTGCAGGCGGCCGTCTGCGGCCTTTCGCTTGCGGTCTGCACCGGCGTCGCGGTCCCCCCTGTCGCGCGGGCAAAGATCCCCTCCGTCGAGAAGATTGCCATCGTGGACCTGCAGAAGGTCCTGCAGGGTACGCGCCAGGGCAAGGCCGCGCGTCGCAAGATGGAGCGCAGCGCCGCCGCCAAGCAAAAGAAACTCGACAAGATGCAAAAGGACTTGGAGGGGAAGGTGAAGGCTGCCGCCAAGCTCTCCGGCCCGGAGCGCGCCAAGGCGGAACAGCGCCTCCAGCAGTCCTACGTCGAGATGCAGCAGATGGCATTTTCGCTGCAACAGGATCTCTCCGCCCAGGAGAGCAAACTACTGTCGGAGATGTACCGCAAGATCCAGGCAATCGTGGCGAAGATCGCCCGCAAGCGCGGAATCGACCTGGTGCTGGTGCGTGATCCGGGGACGGTCGTGTTCGCCAAGGACGCCTACGACATCACCCGTGACATCATCGAGGCCTACGACGCGGCCCATCCCAAGTAGGGGGCGTGGCGTCCGGACGCGGCCTTCGCTATCGTGCGGCCGAGATGAGCACGGACCAGCCCATCGACATCCAGGGCGTGCTGGGGATGTTGCCCCACCGCTTCCCCTTCCTGTTCATCGACGGCGTCGAGCGGGTCGTACCGAACGAATCCATCGTGGCGTTCCACATGGTCTCCATGGCGAACCCGATCCTTCAGGGGCATTTCCCGGGCCGCCCGATCCTCCCCGGCGTCATCCAGGTGGAGGCGCTCGCGCAGGCCGCCGTGATCCTGGCACACGTCTCCGGGAAGTTCGATCCAAACTTGCACGACTGCCTGTTCATCGGCATCCAGGAGGCAAAGTTTCGCGCCCCAGCGCTCCCGGGCGAACGTCTCGCGCTGGCCGTCGAGGCGCGACGCCTGGGTCGGGTGGGCAAGTTTGAAGGTGTCGTGCGTTGCGGGGACGAGGTCAAGACCACGGCCGCCTTCACGGCGATCATCCAACCGAAGGCATCGTCCTGATCCGTCCGAGGAAGCCGTGACCGTGGGGCGGAAAGGGCGTGGATCCGGGCGAGGCGGCTGGGTCGTGTGCTTCGCCGGTGCGCTTTCGGCCTGTGCCACGGCGCGGCCGTTGCGAGCCGTGCACCGTGCACGAAGCGGGCTCGGGGCCGCCGTTGCGCGGGGCGACCGGGCGGGCGCCGCTGAAATCGTACTTCCCGCGCAGCGGCCGTGGGTCGCGTGGGACGAACTTCTGGGCGACCCCAAACGTCGTGCGCGACTTGGGCAGTCGATCCGGCGGGGACGGACGGTGGAGGTAACGGCCGTCGTGGCGCTCGCCGAGGCGCTGCCCGTGCGCGTGCGCCGGACCGACGAAGGATGGCGCTTCGACGAGGATCCCACCGCCTTGTTCGACAACACGACGCCGCGCGGGGCCTTGCGGGCGTTCGTGTGGGCCACGCGGACGGGGCGCTGGGACGTGGTCGTATCGCTCGCGCCGCGGCGTTACCGCATTGGCCTGTCGGAGGATCGCGTGGCGGCGGCCTGGACGAAGGGGCCGCTGGCCGAGGACTTTGCCCGGCGTCGCGACCGGCTCTCCCGTCATCTCACCGACCCGATCGTCCACGATGACCACGAGGCCCTGCTCGACATGGGAGAGGAAGGCGCGGTGCACCTCGAACGCGAGGGGGTGGGTTGGGTGATCGTGGACTTTTGACCCCCTCGGCGCCGTTTGCGGTCCGCCGCCCCCGGGGGTCTACGCGGCGATGCGAGCAAAGAGGGGCTCGCGGCTGCCGTAGCCGGTGTCGGGTAGGAGGATCTGGGCGCCGCGCAGGCAGTGCGGGCATACCACCAGAGGGGCGAGGAGATTGGCCGTGGGCTCGGCAGGCGGCGGGCGGATCGTGCAGATGACGAGGACCACCGGCGCTTCGTCGCAGTCGATCCCCGCCTCCCGGAGACTGCGGTGTAGCCGCTTCGGGGTGTACGTGACGTCGAGGCGCGCCGCGTCCACGACGACGAAGGCCAGCGCTGGGTCGTCCGCGCACTGTAACCAGTGGAAGAAGTCCGAGCTTGCGTTGTGCAGAAGGACGAAGCGGCGGGCGGTGGGGAAGCCCGGGATCTTGCTCGGAAATTCCAGGATTCGGTTGGCGGGGACCGTCAGGGTTCCGAAACGGGTGCCTTCGAGGACGACGGCGGCTTCGGGATCTCCACAGTGGGTGGGGCCGCCGCCGCCGTGTTCGCGGCCACGATCTGCTGGTACAGTTCCTCCCGATAGATCGGAAGCCCCGGCGGGGCCACGATCCCGAGGCGAACGTGTCGGCCCCGGACCTCGCGCACCACGATCTCGATGGCGTCGCCGATTCGTATCCGTTGCCCCGTCTTCCGGGTAAGCGTCAGCATCCTGGCCTCCTTGGCGGTTTCTGCGGGGCGTCGTGCGCCGGTTTCGCGTGGTCGTCACGGGCTCTCGAACCTCCTATGGACGTGTTGGGCCGCGCTTGGCGGGTCCGAATCGGGCCGGACGGGAATCAGCGCAAGACGTCCACGAGGCTCGGTCCCAGGATCCGACCGGCCACGGCCACGGCGGCCTGCAACGTCGTCTCGGCCAACTGCAGGCGGGAGAACGTTTCGATGGCGTCGGCGTCCACCAGATCGCTTCGCAGCTCGCGGTACAGGGCCTTTTGGGTCGTGGCCGCCTCCCTGGCCTCCTGTACCCGCTGGATCCGCGTACCGATGCGCGCCCGCTCGGCCGTGACCTGCCGGTGGGCCAGGTCGATCTGGTCGATCTGGGCACGTACGGCGTCCGGATCGTTCGCCTCGAGAGCCTGGGCCAACAGGTCCACCTCGTCGATGACCTCCACGCTGGTCGGGGCCGCGGCGCGACGCGCAAAGGCGTGGGCCCCCGAGGCGCCGATCTCCGTGCGGTTCGAAGGGCCCAGCTCCGCCTCCAAGACACCGTCGTAGGTATCGACGTCGTAGGTGAAATTGCCGTTCGCGTCGAGCACCGGGGTGTCCGTGGCGATGTTCGCGAACACATAGGCGTCATCGTATTTCGTGTTTGCCACGTCGATGAGAGCGGCACGGAGCTGTCGCACTTCGAGGGCCGCCGCCGCGCGCTGATCGGCGGACACGGTTTCATTCGCCATGGCGGTGGCAAGCTCCCGTGCCCGCACGAGGAGGTTGGCCGCCTGGGCCAGCCCCGCGTCGGCCGTCTGAAGTCGCGCGAGCCCGTAGGAGGCCGCCGTCTCGTAGGTGGACTGCTCGGCCACGAGGGAGGCGAGCACGCGGGCGCGCCCGGCGGCCGCCGGGTCGTCTGACGGGCGGGCTACCCGCAGGCCCGAGGACGACTGGCGCTGGAGATCGAACAAACGCCCCCGTGCTCCTTGCAAGGATCCGAGGGAGACTCGATGAAGTTGCTGCTGGGTGATACGCATCACATGCTCAAGATCGTCTGGTACATCTCGTCGGCGGTGGTCACGATGCGTGCGCCGGCCTGGTAGGCCCGCTGGTAACGCGTAAGATCGATCATCTCCTCGTCGAGGGACACACCGATTTGCGAGGCCCGCATCTGTTCGAGCTGCCCGAGCTGGAGTGTCGCGCGCTGCTCGTCGTCGATGGCCGTGCGGCTGGCGCGGCCGACGTTGGCCGTGATGTTGGCCACCTCCTCGGCGTAGGTCCGTTGGCCCCCGCCGGCCACCTTCTGCGATTCGAGATCGACGAGGGCGAGCAGATTGTCGTTGCCGCCGACGGCATCCGCGGCGCTGCCTGCGGCGGCGATCCAGGCCGGGTTGTCGGCCAGGCCGGTCGAAAGGCGCAGCGCCTGAGCCGCCCCCGCCAGCGTCGTCGGCTGGAAGAAGTCGCGGCCGGTGCCGCCGTCCGTGCCGTAGCCGGCCTGATGGACGAGGTTGACCTGCTCCACCAGGTCGAACGCGAGTTGGTCGAGCTGGCCGAGGATACCGGGCAGGGTATCGTCCCGCGCTTCGAGCAGCCCACCGATCTCTCCGGAGCGCAGCACGCCCGTCACGTCCGTGCGGGATCCGTCGGCGGAGACGAGGTCCACGCGTCGCATGCCGCCGAGGTTCGGGTCGGGCTCGGTCTCCAGGTGTGCGGCCTGGTCGAGCTGAACGAGCGTGAACTGGTCGCCCAGCAACACCGTAAGCTGCCCCGTCTCGTCGTAGAAGGTCCGGATCGGAACGAGGGCCGCCAGTTCGTCCACCAGCACGTCCCGGCGGTCACGAAGATCGGACGCCTCCTGGCCCGAGGCTTCGAGCTGGGTGATCCGGCGGTTGAGCTCAGCGATCTCGCTCGTACGGGTGCCCACCGCCTTGGCCTTGTCGGCGAGGATTCGGTCGATCTCCCCCCGTTCGTTCTCGATCTGCGCAGCGTGGGCACGGAACGTGTCGGTCATGGCCTCCGCCTTGGCGAGCACGTCCTCGCGCAGTTGGGTGTCGGCCGGGTCCGTCGCGAGCACGCGCAGGCTGTTGAAGAAGGCGTCGATTCGGGGGCCGAGCCCGCCGCCGTCCGTGGCGAACTGTGCCTCCACCAGTTCGAGGGCAGGGCGCCGGGCCCCGGCGGCGCCGGCCTCGGCACGTTGCGCAAGCATCCGGGTGCCCAGGAACAGCGCGG
>JALSIN010000057.1 GCA_026989935.1 Polyangiaceae bacterium | reverse complement strand
AGCGCGGCCCGCCGCCGCACGGAGGCCAGCGTCACCCCGCCCATGGGACCGAGGCTCGCCAGGGATGCGTCGCGCTTGGCGTAGCCTGCGGTCTCGGCGTTCGCCGTGTTCTGGGACACGACCGAAAGCGCCGCCTGGTGGGCGAGCAGGCTGTTTCGGCCGGTGTTGAGGATGCCCGAAAGCGCCATGGTGGACTACTCGACGACGGAGGCGAACAGGGGCGGCGGACCGGTGCGGCGGGTCGCGCGTGGCGGGCCGTACAGGCCGGTGGTGTCGGCGCCGCCGAGGGCGGCCCGGAGGCCCTTGATCGCGGCGTAGACGGCCTCGAGGCGTAGCTGATTCCTGCGCGCCTCGGTGCGGAGCCCTTCCAGACGGGCCACGATGGCCGCCTTCTCGCCGGGGGCGGGCGCGCCGGCGATCGTGGCGAGCGCCGAGCGCAGGCGCTCGTCGAGGCGCAGCTTCTTGTCGCGGCAGGCGTCGAGAGCGCCCAGGTCGAGGTGGTCGAGGGCGCGGCGCTCCTCGGCCAGAACCTGTTCGAGGGCGTCGAGGTGTGGGCGCAGATCAGAAAGCGGCATGGGCGGACTCCTTCGATTCGTCGGCAGGGGCCTTCGGTGGCGCCGGCAGACCGACGCCGAAGCGTTCGAGGTAGGCGGCTGGGTCCACGGTCCGCCCGCCGCGAAGGACTTCGAGGTGCAGGTGGGGCCCCGTGGCCCGGCCGGTCGCGCCCACGTCCGCCACCGCCTCGCCGGCGTCCACCCGGTCGCCGCGGCGCACGTGGATGCGCGAGGCATGGGCGTAGCGCGTACGCGTGCCGTCGTCGTGCTCGATCTCCACCATCAGACCATGCGCGCCGTGCCGACCTGCCCAGCGCACCACCCCGGGGCGGACCGCGTAGATCTCGGCCCCCTCGGGGGCGGCGAGGTCGAGGCCCGCGTGGAAGCTCGGGGCCTTCGTCACCGGGTGGACCCGCGGCCCGTAGGGCGAGGTGACGACCGCGGCCGCGAGGGGACGGGCCGCCTGGGCGGGCAGGGGGCCGGTGGCCGCGATCGCCGGGATCGCGGCGCCGGGCGGGGGGGCGTCCGCCGGTGGGAGCACGACACGGCCCCTCGGCCGACGATCGGCGGTGGCCCCTGTCTCGATTGGGGCGAGGGCCCGTTCGAGGATCGGCGCAACGCCGAGGCGGCCGGCCACCGCCTCCGACAGGGCGTCGTCGAACATGGCGTAGGCCGTGTCGAGGGCGAAACCCGCGCCGTCCGTCCCGGCCAAGGCCGTCGTGGTGGATCGCATTGCGCGTAACAACTCGCGCGCCAGCAGGCTCTCGAACGCAGCGGCCGCGGCCCCCGCGTCGCTCGTCCGCGCCGCGGCGGTTACGGGCGGGGGGAGGTTCGTCGCCGGTGGGAGGGCCGGGATCATTGCACCTCGATCTCCGCGCGCAGGGCCCCCGCGCGTTTCATGGCGAACAAGATGGCGATGAGGTCGCGCGGCCGGACGCCCAGCGCGTTGAGTCCGGAGACCACCGAGCCGAGCGTCGGCCCGCCTTCGAGCACCTTGACCTCGCCGCCCTCCTCGGTGACGGACACGGCCGACCGGGGCACGACGACGGTCTCGCCGCCGCGGTTGAACGGCATGGGCTGCGAGACCTGCGGCGCCTCGTCCACCTGCACGGTCAAGGATCCGTGCGACACGGCGCACGGGAGGATCCGGACGTTCGCGCCCATCACGACGGTCCCCGTCTTCTCGTTGACCACCACGCGCGCGGTCTGGTCCACCGTAACGTCTACGTTCTCGACCCGGGCCACGAGTCCCACCAGGTCCTGGGTAAAGTCGGGGGGGATCTTGACCAGGACGGTGCCCGGGTCCGTCGCGCGCGCGATCCGGCGGCCGGTGGCGCGGTTGATCGCAGCGGCGGCGCGTGCCGCGGTCGTAAAGTCCGGCCGGTGCAGGTTGATGACGAGCGGCTGCTTCGTGGACAGGCGAAAG
>JALSIN010000056.1 GCA_026989935.1 Polyangiaceae bacterium | reverse complement strand
GGCCCGCCCGGGCTATGCTGCGGTCTCGGACCACCCCGTGCCGCACCTTCGCCAGCTCGCGTCGCACGCCGGCGCGGCCCCGCCCAAGATTGCCCGCCTGGCGCGCCTTTGCGCAGCGGGCCTCCCCGTCCCGCCCGCGGTGGTGGTCCCCCCGCCGCCGCCCGCAGACCTCGACCCGGCCGACCGGGCGGCGGCCCGCAACCTGCTGCGCGACGGCCCCGTCGTGGTGCGCACGGCGCTCGCCGCCGAGGACGCGGCGGCCGGTTCCTTCGCCGGTCTCGGCCCGCACGTCCCGCACGTGGAAACCCCCGCCGACCTCGAGGCCACCCTCGCGCGCCTTCGCAGCCCCCCCATCGCCGCCGAGACGACCGCCTACGCCGACCTCCTCGGCCTCGACCCGCCGGGAGCGTGCTGGATCTTCGTCCAGCGCAAGATCGATCGGCGTCACCTGTACGTGCTCGCCACGCTGCCGGGCGGCGCCGTGTTCGCCGAGCGCTACGACGGGGCGGGGGCCGTCCTGGCCCGCGGCGAAGGGCCGGCGGACGCCTTCGTGGCCACGCCGCGGGAGGCCGGCCCCCCCGGCGCCCTGGCCCGCTGTGCGGCCCGGGTGGCGCAGGTGGTGCCCCCCGGGCGCTTCGGGCTCGAGATCGAGGTGTGCGAGGACGTCGCCGGCCGCCTGTGGGTGGTGCAGGCCCGCCCCCTGTCCCGCCGGCTCGCGCAGGACGCCGGCGCCTTCTTCGACGAGGTGGCGCGCCGCGGCGAGACGTCGAAGGCCTCGGGGCTGCTGCAGCTCGACGCGGAACACAACCCGGCGCCCCTTTCGTTCGCCCACGCGGCGCTCATCGACCGGCTGCGGGCCCGGCGTCCCGACGCGGGGGGGCCCGTCGTCCTCGCCGGATACCTGTACGTGCGGACCCCGCCCCGCGACCTGCGCCCGCCGGCCGCCGCGCCGCCGGACCCCCGTGCGACCCTGGAACGCCTGCGCACCGCCTGGATCCCGGCGCTCGCGGGCACCGTCGCGGCGCTCGAACGGCGCCTGGCCGGGGCGGGCGCCCGCGCGGTGGCCCGGGCGATCGACGAGGCGCTGGCGGCGTTCGACGACATGATCGACCGGTACCTGGACGTCCTCGTCCCGGCCCGCCGCGCCGCGACCGCACGCGCGCCCGTCGAGGCCGCCACCTTCGCCCTCGACGGGCGCGAACGCTTCGCCCACGTGCTGCCGGCCGCGTGGGACGTGGCGAGCGCCCCCCTGGCGCAGGCCCCGGCCGCCGGTCCGCCGCCGCGCCCCCCGCCCGACGACGCGGCCGTGGCGGTCCACCTGGCCGAGTGGGACGACCACCTGTTCGCCCTGGGGCTCGCGGCCGTGCGCGCGGTCTATCGGGCGGCCGCACGCGTACTGAAGCTGGGAGCCGGTGAGGTGTTCGCCCTCTCGCCGGCCGAGCTGCGCGGTGCGCTCGAGACGGGGCACGCCCCGGCGGACCTCCTGGCCCAGCGGCGCGAGGCCGACGCCCGCGCGCGGCGGCTCGTCCCGCCGCTGCGGATCTACGGCACGACGCCCCTGCCCCCGGCCCCCGGCGGGCGCCTGCGGGGGGTGGGCGTGGGCCCGGGGTTCGAGGGGGTCGTGACGCCGCGGCGGGACCTGGCCGACCTGGCCGCGCGCCCACCGGCGGACCCGCGCCGCGCCGTGGTGGTGCTGCCGGCGCTGCTGGCCCAGGCCTCGATCGTCCTGGCGCGCCTCGGCGTGCGAGCCGTCGTCACGGAGCACGGGGGCGCGCTGTCGCACGGCGTGGTGCTCGCGCGGGAGCTAGGCCTGGCCGCCGTGGTGGGCTGTCCCGGCGCCCTCGACCTGCCCGAAGGCGCCTGGGTCCGCCTGGACACGCGGCGCGGCCGGGTCCGCCCCGCCACGGCCCCGAACGGGCAGGATACGTAGCTCGGGACCGGGCCCGCGCGGCGGCCCCCTCCACGGCGCCCGTACCTCCGTCGGCCCCGCGCGGCGAGGCGCTACGGCGCCGGGCCCGCGCGGCGGCCCCCTCCACGGCGCCCGTGCCTCCACCGGTCGCCGCGGCACCGCGATACGACGCCAGGTCCGCGCGCGGCGGGCCGCAGCGGAACGGGCTGCGGGATCTTCTTCCGGGGGACGTCACGCGGCCGGGTCCGCGCCGCCGGGCGGGGCCGACGGGGAACCGGCACGCCAAAGGGCCGCGGCGGAAAGCGGCAACACGGCGTAGCACGCCCCCCCGGCGCCCAGGGCCCAGGTGGTCCCCGCCACCATGGAAAGGCCAAGCCCCACGCCGCTGGCGACGACTCCGAACGCGCCGTTCAAGCCCCACATCCACGGACCGAGCTCGCCGCCGCCGCGCACCCGGTCGAGCAGGCGCAGGCCCACGGGAAAGGCGAAGCCCATGGGGAAGGCCGCGACCGCCACGAGGCCCAACGAGGCCGCCACGCGCACGGCCACCGGCGCGCCTTCGAGGTGGGCGGCCGCCCGAGGCAACAGGCCCCCCACGGTCGCGACGGCGCCCAGCACGAAGACCCCCGGGGCGACGGCGTGGACGCCCCGGTTCGGATCGAGCCGGCCGCTGGCCAGGCTGCCCAGGCCCGCCGCGAAGATCATACCCCCCAGCAGCACGGCGAGCGCGAGGGTCGGGTGCCCGACGAGGACGGAAAGGCGCGACAGCAGGGCCATCTCCACCAGCATGAAGCCCATCCCGATGGCCGAGAAGTAGAGACCGGCGGCGGCGACGGTGACGCGGCCCGCCGTGCGCACGGCCGGCCGGCGGCGGGCCAGCGGCACGAACACGAAGACCAGGGTCAAGACGAGCGCCACGCCCGTCGCCGCCACGAGGGTCTGCGTGGCGCGCAGGTTGCCCAGGAACGCGTGGTCCAGGGACTTCGCGCGGCGCGGGTCGGCGAGCCAGGCCGACGGCCGCAGCATGTTGAAGAAGAACGGCCGGTCGTCCGTGGGCGGGGCGTAGTCGAGGGGCTGCGCCTTCGCCCACGCGGCGAGCGCCTCGCTCGACGGCTGCGACACGATGGCCCGGAGCGCGGGATGCACGGGCAGCTTGCGCGGCGTCAAGACCATCGTAAACCCCAGGCGCACCGCTTCGCGCTGCAGGGTGTCGAGGTCCGCCTCCGAAAACGGCTCGCGCGCCACGAGCAGCGTGGCGACGTTGAAGCTCTGCAGCAGCGCCAGGTGACGGCGGGGCTCCTTCGCGCCCATGCGAAACAGGGTCTCCATGGCGAGCGCGACCATGCGCCCCGTCTCGCCGGGGGCGTCGGGCTTGTACCAGCGGGAGACGGTGAAGATCCCCGACGGCGTGAGACGATCGAGGAAGATCCGAAACCCCTCCATGGTATAAAGGCCGTTTTCCGACAACGAGAAGGCCCCCGCCCCCGTGGCCGCCCACGTGTCGATGAGCGACATGACGATGGCCTCGTAGCGCGCCCGGTCCCGCGCCAGGAAGGCCCGGGCCTCGGCGGTCACCAGACGCACCCCCGGCAGGCTGGTAAGGCCCGAGAACGCACGAAACGGCCCCTCGTGCAGGCCCACGATGAGGTCGTTGAGCTCGATCCCCACGACCGGCTCGTGCCCCACGCGCGCCGCTTCCAGCACGTCCCGGCCCCCGCCGACGCCGATGACCGCCACGGGCCCCCGCGGGCGGAGGCGGTGGACGAAGGTGGTCACGTCCCAGGCCAGGTAGCGGTGGGCGGCCAGGTCGGACGGGTCGGGGTCCCCGCCCGCCACGTCGAGCCGCGCCATCGCGGTGCCGGCGGCGCCGTCGATGGTCACGGCGCGCTGGGGGATCGGGGCGAGCAGCTCCTTCGGCGTCTTGTAGGAGGGCCCCCACAGCGCCGGCGGTGCGCGCCGCAGGGTCGAGACGGTCACGCGCGAGTAGGTGTTCCAGCGATCGAAGGCCAGGACGTCGGGATCCTCCCGCTCGCCCTTGACCCACACGGGGCGCAGCAGCGGCCGGTGCACGGCGCCGTTGGCGAAGGCCAGCAGCGCGAGCACCCCCGGCACGGCGAACATCGTGCGCCGCCCGAAGCGCCCGGCCGCGGCCGGCCCGGCGTACGAGAACGCGACGGCCGCCAGGGCGGCCACGCACCCCACGACGAACACGGCCGACGGGGCGTCGAAGCGGTCGAGGACGGGCACCACCGCCGCGGCGCCGCACGCCGCCCCGAGCAGGTCGGCCGCATACGCCCGTCCCGACGCCAGCCCGAGCCGCGTAAGGCCCAAGGTGACCACGGCCCCGACGAGCGCAAACGGCACGGCCAGCAGCGCGCCGTACAGGAGCGTCCAGCCGAAGCTCGTCAGGTCCGAGACGGGCCCGACGGGCACGAACAGGGCAAGGCCCACCGCAAGCGGCGCGGCCAGGGCGAAGGCGAGCGATCCCTCCACCATCGTCCGCAACGCCCGCCCGCCGCGCAGCGCCCGCCCGCGCAGGAACACCCACACGGCCCCCGCGGTCATCCCCAGCATCCCCAGGGCGATGACGAAGAAGGCCATGTGGTACCAGACCACCACGCTCGAAAGGCGGGTCAGGAGCACCTCGAGCATCAAGGTGGCCCCGGCGGCGAGGGCGAGGCCGAGGTAGACGGGACGGGGTCGCATGGCGGCGTCGGGACGGCGCCGTCAGCGGCGCAGGCGTGCGAGGAAGTCGTGGGTAAAGCGCGTCGCCTTGCGGTAGCTCTCCTCGACCTCCTCGACGAGCTGGCGCTCGACCTTCTTGCCGACCAACGGCAGGGTGCAGCGGATCTCCCCCTCGTAGATCCGCACCACGCGCCCGGGACCGGCGGGCTCGACGCGATAGACGCCGCGGCTTTCGAGCTTGTCGGGCACGACCGAGGGGATCGTCTCCACCTCCATGGCGCTGTCGCGCGCACGAAACACGTTGCGCTCGGTGTAGGCCAGCGCGCCCTGCACGAACTTGCGCAAGAAGGCGGGCAGCTCGCGCTGCGGGGTCAGGATCTGCTCGCGGCGGATCTCCAGCGCATCGCCTTCTCCGGACCGCTCCAAGGAGACCAGCTCCCACCCCATGTCGAGGGCGGGCCACAGCCCCTCGTTGTAGGCGTCCGAGAAGAAGACCTCCCAGTAGGTGGCCGGATCCGTCTCGAAGGTGTCTTCGATGCGAAAGCGCATGGCGGCCAGATCGCACGCCCGGCGCCGCAACGCAAACGGCCCCCGTCCGACACGCGACGGCGGGCGCACGGACCCCGCGTGCCCCGGCCCAGCCCGCCGGCGGCACATGCGCACAAGGCGCAACCGCCGGCCCGACCTGCATGGAGTTCATCACCCGCGCAGCGCCCGAGCCAGGGCTCGGGCCTACGGCGCCCACGACCACGGAAGGGCTCGGCGCCCAAAGCGTGCCCGGTTGGGCCCCGGGAGGCCCGCGTCAACAGTTCGGATCGACCACGCCCGAGCAGGTGCCGCCCATGCACGTATCGTTGATCGTGCACGCGTTCCCGTCGTCGCACGCGAGCCCGCTCAGGTCCATGTGGACGCACCCCACGTTCGGGTCGCACGAATCCGCCGTGCACACGTTCCCATCGTCGCAGTCCACGGGCGAGCCGCCCTGACAGGTTCCGTTCTGGCACGTGTCCGACTGCGTGCACGCGTCCCCGTCGTCGCACGCGAGCCCGTTTTGCGGCGTG
>JALSIN010000055.1 GCA_026989935.1 Polyangiaceae bacterium | reverse complement strand
CGGGCGCTGGCGGCGATCGGGCCCGGGGTGCGGCGGGCGCTGCACAGCGCCTCGCGGACGCCGGGGGCGGTGGGATCGGCGTGGGCCAAGGTGGCGACGAGGTCGGCGGCGACGGCGGGGTGATCCGTGCGGGCGAGGGTGGTGAGCACCGCATCGAGACCGGCCGGGCCGAAGCGCGCCAGGGCGACGCGGGCCGCATCGATCCGGCGGGGAGCGGGGGCCGCCGCATCGCGCAGGACGGACAGGACGGCCCGCCGTGCGCGCCGGTCGCCGCAGCGGCCCAGGGCCCGAAGCGCCGCGCGGGCCACCCGGTCGGCGGGATCGCCCCCGCGCCACGGCGGGCGGACGAGCCGCGCCAGGGTGCGCGAGGCGGCCGGGGGGCAGGGGGCCGAAAGCGCCGCGAGGGCGGCGGCCCGCACCGCGGGCCATGGATGGGTCGTGCCCGTCGCAAGGGCCGTCGCGGCCGGCGGCGGCCGACGGCGGTGGGCGAGGGCGGCGAGGGCCGGATCCGCGGCATCGTACAGGTCCGCCGCCTGG
Organism: Polyangiaceae bacterium; assembly: GCA_026989935.1. Lineage (GTDB taxonomy): Bacteria > Myxococcota_A > Polyangia > Nannocystales > Nannocystaceae > J032. The sequence continues at coordinate 5,139 of JALSIN010000055.1, read as the reverse complement.
ACCACCCGCGCCGCGTCTTCGTCCGAAAGGGCCGAAAGGGCGGCGCGGGCGAGGATCTCCGCCTCGCGGGTGGGCCGCGTCGCAGGGCCGCCGGCGGCGGCGAGTGGGGCGAGGGCGCGGCGCTCAGCGGCCGTGCCGTGGTGCCGCAGAAAGGTCACCGCCGCGAGGCGGACCGCGAAGGGGGCGTCGGCGGACCGTGCCGCCCCGAGGGCGTCGGGGCCGAGTTCGGGCGGCGGATCGGGAAGCGCCGCGAACACCAGGAATACCTGGGCCCGCGTGCCCTCGTCCCCGCCGCGCAGGACGGCCCGCGCTGCATTCGTCCATGTGGAACGGAATTGGCGATCGGTCCGCAGGCGGGTGATCGTCGCCCGGCGCAGGGCGCCGCGGAGGATCGGGTCGGCGGCGCCCAGGTGCGGGACGAGCTCGCCGGCGCGGGCGGCGGGCAGGGCGGCGGCCAACTCCGCCACGAAGGGGGCGCGGACCTCGGACGGCAAGGTGGCGTCGCGGGCGAGGTCGACGGCGACGGGCAGCCGGGCCTCGCCCAGACGGGCGAGGGCGGCGCGGACCGACAGGGCCTCGTCGAGCTGGCGTGCGCCCGTGGCGCGGCGGATCCGGGCGGCGTAGTGCCGGGCGAGGGGGCTGGCGGCGCCCGCACCGGCGAGATCGGCGAGAACGGCCAGCAACCGCTGGCGGCCCGCAGGCGGAAGGTCCGTGGCGAGGCGCGCCTCCACGGCTTCGATGGCCGGCCCCGGCGCGGCCCGCAGGCGGGCCCGCGCACGCACGAGGTCGAGCCCCGCGCCGCCGAGCACGACGTCCAGGTCGCGCTCGGCTTCGGCCCGCCCGTAGGATGCAGCCCCGACCGAACCGGCCGGCTCCGTCTCGGACGGGCGGGCCGCGTCGGTCCCCGCGGTCGGCTCCGTCTCGGACGGGCGGGCCGCGTCGGTCCCCGCGGCCGCCCCCGCCTCGCCGGGAGGGGCGCCCGTCCGGCCGCCGGACGCGGTGTTCGCGGGGGGCTTACGCACCCGGCCGCGGGCGTTCGCCGGCGCCGCTTCGTGGCGCCCGTCCCGCTGCGCCCGTCCCGCTGCGCCCGTCCATGCTGCCGGCGCCACGGTCCGGACCGGGCCCCCCGCAGCCGGGCCCAAGACGGCCGCGGCGAGGGCCGCGGCGAGGCTCCAGGCGGAAGACGGCGCGACGGCGGCGGGCACGGCCCAGAGCTTGCCACGCCGGCCGCCCCTGTCCACGCCGACCCGGGGCGGATCCCACCCCGCGCCCGGGTCGCCGTGGTGGCACGTCGTGCTGCGTCGCCCCGGGGGCGCGTCCGGTCCAGGTGGACCCGGGCGTTTCGCGGCCTTCGGGGGCGGGGTCTTCGACGCACAGCGGCCCTTGCGGGGCGGCGCTCGGGGGGGCAAAAGGCGGGGCCGTGCGCCCCGAGGACTTCGACTTCGACCTGCCGCCGGCGCAGGTCGCCCAGGTGCCCGCGCCCGAACGCTCGGGGGCGCGCCTGCTCGTCGTCGGGGTGGGGCTCGCGGACCGGACGGTGGCCGACCTGCCGGACGTGGCGGCCGAGGTCTTCGACGCGCCGCCGCTGTTCGTCCTCAACGACTCGAAGGTGGTGCCGGCGCGACTCGACGCCCGGCGCCCCCGCGACGGGCGGACCTTCGAGCTGCTCGTGTGCGCCCCGGCGCCCGGCCAGGGGCCCGGCGCCGTCGTCGAGGCCTGGGTGCGCGGAGCCCGGCGCCTCGCCCCCGGGGACCGTCTCGAAGCCGGGGACCTCGTGCTGCGCTTTGCGGGCCCAAGCGAGGTGGACCGCCGGGCCCGCCGGTTCGTCGTCGAGGCCGGAGACGTCCTGGCCGCGGTGGAGGCCCACGGCCGGGTGCCCCTGCCGCCCTACATCCGCCGGCCCCCCGACGCCCGTGACGCCCAGCGCTACCAGACCGTCTACGCCCGCGCCCCCGGCTCCGTGGCGGCCCCCACCGCCGGCCTGCACTTCGACGACGCCCTGCTCGCGCGCCTCGACACCGTGCGGATCACCCTGCACGTGGGCCCGGGCACCTTCCTGCCCGTGGAGGTGGACGACGTGCGCCGGCACCGGGTGGGCCGCGAGCGCTACGAGGTCGGCGAGGCCGCCGCGGCCCGCATCGAGGCCGCCCGCGCCGAGGGGCGCCCCATCGTGGCGGTCGGGACCACCACGACCCGGGTGCTGGAGACGGTCGCCGCCCGCACGGGCGGGCCCATCGAGCCGGGCGCCGGCACCACGGACCTGGTGATCGTACCGGGCCACCGCTTCCGCGCCGCGGACGCCCTGTGGACCAACTTCCACCTGCCCCGGTCGAGCCTGTTGATGCTCGTGTGCGCCTTCGGGGGCACCGCGCGCGTGCTTTCCGCCTACCGCCACGCGGTGGCCTCGGGCTACCGTTTCTACAGCTACGGGGACGCCATGCTCGTGCTGCCGCAGACACGGGGGGCCCGGTGACGATCGAGCGTCTGCGCCGGGCGGATCTGCGGCCCGCCGGCCGAGCGTTCGACGGCCCGCCCGGCACGTTCGAGGTGTGCGCCCGCGCCGAGGGCTGCGCCGCCCGGGCCTGCGTGCTGCAGACCGCCCACGGCCCGGTCCACACCCCCTGTTTCATGCCGGTCGGGACCTACGGGGCCGTCAAGGGGCTCGACCCCGACGAACTGGCGGAGGTGGGATCCCAGGTGATCCTCGGCAACGCCTACCACCTGGCCCACCGGCCCGGGGCGGAGCGGATCGCGCGTGCCGGGGGGCTGCACGCCTTTTGCGGCTGGCATGGGCCGATCCTCACGGACAGCGGCGGGTACCAGGTCTTCAGCCTGCGCGGCCTGCAGCGCATCGACGACGACGGCGTCACCTACCGCACGCACTTCGACGGCTCCTTGCACCGCATGACGCCGAGATCCGTCCTCGAGGTCCAGGCGGCCCTCGGCTCGGACCTCTGCATGGTGCTCGACCACTGCCCGCCGGGGGACGCCCGCCCGGCCGCCGTGGCGGACGCCATGGCGCGCACGACTCGATGGGCCGAGCGGGCCGCGACCGACCGCCGGGCCGTGCTGTCCAGCGGACAGCTCTTGTTCGGGATCGTCCAGGGCGGGACCGACGAGGCCCTGCGGCACGCGCACCTGGCCCGAATCGCGGCGCTTCCCTTCGACGGCCTGGCCATCGGCGGGCTTTCGGTGGGCGAGCCCGTGGCCGACATGCACCGGATCCTGCGGGCGATCGCCCCCGCCATGCCCGAGGACCGGCCGCGGTACGTCATGGGGATCGGTACGCCGATCGACCTGCTCGTCGCCATGGCGTCGGGGGTGGACCTGTTCGACTGCGTGATCCCCACGCGCCACGCCCGCAACGGGCAGCTCTTCACCTTCGACGGGCGGTTGAACGTGCGCAATGGTCGGTTCCGAGACGCCCACCGCCCCCCGGACGAGGACTGCGACTGCACCACGTGCCGCCGCTTCACGCTCGCGTACCTGCGCCACCTGCACGAGCAGCGCGACCCCCTCTACGGGCGCCTGGCCACGATCCACAACCTCCACTTCTTCCACGAGCTCGTCGCCCTCGTGCGGCGGGGGATCGTGGCCGGGCGGGGGGACGCCGTGATCGAGGGCCTGATCGCCCGGATTTCGCCGGTCTACGGGCCCGCAGGCCCCGCCCACGCGTCTTGACCCGGGCCGGCGCCCTCTGCTACGAAGCCGCGCGGTTTACGCCTGGACGGGCGCTCGTCAGAAGGACGCCCGTTGCTGGCATGCTCCGCGCCGAGTCCGCCATGACGCCCCGTCCAATCCTTGCCCTCCTCGCCGAGGGCGCCGCACCGGCGCCGAATCCCCTGCTCGACGCCCTGCCGATCCTGCTCGTCTTCGCGGTGGCCTACTTCCTGCTCATCCGCCCCATGGGCAAGGAGGAAAAGGAGCGCCGCAAGCGCCTCGACGCCATCAAGAAGGGCGACGAGGTGGTCGTGGGGGGGATCGTCGGGCGCGTGTCCAACTGGGAGGACCCGATCATCGGGACGGTGGAGATCGCCGACAAGGTGAAGGTGCGCGTGCTCAAGAAGGACGTCACGGACACCCTGGAGGCGGCCCGGGCCAAGGCGAACGCCGGCAAGGGGCAGGGCAAGGACGCGAAGACGCCCGCGAAGGGCGAAAAGGCGGCCGCCAAGGGCGCGTAGGGCGCCGACACGAGGCACCATGCGTAGGTTCTTGAAGCTCAAGGCGCTGTTGCTCGCGGCCCTGGTGGCGCTTTCGGTGCTGCAGGTGCTGCCGTCGCTGGCCGAGGTGACGGGTTGGACGATCCCGTCGTGGATCGCCGAGCGGTTCGACCGCAAGTTCAAGCTCGGCCTCGACCTCCAGGGCGGGCTGCACCTCGAGTACTCCGTGGCCGTGGACGAGGCCATCGAGAACAAGCTCGACCAGGTGGCCGCCGAGCTCGAGGCCGCGTTCCAGGAGAAGAAGGACATCCAGGTCCAGGTGGTGCGCAAGGGGATCGACCGCCTGGAGATCCACTTCCCGCGCCCGGCCGACGTGCAGGCCGCCACGGACGACGTCATGGGGATCACGTTCGGGCTGCTCGAACGGGTCGATCCCCCCGACGGCGAGCCGGGGCCGGACCAGGGGGTGCTGCATCTTGCGATGCCCGAGCAGATCCTGGAGGAGAACCGCCGGGCCGCGGTGTCCCAGGCCCTCGAGATCGTGCGGCGGCGGGTGGACGCCATGGGCATCGCCGAGCCCAACATCTACCCGAAGAACCGCCAGATCGTCGTGGAGCTGCCGGGCCTTGCGGACGAGAGCACGGAGCTGCGCGCCGCCGCGCAGGACGTGGCGCTCCAGGTGCGCAAGCTGCTGGAATCGTCCGGCGTGCAGAACCTGCAGGTGACCGAGGTCCGCGGGGATCCGGGGGCCTTTCGCCTGGTGCTGCCCGACCGAGACGCCCGGGCGGAGATCGAGCGCCTGTTCGCCGGCAGCCTCGTGGACGGCAAGCTCATCGTGGACGAGCGGCTGCGCTACGAACTGGAGATCCTGGCGGGGTCGGCCGAGGACGCGCGTGACCCGGCCGTGGTGGTGCTCGGCTTCTCCCAGGCGGCGCGCGACGCCGTGCTGGAGTCGTCCGGGGACTTTCGCCGCCTGCTC
>JALSIN010000054.1 GCA_026989935.1 Polyangiaceae bacterium | reverse complement strand
GCAGTGGCTCGCGCCGGGTGGTGGCGTGGACCCCGGCGCGCCCACGGGGGCCGAGCCGAGCCTGGAGACCTCCGACCTCCCGTACGCGAAATTGACTGCTGCCCTGGCCGTTCCGCTCGGTCCCCTCGTCGAGGGACTGTCGGTGGGGGTGAGCCTTTCACGGCTCGTCTCCCGGAAGAATCTCCATGCAGACGGTGTCACGACCGTGGACCTCGGTCTCACATACTGGGCCAATCGCTTTCTCGCGCTCGGCGTCGTGGCTCGCAACCTCAACCAGCCGCGCACCGGCGGCGACGCGGACGGTACGGGCGCAGTGGTGCAGCCGCTCGTGTTGGAGCCGGAACTCGCGCTCCGCCCCCTTGGACGGCGAACCCTGGAACTGGGCCTGGGCCTGCGGACGTTTCCCGCGCGCCGGATCCCGGCCGAGCCGCGGTTTCGCGTGGGGATCCGCAATGCCGCGATCGAGCCTCACGGGCGGCTGGTGGTGCGCGCCGGACCCGTGGAAGTTTTCGCCGACGTGGACACCTACCGCTTTTTTCCAGCGGTCGCATCCGGCGCCCCGGAGGATCTCGCCGACCGCACCGGGGTCCGGTTCTCCGCCGGCCTCGGCCTTTCGTTCCAACACGTGGCTGCTTCGGCGGGCGTGGTGGCAGGCCTCGGTGGAGGCGGCGGTCGCCTCGCCGGCGGGGTAGGACGGCTCCACGCCTCGGGGGCGCGTCTTCCGGGCATCGCGGTGCGACCGTTGCAGGTGGACCGCATCGAACTGGCCGGGGGGGCCGGCGACCGTGGCCTGTTCCGTGTACTGGAGCAGCTCGAAGACGTCCGGCGGCGCAGGGGCACCGCCCTGCTGGATCTGCGGGGGGCGGGCCTTTCGTATGCGGAGCGCGAGGAGATCCGCGAGGCCGTCCTGCGGATCCGGGAGGCGGGGGGCCGCGTGCTCGCCTACCTGGAAGGGGGGAGCCTGGGCGACTACTTCCTCGCGGCGTCTGCCGACCGCGTCGTGGCGCATCCGAACCGCTCGATCGCGATCATCGGCATGCGGTTTCGGACCTTCTACTACGCCGATCTTCTACGAAAGCTCGGCGCCCGTCCGGAGTTCTTGCGCATCGCGCAGTACAAGGCGGTGCCCGAGTCGTACCACCGCATGACCCCGAGCGAACCGGTCCTGCGGCAGCGGCGCCTGGCTCGCGGGGACGTGTGGAACCACGTCCTGCGGATCATCGCACGGGATCGCAACCAGGATCCCACGACCGTCCGCCGTTGGATCGACGAGGCGCCCCACACGCCGCGCGCGGCGCTCGATGCCGGGATCGTGGACGAACTGGCCCACGCCGACGAACTCGATCGAGTTCTCGAACGCTGGCTCGGGAAGTCCGTGCGTCTGCGCCGGCCGAAACGACGGCGCAAGGCGGACGTCCACTTCGCAGACCCGGTGGAGATTGCGGTCGTGTCGGTGGAGGGGGACCTGCTCGACGGGCGGAGCCTCCGGATCCCCTTGCTGGGGGTGGAAGTGGCCGGAGCGCGGACCTACGTGGAGATCTTCGAGGCCCTGCGCAAGGACCGGGGGGTGCGTGCGGTCGTAGTGCGCTGCAACACGCCAGGCGGATCCGTCTCGGCGGCCGACGACATCGCCCGCGCGATCGACCGCTTGCGCCGGGAAAAGCCCGTGGTGGTTTCCATGGGCACGGCGTGCGCCTCGGGTGGCTACTACATCGCGACCGCGGGGCAGTACATCGTGGCGGATGCCACCACGCTCACGGGTAGTATCGGGATCTTCTATCCGAAGGTGGATCTGTCCGGCACGCTGGCCCTCGTGGGGGTCGCCGTGGACGAGGAGGGGTTCGGGCGCCGATCGAAGATGCGCTCGTGGTGGAAGCCGTACGGCGACGACGAACGCGCCGCCGCCATGGCCGAGATGCGCGCCAGCTACGACCACTTCGTCGAGCGGGTGGCGCGCGCCCGGGCGACGACCCCGAAGGACGTGGACGAACGCCTGGCCCGCGGGCGCGTGTTCGCCGGGGTGCGGGCGATGCAGGTGGGGCTGGTGGATGCCTACGGTGGGATCTACGAGGCCGTGGCGCGAGCACGCAGCATGGCGGGGCTCGCGCAGCGGCCGGTGGAGGTGCGGTTCCTGCCGGCGGCGCCCGGCATCCTCGAACGCGTCGTGTCGGTTTTCGGTCTACGGATCCCCCTGCCGCGCCTGCGGGGCGACGCGGACGATGCTTCCGCCGATGTGGTGCTGCGCCGCGTGCGTGCCACCCCGTGGCTCGACGTCCTGCGTAATCTCTCGCCGGCGCTCTACCTGGCCACCGCACCGGCCCCGCTGGCCCTCGACCCGGCGCCCTGGGTCGTGGAGTGAGGTCGCCGCCCGCAGACGGCAAGAGGCCCGCGCCCGCGACGGTCGCGGAGCGCGGGCCCCAGCCTTTGCGCGGGGATCAGCCCGCCTTGGAGAGGTTCTCGGCGGCGAAGTCCCAGTTGACGAGGTGGTCGAGGAACGCCTTGATGAACGACGGCCGGTCGTTGCGGTAGTCGATGTAGTAGGCGTGCTCCCACACGTCGAGGGTCAGCAGGGGCGTCATGCCCGAGCGCAGCGGCGTGTCCGCGTTGGCGGTGTCGATCACGGCCAGCTTGCCGTCCTTGAGTACGAGCCAGGCCCAGCCCGAACCGAAGCGGCCTGCGGCGGCGTCGAAGAAGGCCTTCTTGAAACCCTCGATCCCGCCGAAGTCGCGGTTGATTGCGTCGGCGATGTCGCCCGAGGGGGCCCCGCCGCCGCCGGGCTTCATCGAGTGCCAGAAGAAGGTGTGGTTCCAGGTCTGGGCCGCGTTGTTGAACAGGCCGCCCTCGGCGCCCTTGATGATCTCTTCGAGGCCCTTGCCCTCGAAGGGGGTGCCGGCGATGCCCGCGTTGAGTTTGTTGACGTAGCCCTGGTGATGCTTGCCGTAGTGGTATTCGAAGGTTTCCGCGCTCATGTGGGGCGCGAGGGCGTCCTTCGCGTACGGAAGTGCTGGAAGCTCGAAGCTCATGGTGATGATCTCCTCGTTCGGTTCGGTTTCGGAGGGCGCCCCGGCCACCCGGCGGCGGCTCCCCGGGGCCCTCGACGTCGGATCCCACAGACGAATCGTGCGGATCGCAGCGCGCAATCTTGCAGCGCTCGTCGAGGTTGTCAACGGTGCCTGCGTCAGTGGCGCAGGTGCCGCGGAAGGGCTCCGGCGGTGAGCATGGTAGGGTCTTGGCGCCTCCACCGAGCCGCGACCGGCCACGCCGGCGCAGACCCGAGGGCCCCATGACGAACAACGACGAACCGCGCGTCGGGTACGGCGCCGCTTCCGGCGATGACGCCCGCCCTGTCACGATCCCCAGGCTGCACGCCGCCCACCGTGCCAGCCGGCCCCTGGTGATGGTCACGGCCTATGATGCAACGTTTGCGAAAATGTTGGACGATGCGGGCGTGGACATCCTGCTCGTGGGGGATTCCTTGGGGATGGTGGTCCAGGGGCGGCCCGACACGCTCGAGGTGACCGTCGAGGACATGATCTATCACGCCCGTGCCGTGTCGCGCGGCGCGAAGCGGGCCCATCGCGTGGTGGACATGCCCTTCTTGTCGTACCAGGTCAGCGAGTCAGCGGCCGTGGAGAACGCTGGACGCCTGATGGCGCAGGGACGAGCGCACGCGGTCAAGCTCGAAGGCGGCCGTGCGGTGGCCCCGACCATCGAGCGCATCGTGGCCGCGGGGATTCCCGTGATGGGGCACGTGGGGCTTACGCCGCAGCACGTCCACGCCATGGGAGGCTTTCGCGTCCAGGGGAAGACCGAGGCGGACGCCGAGCGGATCTTCGAAGATGCTCGGGCCGTGGAGGCCGCCGGGGCCTACGCGCTGGTCCTCGAAGGGATCCCGGGGCCCCTGGCCGAGCGGATCACGCAGGCGCTTTCGATCCCCACCATCGGGATCGGGGCGGGGGTCGGGTGCAGCGGCCAGGTACTCGTCTGTTACGACCTGCTCGGCATGTTCGAGGCGCTCAAGCCGAAGTTCGTCCGTCGCTACGACGCCTGGTACGAGCGCGGTGTCGCGGCCGTGCGGGCCTTTTGCGACGACGTCCGTAGCCGCCGTTTCCCCGGCCCGGAGCACACGTTTGGCGTGCCGAAGCCGTCGCGTTGATCCGGGCGTTTTGTGCGGTCGCTGTCGCCGGCGGCCAGTCCGTTGTATCGTACGAGCCCCATGGACGCCCCCGTCGATGCCTCCGTCGATGCCTGGGTGCTCGTATGCGCCGGGCTCGTGGCGCACGCGGACGGACGCCTCGAGGTGGAGGAGTGGGACGTGGTGACGGAGCTACTCGAGGCCGCCGTCGCCGAGGACCTTTCGAGCTACCTCGACCTCTTGTCGGATCCGGAGGGGCTCGAGCGCCGGTTCGAGGCGATGCGTCCCCCGGATGAGATGGCGGCCCGTGAGGTCATCGCCTACCGGGCGTGGCAGGTGGCCCTCGGAGATGGCGCCGTCACCGAGGTGGAGGCCTCGGTGCACCAGCGGATCTGCGCTCGCCTGGGGATCGACGAGCCCACAGCGGAGAACTGGCGGAAGACGTGGTCGGAGCTGGCAGCCACGCGGGGGGAGATTGCGGTGGGCCTCGCCGCCGTGCTTGCGCACCTCGACGGCTCGCTCGACCCCGCCGAGGCGGTGAGCTTCACGGAGATCCTCGATCGCGTGCCCGTGCCGGTAGCCCGCCGCCTCGAACTGGGAGAACTCCTGCACGCGCCGCCGCCGCTCGACGAGCTCGTGGCGCGCGCAAGCCCCCTGCCCGAGCGCGAAAAGGTCGCCTTGGTGCGTACGGTACTGCCCATGGTTCGTGCGAGCGCCCGCGGCGACCGCGAACAGGCCACTTTGGCCACCTTCGCCGAGCACATCGGCTTGCCCCCGGATCTGGCCCGCGAGGCGTAACCCGTTCCCACCGGCGATTCCGGTACCGACCCGCCGTCGTGCGGGCAGGGGATCCTGCGTTCGCGTTGGGGCTCGCCCCGCCCGAAGGACGTGGATCCCGATCCATAAAGTCGTGTCCGAAGCCCCACGCGTCGCGTGTACCTCGGCACCGAACCGTGTGGCGTCGTGCCCGACGGTACGGTGACCGATGGCAGCCCCCAGTGCGCCCGCACCGGCGACGAGAGCCACCCCGGCGAGCGCTCCTGCCACGCGCGAGGCCCCGTGCTCCCGGATCGTGTTGCGGGACGTGGTTGCAGGTGCGGGCGGTCTCGTCACGTTGGCACATGGGCGCCGGGCGGCCCGGTGTTGCGGCCCGCGCCCCATCCGGGGGAGGCGGATGGCTGCGGGGGTGGGCTCCTGGGTGGCGGGCACGGTCCCGAACGCCGCCGCGGGCGGCTACGCGAAGGAGCGGGCGGCGGCGCGAAGCAGAGCCTCGACCTGGGGTGGCTCGAAGCGGGCGAGGTCGCGGCCGAACTCGATCACCACGCCCGACGGCCACCAGGCCACGCGCCCGTCCGGAAACGACAGCAGGGCGTCGAGCAGGGCGTCGTCGATGGACTCGAGCGCACGGCGGCGGCCGGCGACGCGGTGGGTGCGCCCGATGGGATGGTCCAGCAGGGGAGCTTCGCCCTCGCGCCGCGGTTTGAGGGCCACGACGGGCCGGGCCTTCGGCGGCACGCCCACCGTGGCGGTGGCCTCGACCCGTCCCTTTCGGACCCGTCCCGACAGGCGGACGTCGATCCCGCCGAGGGTGCCCTCGGCGCGCAGC
>JALSIN010000053.1 GCA_026989935.1 Polyangiaceae bacterium | reverse complement strand
CTCCTCCACGACCTCCACCAGGGCCTCCACCCAGGCGTCGTCGGTCAGGATCTTCATGGGCATCACGGCCGGCCCCTTCGTCGCGAACCGGAACCGGCGCACGTGGTCGATGTCGAGCAGCGTCATGCCGAGCGCCCGCAGGTAGTCGGGCCGAAGCTGGTACACGTCGCCCCCCGACACCACGATGTCCTCGAGTTCCGGCCGCGACCGGATGTAGGCGAACGCACGGTCCCAGCGCGCCTGGTTGGGCCGCAGGTGGAACTTGTGGACCTCCTCCGTGTCGATCCCCACCGCGTAGCTGCGCGTGCAGAACCGGCAGTAGACGGGGCAGGTGTCGAGGACCAGGAACAGGGCCTTGTCGGGGTACCGGTGGGTCAGACCCGGCACCGGCATGTCCGCCTTCTCGTGCAGGGAGTCCAGGTCGAGCCGCGGATGGTCGGGCAACGTCGCCGACGCAAGGGGCAGGAACTGCCGGCGCAGCGGGTCGTCCACCGGGTTCGCCCAGTCGATCCGAGACAGAATGTACGGAGAGATCCGAATTGACATCGGCGCGCGGGCAAGCCCCGCCTGCACGTCCTCGGCGAACGACGGCGAGACCAGGTCGCCGATGACGGCCATGAGCTTGTCCGCCCGGGTCACCGAATTCTTCGCCTGCCACCGGTGATCGAGGAAGGTCTCGGCCGACACGTCGGCGAACGCGGGGATCTTGCGCCAGAACTCGCTGTCGTCGAACGTGCGGTGGATCAGCGTCGCCGGGTCCACGGGGGGCTTTTGCGCCGGGTCGTCCGGCACGACGGCCAGCTTCGTCGGATCGTTGGCGGTGGGAGCGTTCATCGCCCCCATGGTGTAGCGAATCGCGGCTCGCCGTGCCGCAATCGGCGCCAGATCGAAGCAATTGCGGTCAAGCCCACCGGCTCCTACAGCCAGTGGGGCGTGACCTCGGCCTCCACCTCGACGGGGATCCCCCCGAGCAACGGGGCCATGCCCGCTTGCATGGCGCGGACCACCGCCGCGCGCGCCGCCTTGGCCGCTGCCTCGGGCACCTCGACGACGATCTCGTCGTGGACGCACAGCACGATGTGCCCGTCCAGCGGCGCGATCCGGGGCGCGAGGTCCACCAGCGCCCGCTTGAACCCCTCGGCGGCGGTGCCCTGCACGGGGATGTTCAGCGCCGACGGCAGGGAGAACCGCCCCGGCTCGAACCGCTTGCGGCGGCCGAGCCTCGTGCGCACCGTCACCGGCCCGGGCCGCCGCCCGAGCGCCGCCGTCCTGCGGTGCCAGGCGGCAAGGCCCGGATACGTGCGAAAGAAGGCGTCCTTCGCCTGCCGGGCCGCGCGCTCGTCCAGGTCGAGCCCGTAGCTGGCCCGGGCGTAGCTGCGAAACGTCCGCGCCCCCATGCCGAACAAGAAGCCGAAGTTGACGGCCTTGGCGAGCGTGCGCTCCTGTTTGGTCACGGCCTCGGGGGCCTTGCCGGTGAGGGTCGCCGCCGTCGCGCGATGGGGATCGCCGCCGCCGCGGAAGACGGCCGCGAGGGCCTCGCACGGCGCGAGCGCGGCGGCCACACGCAACTCGATCTGGGCGTAGTCGGCCACGACGAAGGTCCGCCCCGGTGGCGCGCGAAAACACGCCCGCAGCCCGGGCGCGGTGCGCTCGGTGGGCACCTGCTGCAGGTTCGGCTCACTGCACGAGAAGCGGCCGGAGTCGGCGGCCAGCGGGTCGAAGTGGCTGCGGATCCGCCCGTCGAGGTCCACGAAGGTGCGCGGCCAGTGGCCGTACGTCGAAAGGAGCTTGTCGAGCCGGGCGATCCGCGCCGGGTCGCGCGCCTTCGCCCGCTGCGCCGCCCAGTCATCGACCACCCGCTGGAAGGCGGCCGCGTCCACCGGCATCCCCACCCGCTCCATGGCGGCGACGACGACCTGCACCCGACACTCGAGCTCGAACAGCGGGCCGAGCCCGAGCGCCCGAAGCTTCGGCGTCATCGCGCGCAACGCCTCGACCTGGGCCCGCGCCGCCGCCGCGGCGTACCGGTGGCGGGCCTCGGGGGCGTGCAGGGAGGTCGGCGCGTCGAGCGCGAGCCCCCCCCACTCCGAAAGGATCTCGCGGGCCGAGGCTTGCGCCGCAGCCCCCCTCTCGGCCAGCAGCACGTGTCCGACGCGCACGTCGCCGAACCGCGGCGCCCCCAGCCCCCGCCCGTGGAACCAGGCCAGCACCGCCTTGGCGTCGCACAGGACGAGGTATGGACCGGGCGGCGACACCGCATCCCGCCATGCCTGCGCCAGCGCCTCGGCGGGTACGAGCGCCGGCGGTCCCACCCCCGGCGTCCCGTCGCCGGCGAGCGCGATCTCCCCCTCGCTTGCCAGGGTCAAGCCCACCGCGCGGCACACGGCCAGTTCGTCCAGCAGCGCGCGCACCTGGCGGCCCGACGACAGCCGCCGGGGAGGATGGGGCACCGCACCGGCCCCCGGCCCCTGGGCCTCGTCGTCTGTCACGGGCGCAGTCTAGCAGGCACGAGAGTACCCGCCGGCGCCCGCGCCGTTACAGGTAGATCTGAAGCTTGCGCTTGTACTCGTCCACCGCGGGGTGATGGTGCCCCAGTTCCGTGAACACCGCCAGCATGGCGCGATGCGCCGGGGAGTCGTGCGGCGGTCGCGTCCGCACGACCGCCTCGAGCAGCGCCTCCAAGGCGGCCTCGTACTCCCCCGCCGCCACCAGGCACGCGCCGTGCGCAAGCCACGGATCCGGCTCGTCGGGGCCCTCTGCAACCACCTGGCGCGTGGCCGCGAGCCCCCCGCCCCGCTCGCACGTCTCCCGCAGTTCGAGAAACACTCGCAGGTTGCGGATCTTCTCGGCCTCGTCGGCGGCCGGCGCCACGGCGGCCAGGTGAGCCTCGTACGCCGCGAGGTCCCCATCAGCCACCGCCATGCGCGCAAGCTCCAGCCGGGCCGCACCGTGGCCCGGGTCGATCGCCACGGCCTGCTCGAACAGCCCGCGCGCCGCGTCGCGACGCCCCCCGGCCAGTTCCGACCGCCCCCGCGCCACCAGTTCGTCCGCCGGAGACGGTGCGTGCCGGTCCACGAAGGCCCGCAGCTCGGCGTACCCGACCGCCCCCACCTGCTCCCCCACCACGGCGCCGTCGCGGAAGATCTTGAGGTTCGGGATCCCGCGGATCCCGTAGCGCGTGGCCACGTCCGGGTTCTCGTCCGTGTCAAGCTTCACCACGTCGAGGGTGTCCCCTCGCTCGGCTGCGAGCTTCTCCAGCAGGGGTGCCATCGCCCGGCACGGCCCGCACCACGGGGCCCAAAAGTCCACCAGGACGGGCCGCTCGTGGGAGCGTTCGAGGACGTGGGCGTCGAAATCTTCGGACGTGACGGCGCGGACCATGGTCGAATGCCTCCCGGGCGGGGAACCTCCGCCCTCATCCCGAACGGAGCCTAAGACCTGGTCCCAGGGTTCGCATCCCCGACATGCGTTCCGTCACACGAGACGGCCCTGCCGCCCGTCAACCGAGCGCCTTCTTGACCTTCGCGAGCAGTTCGTCGAACTGAAACGGCTTGGTGATGTAGAAGCGGGCCCCCACGTTGATCCCTTCGATCATGCTCTTGGGATCGTTCTTCGCCGTCAGGAAGATGACCGGGATCGGCCGGGTTTCCCCATGGCGCTTGATCGCCTTGACGAAGGTCATGCCGTCCAGGCGCGGCATCATGATGTCCACGATGATGAGGTCCGGCGGCGTCCCCTCCTCCAGGCGCTTGAGCCCTTCGAGCCCGTCCTCGACCGCATGCACCTCGTAGCCCTTCGCGGCCAGCGACTTCTGCAGCAGGAGCCGCACGGAAGGGTCGTCTTCGATGACGAGGATCTGCTGGGCCGACACGTCGGGGCGAGCCTACCACGCCGAGCCCGCGGTTTCAGCCCGAGACGACCGCGGGGGCGCCCCCCCGGCCCCCCCCTCCGGCGACCTCGACCCCGGCGGGGGCCTCGGGCACCGGCTCGGATCGCACCTCGACGACCCCGCCGTTGCGAAAACGGCGGAGGCTCGCGCGCACCAGCCGGCCGCGGTCGTCCCGCTCGACGTACACGTGGGATCCGTCGAGGAACGAGCCGCTGTTGGCGTACAGCACCCCGCCCACCTCCTCGAGCTGACCGCGGTGGCTGTGCCCCATGAGCACCAGCGGCACGCCCACGGTCCGCCCGACGTCCGCTGCGACCTCCGTCATCTTCGCGGCCACGTCCCGGCGTTCGCGACCGCGCAGGCGTACGGCCACCGCGCCCGCCGCGACGGCGCTCCCCGCGAGGAACCCGAGCCCCATCGACATCCCGAACGAGCGCGCGGCCACAGCTCCCACGACGGGCGGGATCGTCGCCGCCAGGATGAGGTCCAGCGCCAGCACCGACATCACCCCGGCCACGGAGGTGCTGCTCGGCGGCGGGGCCATGCGTTCGAGCGCCTGGAGCGTGGACATCTGCAGCTCCGCGTTGTGAGCGATCCGTTCGAGGAGCGCATCGTGGGTGCGGCGGCCGAGCCGGTCCGCCCGCCCCCGACCGGCCGCAAGCGAAAGCACCCTTCCCGCCATGCGCAGGTAGAGCAGCACGCAGCGCAAGGTGAAACGCGCCCCCCGTGCCGCCGCCCAGCGCACGTAGTCCAGGCCGCTCATGTGATCCGGCGCGTCGTGATCGATCTCGGGCACGAGGTTCGCGAAGTTGCGGGTGGCGACCTCGGCCACCGTGGGCACGAGCCGTCCGCCGCGCGTGGGCGAAAGCGCCGCCGGCGACGCGCAGGCCGGGTCGAACTTGTGGCCGTGCTCGATCCACACGCCGCCGGGCTCGTGCAGGAACCACCGCACGAAGCGGACCCGCCCCCTGCCCAGGGCGTCGAGCCGCACCACGCCGGTGCGCGTGGCCGACGCACCCGGATCGCCGAAGGTCCCGGCCGCCCGTTCGAGCCGCTCGGCCAGGGCCTCGCGCACCTTCGGGTACAGAAAGTCCGCGTCGTGGTTGCCGATCACGAACACGATCCCGGCGCCGTCCTCCAAAAGGCGCGCGAGGGCGTCCTCCGTGGCGGGGTACTCGTCGAGCACGGCGTGCAGCCGCGCCACGGCGCGGGCCTCGGGATCGGCGATCTCCGCGCCCACCTCGACGTTCCAGAAGTCAATGAAGTCGCCGTTGACGACCAACTGCAGCCCCCGTCCCGGCATCGTCCGGCGGTAGTGCTCGATGAACCGCGAAAACGCCCGGTCCACCTGCGAGCGAAGGTGCACGAACTCCCCCCGTCCGCGGGGCTTGAGGTGCGCCCCGAGATGCACGTCCGACACGAGCAGGAGATCGGGGGCCTGAAAGGACATGGCGCTGTGCGGCGAGTTGCCGCCCCCATCAATCGTAGCAGGCCGAAAACGCCGTGATGCCCGCGCAAGCCCGCCACGGCACGCCGGCGCGCGTCGTACCGTACGGACCCACCCGGCCGCATGCCCCCCTGGAACACCGTTTTTGGCGATCCGAGCCCCCCATCGCCACCGAGCCTGTGCTAGAAACCGCCCGGCCATGCTCAAGCAGTTCGCCTTCGCGATCCTCGTCGTCGCGGCCCACGCGCTCTTCTTCTACAACGTGTGGCGCTTTGCCCGCGTGGCGGCGCTCGGACGGCCGGTGTTCCTGCGGGAGACCTGGGGTGAACGGATCGACAGCCTGCTGCGCTTCTTCTTCGGCCAGCGCAAGGTCATGGAGGAGCGTTCGAGCTGGCACCACCTGGCGATCTAC
>JALSIN010000052.1 GCA_026989935.1 Polyangiaceae bacterium | reverse complement strand
CTCCCCCGGATCCGCGGCGGCCGGCAGCGTCACGACGAACCGCGCCCCGCGCGGCGGTCGGTCCGACACGTCGATGGTGCCCCCCATGGCCGCCACGAGCCGCGCGACGATGGCGAGGCCGAGCCCGGCGCCGCCGGTGGCCCGGGCGCGCCCGTCGTCCACGCGATAGAAGCGCTCGAAGATCCTCCGGCGATGCCGCGGCGCAACCCCCGGCCCGTCGTCGGCCACCTCGATCCGCACCCGGTCGCCGGCACGCTCGGCCCGCAGCCAGACGTGCCCCTCGTCCACCCCGTGTCGCAGGGCGTTCTCCACCAGGTTCGACAGCACCCGGTCGAGCGCCGACGGATCGGCCAGCGCCGCGGGCCCCGCCGCCGGCCCGTCGCACACGATGGTCTGGCGGCGCCGCTCGGCCATGGAGGCGAGGCGCTCGGACACCCGGGCCAACAACGCCCGCACGTCCACCGGCCGGGCCGCGAGCCGGCGGGCCGCCTGCCCGGCCTCGAGCTTCGACAGGTCGAGCAGGTCGGTGAGCAGGTCCGAAAGGCGCTCGGTGTTGCGCGCGATGGCCCGCACGAACCGCTCGGCCATGGCCCGGTCGTCGAGGGCCCCGTCCGCCAGGGCCTCGGCGTTGGAGCGGATGATCGCCACGGGCGTACGAAGCTCGTGGGAAACGTTCGCCACCAGGTCCCGCCGTGCCCGCTCCATCTCGGCCAACAGCGTCACGTCGCGCAGGACCACCACGCCGCCGCCCTGCCGCAAGGGCGCGACGCGGGCGACGACCCGGCGGCCCGGAGCGAGTTCGCACGACAAGGTGATCGGCCCCTCCCCGCCTTCCACGACGCGCTGGACACACTCGAGGAGATCCGCCGAGCGAAACACGTGCCAGGCGGGCATCCCCGGCCGAAGGTCCTGGAGGTCGAGCATCCGGGACGCTTCCTGGTTGGCGCGCACGAGCGTTCGGTCGGCGTCGAAGATGACGACGGCGTCTTCGAGGGCGTCGAGGACCACGGCCAGCCGGTCCCGTTCGCCGACCAGACGCTCGAGGGCCCCCTGGAGCCGCGCGGACAGGGCGTTGACCGAGTCGGCGAGGTTCGCCAGCTCGCTGGCACGCCCCGCGGGCACGCGGCGGCCCCCCGGCTCGTCCACCAGGCGCGCCGCGGCATCGGCGAGGGCGCGCAGAGAGGCAGCGAACAACGTGGACGCAAACCACGACATGAAGGCCGCCACCGACAGCCCCACGAGCGCCGCTCCGAGCATCATCCGCCGCAGCCGCCCGATGGCCTCGTCCACACCGGCGAGCGGCGCCGACGCGCGCACCACCCCGAGGACCCGCCCGCCGGCGCCGCGCACGGGGACCGCGACGGCCCGCTGCGCCCGTCCCGTGGTCTCGTCGTAGCGCCGCGTGTGCCGGACCTCGCCGCGCGCGGCCGCGGTCACGTCTGCGTCGTCGTTCGATGCGAGACGGTCCGCCGGCACGAACACGACCCGCTCGCCCCCGGCGCCGCCGACCGCGGCCTCGACGGGCCCGGGCACCGCCCCTCGGGCCGCCGTGGCCTCGACGACCGCGGCCACCGCACGGGCGTTTCGCGCCAGTTCCCGATCGACCCGCGCTTCGAGCCATGAGCGCAACGAGCGCTCCAGCACGAGACCGCTGGCGCCTCCCACCAGCAGCAGGAGGACCATGGATACCACGAACAGGCGCCGGCGGATGCCGTAGGACACGCGGGGCCATCGTAGCGGGGCCCGGCCGAGGATTCGACTGGCCCGTCGCTTTGGGGCACCCAGGCCCCCTGCCGGGCCCCCCGGCGATCGGACGGCGGTTAGGGACCACCCAGCGGCTCGAAAACGGGTTCGAGCACGTCCCGTGCCAGCAGATCGGACAGGGTCTGGCGCGGCCGGGCCACCGCCGCCGCGCCGTCGTCGAGCACCACCTCAGCGGGCAAGGGCCGCGTGTTGTAGGTGCTCGCCATCGTCGCGCCATAGGCCCCGGCGCTGAGGACGGCCAGCAGATCACCGGCCGCCACCTCGGGCATGGGGCGCCTCAGGGCGAAGAAGTCGCCGGTTTCGCACACCGGCCCCACCACGTCCACGGGCCGGCAGAGGGCCCCCTTCGTGGTCTCCACGGGCACGATCATGTGATACGCATCGTACAGTGCAGGACGCAGCAGGTCGTTCATGGCGCCATCGACCACCACGAAGCGCCGGGCGCCGTTCGTCTTGCACGCCAGGACCCGCACGAGTAGCACGCCCGCGTTGCCCAGCAGGTACCGGCCCGGCTCGACCACCAGCCGCAAACCGAGGGCCCGGGCCGCCGGGCCGACGGTGCGGGCCCAAGCGGCCAGGTCCATGGGGGCCTCGTCCCCGGTGTAGGGGATCGCGAAGCCACCGCCCACGTCCATCCGCGACAGCTTCGCGCCGGCGTCCGCCAGGGCCCGGGCGGCCCCGCGCAGGCTCTCCAGGCTCTCGGCGAAGGGGGCCGCGTCGAAGATCTGCGACCCGATGTGGCAGGCGAGCCCGACGAGTTCCAGGTGGGGGTCGGCGAGGCAGCGGCGGCCGAGCGCCACGGCCTCTTCGAGGGGCACCCCGAACTTCGCCTCGGCCAGCCCGGTGGCGAGGTACGGGTGCGTGTCGGCCCGGATCCGCGGGTTGACGCGCAGGGAGACGCGGGCCGTCGTCCCCGTCGCGCGCGCCCGCGCCGTCACCTGGTCGAGCTCGGCCGCCGACTCCAGGTTGATCGACGCAATCCCGGCCGCAAGGGCCGCGTCGATCTCGTCGGCGCGCTTGCCCACCCCGCTGAAGACCACGTCTTTCGGCCGCACCCCGGCCCGCAGCACGCGCGCGAGCTCCCCGCCCGACACGATGTCGGCGCCCACCCCGCGAGCCGCGATCCGCGCGAGGATCGCGTGCGTGTCGTTGGCCTTGACGGCGTAGCAGATCTGAGCGTCCAGGTCGGCCAGGGCCTCTTGCATCCGCGCGATCGACGCATCCACGGCGCCCAGCGCGTAGGCATAGGTGGGTGTCTTGACCACATCGGCGACGGCGCGCAGCGGAATTCCCTCCATCACCAGTTCGTACCGGCCCTCGCCCGCGCGGCACGGCCGGTACTCCACGGCGAACCGCCCGGGGTGCTCGAACACGGCCTGCGTGTCGGTTCCTGTGGGTTTTTCACCGAACGAGCCGGGCATCTTGGGGCCGATGCCACAGAACCCGCAAGACCGTCAAGCAGCGGCCCGGCGGCCTTCGTGTCTGCTACGATCGGATCGTCATCCCAGGCCACCGGCTGCAAGGAGGTACACCCGATGAAACAGTCCGACAGTTCCACGTTCGCAAGCACGCCACAGCACCACGGCACGCCCGCGGGCCGGACCCGAGGAGGTGCCTTCTAGCCCAGCCGGGGGCGCGAGGCCGCAAACCTCGCCCACCGCCGCCGGCCACCTTGCGCTAACCGCGCAATTCAGGTAGCGGCATAGCCGCAACGGGGCGCTGCCCGAACTCGCCGACGCCGGCGCCCCGCCCCGCGAGGATGGTCCTCGCAACCACGCAAGACCGCGCCGCGCTCGCGGCCCCAACCACGAACCGGACCCGCTCGGGATGACCCTCGCGGCGGTCGGGCCCCGCCCGGCCGCCGCCGCCTTCTCACGACGCGGCCGGGCTCGCGGGGCGTACCCTACTTGTGCTTGTAGTAGAGGACGATGGTCAGGCAATGGAAGGCGTTGTCCGAGCTTTGCAGCACGTCCTTGCCCACGATTTCGAGGTTCCGGTTCGCCGCGATCCAGTCGGTGATCCGGTCACTGATCTCCTCGCGCTCGCGCGCCTTCGTCGCCGAAAAAATCTTCACGCCGGTAAAGTCGTTCGTCATGGGGTCTTCTCTCCGTTCGCTCTCCGTCATGGCGGTCACTTCCGCCGGTAGAAAAAAATCAAACTCACACAGTGGAACTCTCGGTCGGAGCTTTGCCGTGCGCACACGTCCACGATCTCGAGGGTCTCGCGGTTGCGCGCGAGCCAGTCGTTGATACGGTCGGCCAGTTCCTCTCGCTCCATCGACCGCGTCGCCGAAAACACCTTGCAACCAGATACCTGCATGCTCGTTCGCCCCCTTGGTGAAGTCGTTCTCGGATTCGCTTCGTTGGGCGAGATAGGTAACACAAAGATCCTCGACAGGAAAGACGAATTTTCATCTGGCGAAAAGATTTTTTGTGTCCGGCAATTTTTTTCGCGTCGGATGCACGAATTCGAGCATCGCTCCACCTCATTCAAGTCATCCATCCAGCCAAAATGAATCAATGGACCACGGTTTCCATCGTCCCGACGAGGGGTAACGGGGTGCGGCCGGGCCGCACCCTCTGCGCGAGCCTCGAGGAGATCGCGGGGCTCGTGGCACTCGAGCCGGGGGTGCTCGGCGTCGAGGTCGCGGGCCCCGACACCTGGGGCGCCCCCGAGCCGCACCTGGTCGCGTACGCCACCCGCGAGGCGGGGTCTACGGTCGCACAACGCGCGAAGGCGATCGCCGCCGGCTTCGGCGTGGCGGTGACCTGCGAGATCGCCCACCACGAGGGCGACGACTACCTCGACGCCTGGAAGGCGTTCCATCCGCCGCTTTGGTGCGGCCGCACGCGCAGCCTCCTGGTCCAGCCGTCGTGGCTGGCACCGCCGACCGAGCCACCGCCCACCACCGTGATCCTCGACCCGGGGCGCGCCTTCGGCACCGGGCGCCACGCGAGCACCCGCCTTTGCCTGGACTGGATCGCCGACCGGGCGCGCCCCTTTCCGCGGACCGTGCTCGACCTGGGATGTGGATCCGGGGTCCTCGCCATCGCCGCGTCGCTGCGCTTTGGAGCCGAGGTCGAGGCCGTGGACGCCGACCCGGACGCGGTGGCCACCACGCGCGAGAACGCCGCGGCGAACCACGCCCCACTGCGCGCCTTTGCCGCGGACGTCGCCAGCGCTCCCCCGGGCCCCTTCGACTGCGTGCTCGCCAACATCCGGCCGGACGTCCTCGTCCCGAACGCGACGGCCATCCTCGACCGGGTGCGCGAAGGCGGTGTGGCCGTGCTGTCGGGGATCCTCACGGAGGAAGCCGACCGCGTCCGGCGCACCTACGAGGCGGCCGGCGCCCGGACCCACGCCGCGGCCGAGCGCGACGGATGGACGCTCGTCGAGGCCCACCGCCCCGCCCGCGCACCGCGATGATCCGGGTCTTCGCAGCGCCCGCCGGTCCCGGCCCCCTGGAACTGTCCCGGGAAGAAACCCGCTATCTCGTGCGCGTGCGGCGAGCGCGGGTCGGCGAGGCCGTGGAGGTGCTCGACGGGCGCGGCGCCGTCTTCGACGGGCGGGTGCTTCGGACGGGCCCGCGGCGTGCCGTCGTCCAGGTCGTCGCGGGCCCGCGCCGGCCCACCGCCTTGGGCCCGAGCCTGCACCTGGCCGTCGCCGTCCCGAGCGCGCAGGCCACGGCCGAGGTCCTCGCGTCGGCGACCGCGCTCGGGGTGGCGTCGATCCGCCTGGTGGCGACCGAGCGGGCCCAGCCCCATGCACCGAGCCGCGATCGCATCGACCGGGTCTTGCGCGCCACGCTCCGGCAGTGCGGCCGCCCCGCACCGCCCCCGGTCGAGGGCCCGTGCCCGCTGGCCGAGGTGCTCGACGGCCTGCCGTCGCCACGCTTCCTCGCCGCCCCCGGGGCGCCGCATCCCGGCCGGTGGCGGGCGGCCGAGGCGTCGCTGTTCGTCGGTCCCGAGGGCGGGTTCACGGACCACGAGCGCGC
>JALSIN010000051.1 GCA_026989935.1 Polyangiaceae bacterium | reverse complement strand
CAGGAACAGCAGGTGCCCCTCCCCCAGATCGGCCCATTCCACGAGGCGGCCCCCCCCCTCGGCCCGAGCGCGACGGCGCGGCGCCCTTCGGCCTGCGGGACGCATCCCCACGAAGGGCGCCACGCGCCGGACGAGGGCCGCCGCGTCCACCGCGCCGGCCACCACCACGTGCGCGCGTGATCCGACGAACAGGCGGCGGTGCAGCCGGCGCAGATCCGTCGCCGCGATGCGCTCGACCGACGCCCGCGTCCCGAGAATCGGATGCGCGTAGGGATGCCCCGGCCCGAACAACCGAGACCACGCCCGCTCGTGCAGCCGCTGTACGGGGTCGTCCTCGGCCAGTCGCACCTCTTCGAGGACCACGTCGCGTTCCGTCGCGAGATCCCCGGCGGAAAGCCGCGGGTCGAACACGCCCTCGCACAGGAGGACGGCCGCAGCCAGCGCGGCCGAGCGCGGTGTCACCAGGTGGAACACCGTCTCGTCATAGGAGGTGAACGCGTTGATGTCCGCGCCGAGCCGCTCGGCCCGGGCCGCGAGGTCGAGCCCTCCCGAGGCACGTGGCTTGAAGATCATGTGTTCGAGCAGGTGTGCGGCCCCGAAGGACCCAGGCCCCTCGTCGGCGGCCCCGCCCGCGATCCACACCTCCACCGAGACCGGTCCATCGGGGTCCTGGCTCCCGCGTGGGTCGAGCACCACCACGGCGCCGTTTTCGAGCCGACGGACGCGCGGCACGGCCCCGGCAGCCGAGCCCCCCGCGCGCGAACTGCGCGCCTTGCGCACATGTGCCATCGTGCGGTTCGAGTCGGACATCGGAACCACGCCCTTACCACAACGGGCGGCCGGGCGGTCGCCGTCCATGATAGTTTTCCGCCCGACTCGCCCGATCCCCGGTTCGTATCGCCATGTCCGAGACGCAAATCGCGGCCGCCCCCACCCCGGGCGTCCCTCTCCCGTGCCCCCCGCCCCCCCCGTCCTCCGATGAAAGCGAGGGGCTCGCCGCCTACCGCGCCGAACCCGGCCACGAGGCCCAATTCCAGCGCCTGCGCCGAACCCTGCGGGAGCGGGAAGACTGGCGCGAACTGGCCACCTTGCTGGCCCTGCACGCCGCCCACGTCACCGTTCCGGGGAAGGCGGCCCAACTCGCCGCCCAGGCGGCCGATTTGTTCCGGGACCGGGTCGGCGACCTCGAGGCCGCGGCCCACGCCCTCGCCCGCGCGGTCGTCTTGGAGCCCTCGCGGACCCGCTATCGTGAGCGCCTCGAACGCCTCTACGAGAAGCTCGGATGGTGGGTGCCCCTCGTCCGGTCGATCGAGTGGCACCTGGCCAACCTGCCCCACTCGGACCCCAAGGAACAGGCGCGCCTCCACCTTCGGATCGCCAAGATCCTCGACGACAAGCTCGGGCTGTGCGAGCTCGCGGTCACCCACTACGAGCAGGCCCTGTCCCACGATCCGACCGAGGCCACCGCAGCCCGGCGGCTGATGGAACTCGCCGTCCAGTCCGGTGACGGCACGCGGGCGGCCCAGCGCATCGAGCAGACCCTAACGGCCCTGGGCGAGAGTGCGGGCGCCACGGAGCGAGCCGCCCTCTTGCGCCTGCTCGCCCGGATCGAACTTACGCACCAGGACGACCTGGCCGGCGCGGCCCGCCACCTCCAGGCGGCCCTTCGGGCGAACCCGGACGACGTGGAGGCGCTGCGGGACTTTGCGGACCTTTATCTCCAGTCGGGCAAGGCCACGAGCGACGGCCTGGCGAAGGCCGCGGGGATCTACGTGAAGGCAGCCGAGGTCGCCGGCCGAATCGGACGCCGGAAGCTGGCCGTCGAGTTGCTGCGGCGCGCCCTGGAGATCGTGCCCGATCACGAGGAGGCCGCCGCAGCCTTCGAGCAGGCCCTCATCGCGGCCGAGGACTGGCGCGCCCTCGACGCGCTGTACGCCGACTGGATCACCTACGTCGAAGGTGCCGACGCCGTGCCATACCTGCTGCGACGGGCGGCGATCCTGGACGAGCGCCTCGGACGGGTTGCGCAGGCCCGCGCCCTGTACGAAGAAGCGACCCGTTTCGAAGCGCCGGGGGGGCCGGCGTGGCGGGCGCTCGAGAAGATCTTGCGCGAAGCGGGCGACCGCGAGGCCCTCGCGGCGATGGTCGAGGAGAAGCTCGAGCGCGCCCCCGACGAGGTTTCCACGGAGGCCCTGCTCGAGACGGCGCGAATCTACCGGGACGAGATCGGCAACGACGACCGCGCGGCATTTTTCTTCTACCGGATCCTCGAACGCGAGCCCTTCCACCGCGAGGCATTCGAGGGCTACAAGGAGCACTTTCGGCGCAAACACGCCTTCCGCCAGCTGCGGGACCTGCTGCTTTACCACGTCGAGCAGGCCGCGCAGGTGGCCGGCCCGAACAGCCCGTTGTCCGATCCCGCCTTCGCCGATGAGTTCGTCGAGTTGGCCGAGATCTCCGAACGCCGCCTCGGCGACATCGATGGTGCCCTCGATGCCTGGGGTCGGATGGCGGCCGCCTTCCCCGGCGACCCGCGGCCCGCACAACAGATCGCCCGCATCGAAAAGCGCGCGCGCATGTGGGACAACATGATCCGCGTACAGGAGTCGGAACTCGAACGGGTGACGGACCCGCGCCGTCGGCTCGACATCCTCAAGCGACTCGCCCAAGTCTACCGCGACCGAAGCGCCGATCCGACGCGGGCCATCGAGCTTTACCGTGAGATGCTGGCGATCAAGCCGGACGACGCCCAGGCGTTGCGCGCGCTGGCGGCCCTGTACGATCGCGCCGGCGACTACGAAAACGTCGTCCCCCTGCTCGAACAGCAGCTCGAACGCTCACGCAGCAACACCGAGAAGGTGTCCTTGCTGCGCCGCCTTGCGGAGATCTGGCACCACGAGCTGGGGGAGACCGACCACGCAATGTGGGCCTGCGAACGGATCCTCGAGATCGCCCCCGCCGACCGCACGGCCTTGCGCCGCCTGCAACAGATCCACGTAGCCCGCAACGACCCCGGCGCCGTGGCCGAGGTTCTCGAACGGGAGCTGGCCACGGTGGCCGAAGCGGGCGAACGCGCCCGCATCCTGCGCCGCCTCGCTCGCGTCGTCGAAGAAGACATGGCGGACCCATCGCGGGCCGCGGCGTACTGGGCCGAGCTGCACGAACTCGTGCCCGAGGACGCGACCGTGGCGGACCACCTGGTGCAGTCGTACGAGGCGCTCGGCCGCTACGAGGACCTCATCGACCTCCTGCGACAGCTCGTGGATTCGCCCAAGGTGCCGAAGAAACGGGTGCCCGACGACCTGCGGCGCCTTGGGACCCTCTCGGCCGAGGTCCTCGGGGACCACGCAGCAGCCCGCGACGCCCTCGAGCGTGCGCTCGCCCGCGCTCCGGACGACCTAGAGATCATGCGGGACCTGGCGGACCGCTACCGCGCCGACCACTCCCACGCCCCCCTTGCCGACCTGCTGGCCAAGATCGCACGCGCCACCGAGTCGCAGGCCGAGCGCATCCAGCTTGCGTTCGAGCGTGCGGAGATCCTGGCCCATCGCCTGGATCAGCCCGGCGCGGCCGCGGACGTATTGGCCGCCCTGCCGCTCGAGGCATTCGTGGACACCCCGAACCTCGCGACCACGCTCCAGGGCTACTACGAGCGCGCGGGACGAACCGCCGAGGCCGTGCGGATGGCCGAGATCCGCCTGCTGACCGACAACCCCGCGGACCTTCGGCGGGAGCTTTTGCACAAGGTCGCGCGGGCGTTCCAAGGGGTGCTCGACGAACCTTGGGCGGCCCTGCTGGTGTACGAGCGCATCACCGCGCAGTTCGCAGACGACGCCGACGCGTACGCGGCCATGGCCGAGATCCACGAGAAACTCGGCGACGCCGCCGAGGCCATCGAGGCACTGTCCCAGTGCGCCGCGCGTACGTCTCACCCCGGAGACCGGCGGGACCTGTTCCTGCGCATGGCGCGTCTTTCCGACAAGGGCCTGCGCGACGGGGCCCTCGCCATGACGCACTTGGAGGCTGCGGCGGCGGAAGCCGAGACCGCCGCCGCCGACCTCGCGACCATGCGCCGGGTCGCCACCCGGTACGATCGCGTCCGCCCATTCCTCGATATTGCGCGTCGTACCGTCGAACATCGAGCAAAGGCCGGGGTCACCGACGATGCCCTCGACATCGCACGGATCGCCGTCGAGGCGGCCGAGCACGACGCCGGCGACCCGGACGCCGCCTTCGACCTGCTCGAGTTGGCGCAGGATGTCGCCCGTCGGGCCGGCGTGGACGATACTCCCTACCGCGAGGAGATGTTCCGCCTCGCGCGCGAGCACGACCGCTGGCCCCGCCTGGTGGACCGACTCGAGACCCTCGCGGCCGAGCCCCCCGACGACGCCCTGTCCCCGGCCCAGGCGACCCTGCGGGTGGCGGCGCTGCGCGAGTTGGCCCAGCTTGCCACACAGCGACTCGACGAACCCAACCGGGCCGTGGACTTCCTCTTGCGGGCCCACACCCTGCGCCCCGACGACGACGAGCTGGCCGACGACCTGCTGCAATTGGCGACCCGCGAGCGCCGCGCCGACGCCGTTCGGCAAGTCCACACATCGGCCCTGGCGCGGGCCGAGGCGCCGGAGCGGCGGATCGAAGCGTACCGCAACCTCGCCGAGACGGCCCGAACCCTCGAGAATGACCCGGCCGGAGCCTTTTCGATCCTGCGTGAGGCCTACCGGGAGTTTCGGACCACGGACACGGACTTCGCCGAACAGGTCCACGAAGAACTCGAAGCGCTCGCAGCCGAACACGACCTGCACGGCGCCTTCGCCGAACACCTGTTCGACCGCGCCGACGACGCCTTCGAACACGGCCGCGTCGAGGACGCCCTGGAAGCCCTCGATCAGGCGGCCGCGCGTCTGGCCGACGCGATGGAGGCCCCCGAGGCGGCCATCGCCGCGCTCGCCGGAGCAATCGCCCGTGGCGCGGACCCCGACGAGGTGATCGAGCGCACCACCCCGTACCTCGATCGTCTACGCGACCGGGACCCGCGCCTGCCGACCGTCGCGCACCTTACCCTGTTGGCCGCCGCCGTACACGCCACGGACGACACGCCCCGCGTCGTCGAGTGGCTGGAAACCCGCGCCCGCCTGCGGGAAGAAGCCCTGGAAGATCCCGCCGCCGCCGCGCTGGAGTGGCTGCGCATCCACACCCTCGCCCCCGAACGGGACGACGTCGAGCCCACCCTGCGCAGGCTGTGCGAGGCTGCAGGAGACTTTCGTCCTTTGCTGTTGTATTGGGGCACGAAGCTAACGGCCACGACCGACCCGAGCAAGGCAGCGGCCGCCTACGATGCCCTCGCCGACCTGTACGAACACGATCTGGACCGCCCGGAGTACGCCCTGCGCACGCGCCTTGCGGCCTACCGGGCCACCCCCGAGCCCGTGCCACTCGAAGGCCCCGTACCGGCCGTCCACGAGGAACTGTGGCGCCTGGCCGAAGCCGTGGGCCCCTACCAGACGCCCCCCGTACCACACGACCCCCTGCGCGCCGTCCATCTCCTCCCCCCCGAGGAGGCCGATGCCGAACGATGGACCGAGCGGGGGCTGCCCGAAGACTTGTTGTTGCGAGCCCCCATGCAGGTTCTTGCCGACCTGCGGCGCGCTCGGCCACCCGGCGGCAAGGACGCCACGCATGCGGGAACACTGGACGAAGAGACAGACGTCGAGGCGATCGACGCGATCGACGACATCGCAGGCTTCGAGGCGTTGGAGGAACTG
>JALSIN010000050.1 GCA_026989935.1 Polyangiaceae bacterium | reverse complement strand
GAGATCTCCCCATCGATGGACGGCAGGATCTCGGGCGTCGCGCCGGGGGTGCGCGGGTCGTGGATCGCCGCGTCCACCGCGAGGCGGGCGACGGCCCGTGCGAGGGGTTCGGCAGGCTCGAGCTGCCCCAGGCAGCCCACCAGCGTACCCCGGTGGTGCCAGGTGACGAACAGGCGCCCCGGCCGGTCGAGCGCGGGATCGTCCGGCCGGGGCCCGACACGGGTCGAGACCAGGTCCGGCCGCCGGTACCGCGACGCGACCGCCTCCTCGAGACCACGGCGCGCCAGCCGGACGAGGTAGGCGGCGGTTTCGGGACGAAGGGACACGCGCACCGATCGTAGCGACCGGTCGCCCCCCGCGCATGCGCAACCCTTGCCGCCGGCGGCCGGCGCCCCCGGTGCATGCCGCGGCCCCGTGACCGGGCGCCGCCAAGGGCCGTCTGCGCCCGAGCGGGACCGCTCGCGCGGCGTCGCCCGGACCTACGGCCCGGCGGGTACCGGGGGGATCCACGGGCAGGCGGCGACGCCCTCCCCCATGCAGGGGTCGTACCGCACCTGCGTCCCCTCCGTGCGGAAGAACCATCCGAGCTGGTGGATCATGTACTGCCCCACGTCGAACGGCGCGTCGAAGATCCCCGGCGGGGGAAAGCCGTGCACCCCGTTGAACTCGTCGGTCATGGGGAACACGATTCCACTCTTGCCGTCCTCGGTGCCCGGCGTGTCGAGGACGATACGCAGCGGCGGCGAAAGGCGCGGCGCCATCAGGCCGTCGTCCGGGCAGACCTCCATCGGCCCGTTGTCGCAGCCGCTGAGCACGTCCGCGTCCACCAGCACGGGTCCCCACGCGGGCCCCTTGACCGCGAGCCACGGGATCCCCTCCTGCACGCCCTCGTCGATGAGGACCCGGTTGCGCGTCTTGCCGTAGCGGTCATCGGGCTCGAACAGCTCGATGAACCCCGCCACCTTCGCGATGGCGACGCCCACGTTCACCGGCACGTTCGGATCGCCGATCGTCACCACGTTGAACACGTTCGCCGGCGGCGCCTCGAAGGGGCCGTCGCCCTCGTCGAAGGTCAGGGGCTCGCGCGAGTAGTGCACGGCGTAGACCGCCGGATCCGCCGGCTCGACGATCATCTGGGCCAGGTTCGTGAACTTGCGCAGGATCGGCGTGGCGCGCTGGAAGCCGTAGCCGTCCTCGAGCGCCACGAGTTCGTCGCCCACCGCGAAGTGCCGGCAGAACTGGCCGTTGGGCAGGGGGGTGCCGTCTTCGAGGAGCGGGTCCGTGCCGCAGCGGTAGGTCCCCGCCACCTCGAACGTGTCCACCGTAACGCGCAGCTCGGCGTCCTCCTTGGCCGTGCACTGGCGCTCGTCGGGCTCCACCTCCACCGCGTCGCCGCCGGCGAACACGTCGATCCGCAGCGGGTCGCCCGCGTCGGCCGGCACGCCCACGCGGAAGGTCCCGGCGAGGTCACAGGCATAGGTACCGGCCGTGCCGGGATCGCAGGTGCGGCAGGTGCCGGGCGGGTCGTTGTCGGCGCAGTTCGACGCCTTGGGCCAGCCCACGTAGGACTCGTAGCCGGGCGGCGGCTCGTTCGGCATCACCCGCGCGCAGCGGGCATCGCCCGTGCGCAGGTTCGTGACCATCACCGTGTCGCCCGGCTGCACCTCCGGGCGGATCGCCACGGTGAACCGCACGTCCTCGTTGTCCCGCGGGACGAGCTGGTAGATCCGCATCGCCCCGCCGTCGGCGGTGGGCTCGCCGACGATCTGCGGGCCCGCAAGGCGCAGCATGAGCGCCTCGACCACGCCCCCCTGCTCGCTGCGCACGGCCAGATCCACCAGGCCCGCACCGCCGGAGATCGGCGCCGCCGCGATCACCTTGGGTTCGATGCCCGACAGCGCCGACGAGATGAGACCGCCGAGGCTCGTGCCGCTGGCGAAAAACGGCACCGTGTCGCCGCCCAGGTCCACGTCGCCGTCGCCGTCGAAGTCGCCGAGCGTCTCCGGGACCCCGTCGCCGTTTACGTCCACCATCGTCCCCTCCCCGAAGGTGCGCAACAGACGGACGAAGGTCATCCAGTCCACGAGGGTCTGGCGCAGGTTGTCGCGCGTGCGAAACTGGTAGGCCGTGAACATGTCGCCGCCCTCGTCGAGGAACCCGTCGCCGTCGAGATCCCGGGCCCGGCCGCTCAACAGCGCCTCCTCCAGCGAGGACAGCTTGAGGCCGGCGAGCAGCAGCCGCACGAGGCTGAGCTGGTCGCCGACGTTCACCCCGTGGCCCACCGCATCGATGCTGCAAACGGCGAGACCGAACTTGCCGTAGATGGCGAGCCCGAAGGGTTCGAGCTTGTTCGAGGTGTAGCCGTGGGCGTACAGCACGATGGGGGCGGGCGCGTTCGGGTCCTTCTTGTACTCGTCCTTGGGGATCGAGCAGAAGAACTGCACCTCGCGGTAGTGCTTCTCGCCCGTTTCGGGATCCTCGGCCTGCATGCGCGCCCGCAGGCCCTCGTCGAACAGATCCGCCGGCCAGGCGCGGGCGTCGAGGTTGCCCTCGTCCTCCAGGTCGAGGAAGTACGGCGTACGGAAACGGCCCGAGACGTGATAGGCGTAGTAGCTTTGGTTCGCCTCGATGCGCTCGGTCGTGAAGTTGCCGAACCCGCCGAAGGCCGCCTCGGCCAAGGGCTGCAACAGGGGCTGCATGCGCTCGGGGGTCAGCAGGTAGCGGTTCTCGACCGGGTTGCCGTCCGGGTCCACCTCGTCCACCATCTTCGACAGGTGGGTCAGTTCGGGCGGGTTGTCCTCGGCCAGCCACGCGAGCGGCCCCGCGCCGTACAGGCCGTTGCGCACGGCCACCAGGTCGCCGGTGTTGTCCTGGGTCGTAAACGTCCAGGCAAACGCCACGTCGCCCAGGCCCAGTCCCAGGTCGTCGAGGGCGTCCTCGAGGGGAGCCAGGTCGCGCGTCTGGTCGGCGTGGTTGATGGCCTCGAACGGGGATCGGACGGGGTTGCCGTCGAAGTCCCGCACGCGCTTGGTGATCACCACCGCGTAGGTGGTCTTCTCGCGCAGCGGCAGGATCGGCTTCATGATGAGCGTGTTCGTCTGGTACTCGTAGCTGCCCACCACGTCACGGTTCGGGTCGAGCGTCGTCGGATCGCCGTCCTGCACCGGGTGCAGGTTCGGATGGTCGAGCACGCCGTCGAGATCGAGGTCCTCCCCGGGATCCATCACGCCGTTTTGGTTCCAGTCCTCCTCGTAGGTCTCGAACACGAGGGCCTTCGTGATCGTCTTCGGGTCGTGCTCCCAGTACTGCTGGGGCGTGCGCAGCAGGACCGGGAAGTTGCCCTCCCCCAGGTCCAGCGGCACGGGTCGGCCGAAGCCGGGCGACCCGGGCGTGACGTCGATGACGAACACCGCGTCGTCCTCGAAGCCGTAGTCCCGGCCGCCGGGGGCCTGGTAGTCCCGGTGCCGCTTCCACACGTCCGCCACGTCGATGGGCGCGTCGAACGACACCGTGATGGCCTGGTAGGTGCCCCAGCCGGACAGTTCGTCGATGCGGCGGCGCGCCGTGGCCTCGATGTTCGTGGGCGCGACCATGCTGGCGTTGATCCGCTTGCCCGTCGGCGACGAGGCGTCGGGCCGGGTCGCCAGGTCGTTCGGCAGGGGGATCTCCGGCAGGGGCCTGCGCGCGAAGTCGAACACCACCTTGGGCCCGGGACCGTCCTCGGCGGGCGCAAGCCCCGCGGGCGGCTCGGCGCAGCCGGCGGCGGTGGACAGGGCGCCGACCAGACAGACGGCGGCGAAGGGGGTGCGTCGGTGCTCGTGGTGCATGGGGGCGAAACGGCCCGGCGAACGTCGGGTCCGGGGCATCTTGCCGCCTCCCCGCCGGGTTGGCCAGAAGCGCGCACGACACGCCGAAGGCACGCGAGCCGGCGGCGCGGTTTCGCACAGACTTTCGACGCAACGGCCCCCGCGCTATGATCCCTTCATGGATCCCCAGGTACGCCAGCGGATCGACGGGCTCGGCGACTTCTGGAGCCGCCAGTTCGCGTTCTACCTCCACGAGCACCGCGATCCCCGCAACCGCGCCACGCACATGGTGGGAATCCCGATCCTCGTGGTCACCACCCTCGCGGCCCTGCTGCTGTGGGATCTTCGCATGTTCGTGGGGGGCCAGCTCCTCGGCTGGGCCTTCCAGCTCCTCGGGCACAAGATCGAGGGCAACAAGCCGGCGCTGCTCGAGAACCCGGTGGCGTTCCTCATGGGCCCGACGATGGTCTTCGTCGAGATGCTGGAGCTGTTGGGACTGAAGTTCGATTTCGCGCAGCGTGCCCGAAAGGCCGTGTTTGCCGGCACCGCGCGGCCCCAGCGCGCGTCCGGATGACGGGCGTGGGCCCGCGGGCGAACGATAGGACCATGCCCCATCCCCTCCGCCATGGGGGCGAGGTTGAATTCCCGCTTGCGCGACGGCGGCCGACTGTGGTGCAGTCATGGTTCGGGGAGCGGAAAATCATGAAGACTGCCACACGTGTTCTTCTTCGACCGACCCTGGGGGTCGCATCCTTCCTTCTCGCCACGGCCTGCGGCGACGACTCTCCGCGCGCGACGGCCTCGGGCGGCGCCACGGACTCGGCCACCGACTCGGGGCTCACGACGGCCACCGCGGGATCGGGTGCCAGCGGGACCGCCACGGCTGGCTCGGCGACCTCGATCGGCTCGGACACGGCGACCGGCGGGTCCACCGGCGCGAGCACCACGGGGCTGACCGCGGGCGGGAGTACGACCGGCGCCGGAACGACCGGAGGCCCGGACTGCACGAGCGACGCCGACTGCCAGAACAGCCCGGATGGGCCAGTGTGCGACAACGGCACGTGCGTACCGTGCACCGAGCAGAACGACGTGTGCGTCGAGGGCACGTACTGCATGGACAACACCTGCGTGCCGGGCTGCCTCGACGATACGGACTGCCCGGCGAACCTGACCTGCGACGTGGCGAACAAGCAGTGCGTGGGCTGCGTGCAGGACAGCGACTGCGGCCTGGGCACCGTGTGCGAGATGGGCACGTGCGTGCCGGGATGCAACCAGCAGCAGCCGTGCCAGCCCGGCTTTGCGTGCTGCAACGATGCGTGCGTGGACCTGCAGACCGACATCAACAACTGCGGCGCCTGTGACAACGTCTGCACCTTCGCGAACGCCTCGGCCGTCTGCACCGACGGGATGTGCACGCTCGACGCCTGCGACAACGGCTGGCAGAACTGCGACCAGAACGACGCGAACGGCTGCGAGCAGCAGGGGACGTGCGCGTGCGTGCCCGGCAGCCAGCAGTCCTGCTACACGGGCCCGCAGGGGACGGAGAACGTCGGGGTCTGCAAGTCGGGCATGCAGACCTGCAACGCGCAGGGCACGGGCTGGGGGCCGTGCATGGGCGAGGTGCTGCCCGGCAACGAGATCTGCGGCAACGGCCTCGACGACGACTGCGACGCGGTGGCCGACGAGGACCCGGACGACGACGGGGATGGCTGGACCGTCTGCGGCGGGGATTGCTGCGACGTCCAGGGCCCGAACTGCCTCAACCCCGTCCTCGTCAATCCGGGCGCCTTCGAGGTGGACGGCAACTCCGTGGACGACGACTGCGACGGCACCATCGACAACCCGGTGCCCGCCTGCGACGCGGGCCTGGCCACGAACTCGGGCAATCCGCTCGACTACGCCAAGGCCATCGACCTGTGCCAGTTCACCACGGAGAACCCGCCCGATCCGAAGGACAAGATCTGGGGGGTGATCAGCGCCGAGCTGCGCCTTGCAAAC
>JALSIN010000049.1 GCA_026989935.1 Polyangiaceae bacterium | reverse complement strand
ACGGCGACGGACAACGACCCCGACCCCAAAAGCCGCGCCTGGATCGAGAACATCGAGGGCCAGACGAACCTGCCGGACGGGGTGACGACCACGCAGGCGTTCCAGTGCTTCGGGCCGCAGGGGATCAACGGCTGCGGTTTCGAGTCGCCGCTGGAGAGCATGTGGAAGTCGTTGCTGCTGATGGAGCAGTCGAACTCGCCGAACTTCGACTTCCGTCGCCCCAACGCCATCTTGGGCGTCGTGATCGTGACGGACGAGGCGGACTGCTCGCTCGACCCGGACTACGGCACGATCTTCGACCCGAACGGAAGCCGGACCTTCTGGTCCGACCCGAACTCGAACTTCCCGACCAGCGCCGTGTGCTGGAACGCGGGCGTCAAGTGCGAAGGCGGCCCCGGCACGTACACGAGCTGCGATCCCGTCAACAAGGATGCGGACGGCAACGAGGGGGTGTCCGACGACAAGGCCGTGCTGTTCCCGCTGTCGAAGTACATCGATCTTTTGCAGTCCATCGAAAACGACCAGCAGGATCGCGTGCCGGGCCAGCAGGTCATCGTGGCGGGGATCGTGGGTGTCCCGGACGGCTACTCGGACCCCACCGACATCGAGTACAAGGACTCGTCCGACCAGCAGTTCCAGAACGACTTCGGCATCGGGCCGGGGTGCACGTCCACGGCGGGCACCGCGGTTCCGCCGGTGCGGATCCGGGACTTCGCCCAGGCGTTCGAGGTGAGCATCGACGGGCAGGTCCAGCCGAACCTGTTTTCGATCTGCAACGACGACTACTCGAACGCCTTGCAGACCATCGCGAACATCATCGCGAGCCAGGTCAAACCGGCGTGCATGCAGCAGTGCGTGGCGGACACGGACCCGTCCACGGACAACTACGTCGAGCCGCTTTGCAGCGTGGAGGAACTCGTGCCCGGGGAGAACGGCGTGGAGCGCCGGCCGATTCCCGCCTGCGTCCTGACCTGCGGCGGCACGCCGTGCACCCTGCCCGGCCAGAATCCCGACGGCTGGGAGTTTCCGACGGACGCGACGGCCTGCTACCGCCTGCTCGTGGACAAAAACGGCGTGACGGGTACGGATCTGGACGACATGAGCCAGGAGTGCATCGACGACGGCTGGAACCTCGAGTTCAAGCTCGAGCGCAGCGCCGCGGCGCCGGGTGGGACCACGGTGCAGGCCACCTGCCAGCTCTCCCAGGCGCAGGAGCTGGACTGCCCCGACCTCTAGGTTCGGCGGTTGGCGCAAAGGACGGAGCTGCGCAGGATGCGCAAGCTCCGTCCCCCTTTTCGTGGGGTGTTCGAGACGGCGGCCTGCGGGTAGAAAGGTCGGTATGAACATCGGGTCGAACAGGCATGGTCGCTGCCTTTCGGCCGGGCCAGCGCTCGGCCTGGCCGCTGCCCTGGCGGCGTGCGGGGTGGAGAAGACCGCGGGCGGCGGCGGGACGGCCACCGGCGGGACGGCCACCGGGGGCGGCCCGGACTCGGGGAGCGCAGGCGGCGGCTTCGCCGAAGTGGAGGTCTTCGACGCCCGCGACGTGGACATCCTGTTCGTGATCGACAACTCGGGCTCGATGGGGGAGGAGCAGGGGACGCTGGCGGCGAACTTCTCGGACTTCGTCTCCGTTCTGGAGCATCCCATCGTGGCGGCGAACTACCGCATCGGGATCACGACCACGGACAACGGCAACCCGCAGTGCAACGGCACGAGCCCCGAGGGCGGCAAGCTGCGCCTTTCCTCCTGCCGGTCCCGCGAGTCGGAGTTTACCTTCTCCGGGACGAATCCCCCGACGGTCAGGTACGACGAGGCGTGCACGGCCGTGTGCCCGGACACCCTGGCGAATCTGGAGACGATCCCGACCACGACGGCCGACGACCCGATCCCCAAGCCGCGCGCCTGGATCGAGAACATCCAGGGACGTACGAACCTGCCGGACGGGGTGACGACCGCGCAG
Source organism: Polyangiaceae bacterium (assembly GCA_026989935.1). Taxonomy (GTDB): domain Bacteria; phylum Myxococcota_A; class Polyangia; order Nannocystales; family Nannocystaceae; genus J032. The sequence continues at coordinate 3,853 of JALSIN010000049.1, read as the reverse complement.
GCGCTTGCGTGCTTCGGGCCGCAGGGGATCAACGGCTGCGGCTTCGAGTCGCCACTGGAGAGCATGTGGAAGTCGCTGGTGCTGACGGAGCAGTCGGACACGCCGAATTTCGATTTTCGGCGGCCGGCGGCGGCGCTCGCCGTCGTGATCGTGACCGACGAGGTGGACTGTTCGCTCGATCCCACCTACGGCACGATCTTCGACCCGAACGGCAATCGGGTGTTCTGGTCGGATCCGAACTCGAACTTCCCCACCAGCGCCGTGTGCTGGAACGCGGGGGTGTCGTGCCAGGGGGCCCGGGCACCTATACGAGCTGCGACCCGGTCAACAAGGACGTGGACGGCAACGAGGACGTGCCCGACGACGAGGCCGTGCTGTTTCCGGTGTCGAAGTACGTGGACTTCCTGCAGGGCATCGAGGAGGAGCAGCAGGGGGTCGTGCCCGGCCGGGAGGTGATCGTGGCGGGGATCGTGGGCGTCCCGGACGGCTACGCGGCCCCCTCCGACATCGAATACGCGGACGCGTCGGATCCCACCTTCCAAGACGACTTCGGGATCGGGCCGGGGTGCACGTCTGCGGCGGGCACCGCGGTTCCGCCGGTGCGGATCCGAGACTTCGCCCGCGCGTTCGAGGTGAATGGCCAGCCGAACCTCTTTTCGGTGTGCAACGACGACTTCGGCGCCGCGCTGTCGGCGGTTGCGGAGCGGATCGCCGGCCACCTGTCGTACGGGTGCGTGGATCTCTGTGTGGCGGACGCCGATCCGGGCACCCCGGCCTACCTGGAGCACGATTGCGAGATCGTCGAGCGGACCTTCTTGGCGGAGATTCCCGTCGAAGACGTCGTGCCCCCGTGCACGCTGACCTGCGGCGGCGTCCCGTGCACCGTGCTCGACGCACCGGATGGCTGGGCGTTTCCCTCGGACGCGGACGACGTGTGCTACCGGTCGCTGGTGGACGCGGCCGCGGTCACCACGACGTCCCTCGACGACATGACGCCCGCCTGCCGGACCGCGGGCCGCAACCTCCAGATCCGGATCGAGCGCAGGCCCGGGACCGCCCCGCCCGATGGGGCCCAGATGCTTGCGCGCTGCACGGTGGCGGACGACCCCGCCGCCGCGTGCCCGTGACGGTGGCGGCGGCCTCGTCCCGGTCCCGCAGACCCTACGCCGCGTGCACGAGGCGGCCGTCCACGAAGACGCGGGCCACGGCGACCCGTGGGATCTCGGCCGGCGCGACCTCGAACAGATCCTTCTCGAAGCAGGTCAGGTCGGCGACGGCCCCGGGGGTGATCGTGCCGAGGTGGTCGTCGCGGTGGACGGCGTAGGCGGCCTCGCGGGAAAATCCGGCGATGGCCGCGTCGAGGGGGATCGCCTGATCGGGCAGGAAGCCCCCCGGGGGCGCGCCGTCGGCGTTCGTGCGCGCCACGGCGGCCAGCAGGCCCAGTCGCGGATCCGCGTGCTCGACCGGAACGTCCGAACCGAAGCACACGTGCACGCCCGCCTTGCGAAACCGTGCGATGGCATAGGCGTCGGGGAGGCGGTCCGGCCCGAGGCGGTCGGGCGCCCAGGGGGCGTCGCTCGTGGCGTGGACCGGCTGCATGCTGGCGACGACGCGGGCGAGGGCGAAGCGAGCCACATCGTCGGCCGCCACGACCTGGGCGTGCTCGATGCGAAAGCGGTGGTCCTTGCGGCGGGTGCGGTGCAAGGCGGCCTCGTAGGCGTCGAGCACCATGCGAACGGCTGCGTCGCCGATGGCGTGGGTCGCGAGCTGGATCCCCCGTTCCATGGCGACGGTCGCCATACGGGTGAGCGTCTTGCGGTCGATCTGGGCGAGCCCCCGGTGGCCCGGCCGGTCGTGGTAGGGGGCGAGCAGGTACGCGCCGCGGCTGCCGAGGGCCCCGTCCGCGTAGAGCTTGACCCCGACCAGGCGCACGCGGGCCGACCGCGCGGGTGGATCGACGGGAAGCTCGCCCGCGGCCAGGCGCTCGAACAGGTCGGCGTCCGCGTAGACCTCGACCCGGATCGGCAGCCGGCCGGCGCCCGCGAGGGCGCGCAGGATCGCCAGCGTGCGCGCATCCACGCCCATGTCGTGGATCGAGGTGATCCCCAGGCCCGCCAGGTGGGCGACGGCGTGCTCGATCCGGCGCCGGACCGTCGCGTCGTCGGGCAGTGGGGGCGACACGAGGTCCATCGCAGCGTCCACGAGGACGCCGGTGGGCGCGCCCGACGGATCGCGCAGGATCTCCCCGCCGGGCGGGTCGGGAGTGTCCTTCGTGATCCCGGCGGCGTCGAGCAGGGCGCGGTTGCCCCAGGCCGCGTGCCCGTCGATCCGCCGCAGGTAGACGGGCCGGTCCCCGAAGGCGGCGGTCAGCGGCGCGTGGGTCGGCATGGCCTCGTCCGGCCACAGGTTCTGGTCCCAGCCCCGCCCCTGGATCCAGCCGGCCGGCGGCGCTCGCTCACGCAGCCGCGCGACCACCTCGTCGATGGAGCGGGCGCCCCGCAGATCGACCTGGTCGAGGGCGGTGCCGAGGCCCAGGACGTGCCCGTGGGCGTCGGCGAGCCCGGGCGTGACGAGGCCGCCGTCGAGTTCGATCCGCGGCGCGGCACCGGCCTCGGCGACCACGTCCGCGTGGTGGCCGACCGCGACGACCGTCCCGTCTCGGACGAAGACCGCCTCGGCCCGGGGACGGCGCGGGTCCGCGGTGAAGACCCGGGCCCCGACGAGGACGAAGGTTCCGTCGCCCGGCCCGGCGTCGCCCGTCACCCGCGCAGCCTCCGGCGGCGGGGGTGCGCCGTGCGCGGCCGGGGCCTCCTCGGTGCGACGGCAACCGGCAAGACACGTGGCCGCCAGGCCGCCGAGCAAGGAGCGCCGGGTCACGCGCGGGCGCCGGGACATCGCCACGACCCTACCCGACGGGTCGCGCGTGTGGGGGGGCGCCACGGTGTCGCCGATCGCGCGGTCCTCGTGCGCCTGGCCCGGGCGGTCGGAGCGGTCCCACCGCGGTTCCTTGCGCGGATTGCGGGAACGGCGCGTGTGGGGCGCGCCGAAGCCGACGGCGCAGGGGGCGCACCCGTGGGGGGAACGCCCCGACCCCGGCTCGGCCGGGCGGGCTCCCTCGGCCGGCCCACGCCGAACTGGCCACCGTGCGACCGGGGCCCCCGCGGCCTATCCTCGTGGCGCCGTGCCGCGAACCCGCGTAGGCGCCGAGGGCGCGTCGCATGCGCCCGCCTGGGGGTGGCGGGTCCTCGCTCTCCTCCTCGGGCCGCTGGGGTGCGGGCCGGCGGTCCCCACGGCCGCCGACCGCGCCGAGGCCGACCGGATCTTCGCCGAGCGCTGTGCGAACTGCCACGGGCCGCAGGGGCGGGGGGACGGCCCCGCCGGCCGGACGCTCGACCCGCCTCCCCGGGACCTGACCGACCCCGCGTTCCTGCGGGCGCGGACCGACGAGGCCCTGGCGCGCGCGATCGTGGCCGGCGGATCCGCGGTCGGCCGCAGCCCGGCGATGCCCGGCAACCCGGACCTCGCGGACCGCCCGGCGGTAGTGCGCGCGCTCGTCGAGCGCCTGCGGGCGCACGGGCCCCCCGGTGGGAGGGCGCCGCGAGCTTCGGCCCACCGTTGACAGCCCTCCGCCCGAAAGCTATACAGCGCGCCCCGTGCGGCCGGCTCGGTCGCCGCCGACCCACCATGACCTCGACAAGGAGACCCACGCTGGCGTAGCTCAACTGGTAGAGCACCTGACTTGTAATCAGGGGGTTGCGGGTTCGAGTCCCATCGCCAGCTCCACCGGAAAAGCCTCCAGGCGCCCGCGCTCGCCGCCCCCTCCTCCCGCCCCACCTTCACCCCCGCCCAGACC
>JALSIN010000048.1 GCA_026989935.1 Polyangiaceae bacterium | reverse complement strand
GGATGCCCAACCGTCCGCCCGAACGACGCCGCGCACCGCCGCTGCGGGCCGTACCGCCCCTGCACGGGGCGAGCCACTGGGCGAGGGACCTCCCCGTGGACCCGGCGCTCATCACCTACCTCGACCGGGCGGTGCCGGTCGATCTCTTGTACGTGCACGTCCCGTTCCTGGAGGATCTCGACACCACGGCGTGCGCCTCCGTCTACCACGCGGTTCACACCGTCACGGTGGACACACTCTACAAGTTCGCGGACGACCTGGGCTGCGCCTACGGCGTGTGCCGCTGGCCGGCCGACGACTACGTCCTGTGGCTCGCCGACACGATCGAAAGCCCCATGCGGCCCGTGCTCGATCCGGAGGAGATGGCCGTGGCGTGCGGGATCTTGCTGCGGCAGGCGGTGAGCCGGTCGGTCCGGCACCCGGTGGTCCAAGACCGCATCGACGAGCTGAGCGTGGCGCATGCGCCGGTGTTGTTTGCCCCCGACCAGCCCTCGGAGCGGCGCTACGCCCGCGCGCTTCGACGGGTCCAGCAGGCAGCGTGCGATCCCCTCGCCCGCAAGAAGAAGGAGGCGACCCGCACCCTCGAAGAGGCCATCGCCGCCGGCGCCTTCGCCTACCACTACCAGCCGATCGTGGACATCGAGGCCCGGCGCCCGCTCGCCTACGAGGCGCTGGTGCGCGGCACGACCGATCCGCTGCGCTTTCCCGACGTCATCTTCGGCACGGCGGAACGGTGCGGGCTCGTGTGGGATCTCGGCCGCTGTCTGCGGGACGTCCTCGCCCGCGACCTCGCCGCCGGGCCGATGGGCGACCAGGCCGACGCGCCGCTCATCTTCATGAACGTCCACCCGTCGGACCTCGAAGACCCCGTCTTCCTGGAGCAAGCCCTGTCGGGCGGGTTGTCGAAGAGCGCCGATCGCGTGGTCATCGAACTGACCGAGCGTGCCGCCATCGCCGACTACCGGCGGGTCAAGGCCGTCTTCTCGACGCTTCGGCGGCACGGCTATCGGCTCGCCATCGACGACCTCGGCGCGGGATACGCGGGTCTTACGGCCCTGGCCGAGCTCGAACCCGAGTTCATCAAGTTCGACATGGGATTGGTGCGCGATCTTCACCGCCAACCGGTCAAGCGCCGCCTCATCCAGCGAATGAACGAGTTTGCCAAGGAAATCGGCGCCCAGACGATCTCCGAGGGCGTCGAGACCGCCCACGAGCGCGATGCGTTGGCGCAGATCGGATGCCGGCACATGCAAGGCTACTTTTTTGCGCGACCTGCGCGGCCTCCGCCCGCAGTCCCCCAAGACCGGTTCGACCGGCCCGCCCGGCCCGCCCGCCCCGTAGCCCCCACAGGTTCCTAGGTCCCGGATCCAACCGCCGCCGCCCGGCACGAAACCGCGTTCCAGACCCGCCCAGCGCGAAAAGTCACGCCGCCGCCCCCTTGACGGGCAAAGCCCCGCCAAGGGAAGATGCGTGCGATGATCCGCTCCCTTTCCATTCTCTGCGCCCTCGGCCTCCTGCTCCTGCCCGCGTGCGAAGAATCCG
>JALSIN010000047.1 GCA_026989935.1 Polyangiaceae bacterium | reverse complement strand
CCTCGGGGTTCTCCGGCGGCAATTCCATGAGCGGCGGCTCGGCTAGCGGCACAGACAGCGACTCCGGGGCCTCGAGCGGGATGGCCTCGGGATCGAGCAGCGGAGCGTCGAGCGGCATCGCCAGCGGCGGTGCAACCGGGTCGTCGAGCGGCGGTTCCTCGGGGACGGGGTCGTCGGGCTCTTCGACGAGTACCTCCACGTCCACCAGCAGCACCTCGGGCGGCGGCACCTGCGGCAACGGGCAGATCGATCCATCGGAGCAGTGCGACGGTGCGAACCTCGGCGGGTTCGACTGCACGGGGCTGGGGTACGCGGGAGGTACGCTGTCTTGCGATCCGGTCACCTGCACCTTCGACACCTCCATGTGCATGGCCGGCTCGGGCGGTACCGGCGGCTAGCCAGGCGGCCGCAGGCATCGTGGCCCCCCGCCCCGCGCCGCGGCCCCGGCACTTGTTCGGGCCCTACGTGGTGTTCGTGGGGGCGTTGCTCCTGTGGACGGCCCCGGGGCACCTGCGCTTTCCGGACGAGGAGATCGTCTTTCAGACCACCGAGAGCCTCGCGCGGCGCGGGTCGCTCGCCATCGAAGGGATCCCCAAGCGGACCGGCGAGCCGAAGGGCCGGCCGGCCGGGACGTTCGGCTGGGCGCCCGGAACGGACGGGCGCCGCTACGGGTTCTTCGGCCACGGCCTGTCGCTGGTGGCGCTGCCGGCCTATTTCGCCGGCGTCGCGGCCGCACGGGTCCTCGGCCCGGCGGCGAGCCACCTGCCGCGCTCGGACCACTACGTGTTCCACCGGCGCGGGCACCAGGCCGACCTCACGCGCCTTTCGGCCAGCCTCACGAACGTGGCCGTGACCGCCCTGTTGGGGTGGACGAGCGCGGCGCTGTTCGCTGCCTGCGGCGCCGGCTGGGCGGCGGCCTGCGGCGCATCGCTGCTCGTGATCTTCGGGACCGTGCTGTGGGCCTACGCCGGCACCTTCTTGAGCGAACCCCTGTCGGCGCTGTGCCTGGTCACGGGCGCCCATGCCGCGGTGCGCATGCACGCGGCCCGGGACGACCGGTCGCAGACCCGCTGGGCTGCGCTGTCGGCGCTGGCCGTCGGTGCGAGCGTGCACGTGCACGTGCTCAACCTGGTCGCCGTGCCGTGCTTTCTGGCGTATGCGTGGCTCGGCGGGCCACGGCCCCTCGGCCGCCGGGCGGCCCTCGTCGCGCACCTGCTCGGCGCGGCCCTGCTCGCGCTCGTCGGGCTCGATCACTCCCTTCGGTTCGGTGACCCCTTCGAGACCGGCCGCTACGGCCACTACAGCCATTTTACGTGGCCGTGGCCGGCAGCCGTGGCGTTCGTCGCGGCGCCCGGACGGTCCGTGTTCCTGTTCGCACCGGCACTGACCGTCGGGCTACTCGGGATCCGTAGGGCCCTTCGGCGTGCGCGGGGGCCCATGTGGCTCGCACTGGCCGTCCTCGCCACGCGCTGGGCCTTCGTGTCGTGCCGCAGCGACTGGTGGGGCGGGTGGAGCTACGGGCCACGCTATCTCGTGCCCGCCTTCCCGCTGCTGGGGCTGCCGCTGGCCTTCCTGCTGGAGCGCCTCGGCACGCTGCGCAGGCCGGTCCGCCGTGCGGTGGTCGTGGCCCTGTTCGTCTCGGTGCTGCTGTCGGCCTCGCTCGCCCTGTTCAGCCCCTTCGAGCACATGCACGCCCTGCTCGTGCGGGACGCGCCCGGGCCGCCGTCGTATCTCGACCGATCCCACTGGGCGCCGGCGGCCTCGCCCTACGTCAACGTGTGGACCCTGTCCCACGTGGACGTGCTGCCCCTGGGCGCCCTGCGACTTTGGCGGGCGGGCCACCCGGGCCCCGCGATCGTCCTCGGCGCCGTCGCGGTCCTGGGCCTCGGCGCCCTGTTCGTCCTCGTCGCGCGCCTTCGTCGTCTTGCGCACGGCGAACGAGGCGAGCATCCTGCGCGCCATGGCGACGCCTGCTGACGCACGCATCACGCCCCGCGCCGAGGACTACCCCCAGTGGTACCAGGACGTGGTCCGCGAGGCGGACCTGGCCGAACCGGCGAAGGTCGTCAAGGGCTGCATGGTCATCAAGCCCCACGGCTACGCCATCTGGGAGAAGATCCAGCGCGAGCTCGACAGCCAGTTCCGGGCCACGGGCCACCGCAACGCGTACTTCCCCCTGCTCGTGCCGCAGTCGTTCCTGCAAAAGGAGGCCGAGCACGTCGAAGGCTTCGCGCCGGAGCTGGCCGTGGTCACCCACGCCGGCGGGCAGCCCCTCGAAGAGCCGTACGTCATCCGCCCCACCAGCGAGACGATCATCGGTCACTTCTTCTCGAAGTGGATCTCCAGCTACCGCGACCTTCCGCTGCTGCTCAACCAGTGGGCCAACGTCATGCGTTGGGAGCTGCGCACCCGCCTTTTCCTGCGGACCACGGAGTTCCTGTGGCAGGAGGGCCACACGGCCCACGCGACCCACGACGAGGCCATGGAGGAGGTCCTGCGGATCCTGCACGTCTACGGCGACTTCGCCGAGTCGTTCATGGCGATGCCCGTCGTGCGCGGCCGCAAGACCGCCCTGGAGAAGTTCGCGGGCGCCCTCGAGAGCTACTGCATCGAGGCCCACATGCAAGACGGCAAGGCGCTGCAAGCAGGAACGAGCCACGACCTGGGGCAGAACTTCGGCAAGGCGTTCGACGTGCGCTTCCAGAACGAGGCCGGTGACCTCGACTACGTGTGGCAGACCTCCTGGGGCGTCAGCACCCGGCTCATCGGCGGCCTGGTCATGACCCACGCCGACGACGACGGCCTGGTCCTGCCGCCCAGGCTCGCCCCGATCCACTGCGTCATCGTGCCGATCTACCGCAACGACGAGCAGAAGGCCCAGGTCCTCGAGGCGGCCGAGCGGCTGCGCAAGGCGCTTTGCGACGTGGACCTTTCCTCTCCGGATGCGCGCTACCGGGACTTCCTGGAGGTCGTCCTCGACGACCGGGACCTGCGTCCCGGCGCCAAGTTCTACCACTGGGAGCGGCGCGGCGTACCACTTCGGATCGAACTGGGCCCGAAGGACCTGGCGAAAGGACAGGTCTGCACGAAGTTTCGGGTGGACACGCCGGTGCAATCGGGCAAGGCGTTCGTACCGACGGACGAGTTCCTGGCGACGGTCCGCGACAAGCTCCTGGCCTTCCAGGACGCCCTGCTCGAACGGGCGCGCGCCGCCCAGGCGGCCGACACGGTGGTCCTCGACGACTGGGACGACTTCGTCGCGTCCTTTTCCGGTGAAAAGAGCGTGTTCGCCTGGTGCCACTGGGACGGCACGAGCGAGACGGAAGCGGCGATCAAGGAGGCGACGAAGGTGACGATCCGCTGCATCCCGCTGCCCGGCCAGGGGCCGGACGACGGCCCCGGACGCTGCATCCGGACGGGCCGCCCCTCGGCCGGCCGGGTGCTGATGGCCAAGGCGTACTGAGCAGCGCCCCCCGACGACCCATGGCGCGCGACGACCGGATCCTGATTACCCCCCAGGGCCGACAGAAGATCCTGGACGAGATCGAGCATCTGTGGAAGGTCGAGCGCCCGCGCGTGACCCGCGAGGTGGCCGACGCCGCGGCGCTGGGCGACCGTTCCGAGAACGCGGAGTACCAGTACGGCAAGCGGCGCCTGCGGGAGATCGATCGGCGACTGCACTATCTTCGCAAGCGGCTGGATCGGCTCACGGTGATCGATCCAAAGTCCGTGGCCGACAAGAGCCGGGTGGCCTTCGGCGCCCACGTGACGGTCGAGGACGAAGACGGCCGGACGACCACCTATCAGATCGTCGGTCCGGACGAGTCCGACGCGGACGCCAACCGGATCAGCATCGACGCGCCCATGGCACGCGCCCTCTTGGGCAAGCGCGAAGGCGACGAGGTGGAGGTGCGACGGCCGCGCGGCACGGCTTTCTTTACGATCGTGGCGATCCGTTACGAGTAGGCCGCAAAAGGCGCGATCGCGCGCCCGGTCCTCGTGCTATCGTGACCTCGTCGTGCCACGCTCGTCCGTTCTCCTCGCCGGTTGTGTGGCCGTCGCCGCACTGTGCGCCCCTCGGGGCGCGCGCGCCGAGGCCTGTCGCTTCGGCTACCCGGTGGGGCCCGACCCCAACGACCCGACGCCGTTTTACGACGGCCACCCGGTCAAGGGGACGAACCTGTACGACCAGTACGGGTACCACCTCGGTGGCGACTACTGGAGCGGGTTCGGGTGCACGGACCTGGGGGCCCCGGTCTACGCCGTCGCGGACGGGACCATCGTGGAGATCGTGGACAACCTGGGCAGCTATCTGGACGTGGTGGTGATCCGACACGACGTGCCGAACGTCGGCAACGTCTACTCCATGTACGGCCACATCGCCCGCGACGACGGCCTCAGCGAGGGGCAGGCCGTCTCGTTCCGCCAGCAGATCGGCGTGATCGACGACGTGACGGCCTACTTTACGCCCTGTCACGTCCACTTCGAACTCCTCAGCGAGACGGCCTACCAGCAGGGGCCGTTTTGCAGCGGGTGCGAGAACGCCGGGTTCCACGTCTCACCGGGCTACGACAAGAAGCAGGGCGTGACGGACGGGACGAACCAGGCAGGCGACCCCTACATCGAGGTCAACGACGCCATCGACGGCAACTGGTGGTACTACACGGACGAGTTCATCGACGCGCGGCTCGACGCCGTGTGCGAGGTCTGCGGCAACGGCACGTGCGAGGGCGCAGAAACGCCCGCCAGCTGCCCACAGGACTGCCCGGCCTGCCCCTCGATCCCCCCCGGCGGCGCGACCCTGGACGAAGCCGGGCCATGCTTCGAGGCGTTCGGTACGACCCAGTACTGGACCATCGAGCAGGGGGTCGGCTACCAGGGCGCCCTGCGTTACACGTACACGACCGACGCCCCCGCGGTGGACAACTACGGCGTGTGGAACCTGACCTTCGACCAGGCCGGGTCGTACCGCCTGCGGATCTACAGCGAGCCGGGCTACGGCATGAGCACGATGGCGGCCTACCAGGTCACCCACGCCGGGACCACCGACGTGGTCGTGGTGGACCAGACGCAAGGTCCCATGATCGATCTTGGTGTGTTCGACTTCGCCGCGGGTGGGGGGCAGTCCGTGCGGCTCGACGACAACACGGGAGAACCCTACGCGGACATGGTCCGCATCGTCTACGACGCCCTGTTCGTCGAGCCGGTGGATCCGGGGCCCACCACGGGCGGGACGACCGGGGGCAACGGCACGACCGGCACGACCGGCGGGACCGGCGGGTCGGACGGAACCGGCCCCTGGGCGACGACCGGCGGCGGATCCGGCGCTCCGGAGGCCACGACGGCCTCGCTTCCGCCCGGCTACGGCGGCGGGGGCGGGGGCTGCGGCTGCACGGCGCGCACCGACGGGCTTCCGGCCGGCGCCCTCTGGGTCCTGCTCGCGCCGTTCCTTCGCGTCCGCAGGCGGCACCCGGCCGGCGGGCGCTAGCCTTCGACGCCCGAGAACCGGATCGGATCGCCGGGCGCCCAGTCCGGGGGCACGCGCAAGAAGACCCCATAGGTCGTCGGACCGTCCTCGCCGCAGAGGGTCTGGACCACGCGCGTCCAGCCGTCGGGCTGCTCGGAGACGTGCGTGAGGTGGGCGGCGCGCGCCGGCGGGTCGAACAGCACGCGGCCGTGCTCCGCGACGAAGCCGTCGAGGGCGCGGGCGAGGTCGTGGGGGTCCACCGGCTCGCCGTCGTCGTCCCGCACGAGCCCACGGCAGGCGTCCTCGAAGTCCTCGGCCGCCAGGGCGCGCGCGACCTCGCGGGCGGTGGCGCGCAGCAGCGCCCGGCGTTCGCGCGCGCTGCGGGCCCGCACCCGCGCCTCGTCCTCGGGGGCCGAGGTCACACCGGCGTCCTCACCGGCGGCGAGGGCCTCCCACTCCCGCAAGAGGCTGTCGTCCACACGGGCGAGCAACGTGCGCAGGTAGGCCCGGATCTCCACCACCCCCTCGGTATCGTGCACGGGCGGCACGATCCGGGCGAGTATGCGATACACCTGTCCCAGGTAGCGATAGACCACGCCCTCGGCGCGCGAAAGCCCCAGCTCGTGGATGAACTCGGGAAACGTCTGCTGCCGCTCGTAGATCCAGCGCGCGATCGACTTGGGCCGCACCTCCACGGTCTCGAGCCAGGGGTGCGCCGCCCGGAACGTGTCATAGGTGGCCTCGACGAGGTCGGCGCAGGGTGCGGGAGCCTCGATCTTCTCGAGCTCGGCCATGCGCGTGTCGTAGTCGGCCCCGTCCGCGCGCAACTCGGCCATGCGCGCGTCCTTGAGGTGGGAGACCTGGGCGCGCAGCACCACTTCGGGCGTCTCGGCGATGGCCTCGGCCAGGGACAGGACGGTGGTCGGCTGGTCGTCGGCGCCGGGATCGATCACCTGCAGGACCTCCAGCAGGTACAGCGAAAGGGTGTGGAACAGTGAAAGCTCGCGGCGCATGGCCGGGTCCACCCGCACCGCCGGGCCCTTCGACCACGGCACCCGCACAAGCTCCACCACACCCGCGCCCACGAGCGAGCGAAACAGCCGCGCGGCGTAGCGACGATGGCGCGAATGCAGCGCCGGCCGCTCGTAGCTGTGCTCGATGAGCGCGAGCACCCGCCGGTACCCACCGTCGCGCCGCCCGTGGGCCACGAAGCGATCGAGGCAATCCACGAGGATCCCGTGCGAGAGCCGGAAGTTGGACGCCAGCGGCTCGGGGGTGCCCTCGACCAGACGGCGGAACGTCTTTTCGTCCCAGTGGGCGTAGCCGCGCGCCGGCGGCTTCTTCCACACGATCTTGCGGCGCTTCTTGGGGTCGCCGCCTGCCTTGCGCTCCCGGCGGAGGTTCTCGATGACGTGCTCGGGCGCCTGCACGACCACGAAGCCCGCCTCGTCGAACCCCTTGCGGCCCGCACGGCCGGCGATCTGGTGGAAGTCGCGCACGGACACGATCCGCGTCCGGGTCCCGTCGAACTTGCACAGCTTGTTGAACAGGACCGTCCGGATCGGGATGTTGACCCCGACGCCAAGGGTGTCCGTGCCGCACACCACCTTGAGCAACCCGGCCTGGGCGAGCCGCTCCACCAGACGCCGGTACTTGGGCAGCATGCCGGCGTTGTGGATCCCGATCCCGTGCAGCAGGGCGCGCTTGATCGCCCGGCCCGCGGGCGTGTCGAACCGGGTCGCCCGCACCGCCTGGGCGAGCGCCTTGCGCTCGTCCCGCCCGATGAGCGACACGCTCGACAGGGACTGCGCCCACTCGAAGCACTCGCGGTGGGTGAAGCTCACCAGGTAGATGGGCGCCTTGCCCTCGGCCACGAGGGTCTCGACGGTCTCGGTCAGCGGCGTCGTGACGTAGTCGAACGAAAGCGGCACGGGCCGGTCGTCGCTGCGCACCACCGTCACCGGGCGACCGGTGCGGGCCTCGAGTTTTTGCTCGATGTCGCGCACGTCGCCCAGGGTCGCCGACATCAGCAGGAAGGCGACGTGGGGCATGGCGACGAGCGGGATCTGCCAGGCCATGCCCCGGTCGGGGTCGCCGAAGTAGTGGAACTCGTCGATGACCACGTCGTCCACGGGCGCCTGCTCGAAGCCGCGCAAGGCGATCCGGGCCAGGATCTCCGCCGTGCAGCAGATCACCGGGGCCCGCGGGTTGACCTGGGCGTCGCCGGTCATCATCCCCACGCGCTCGGCCCCGAAGCGCCCGCCGAGGGCGAAGAACTTCTCGTTCGCCAGCGCCTTGACGGGGCTCGTGTAGAAGACCCGCCGGCCCAGCGCCAGCGCCCGGTGGATCACCGCCTCGGCCACCAGCGTCTTTCCCGAACCGGTGGGCGTGTTCAAGATGACGTGATTGCCCGCGTAGAACTCCAGGATCGCCGCCTCCTGTGCCGGGTACAACTCGATCCCGTCCTGCTCGCACCGGGCGAGGAAGGCGTCGAGGATCGCCGCCTCGTCCTGGGCTCGGGTCGGGTCCTCGGGCACGCGGGCATCATAGGCAGCCGGGACCAATCCGCCACCCGGGCGGCCTCGGTTTCCTCCGCGACCGGGCGGCGCGGCCGCACGACGCCGGGCGTGCCGCGCCCGGCCGCCCGCCGCCGACAAGAAACACGGGCCCCCGCGGTCGTCGGCGGGGGCCCGGGGGGCATCGCGGCACCGGAAGGGCCGGCGCTACTCCAGGTCGTATTGCTTGAGCTTGCGGTACAGGGTGGTCTTGCCGATGTGCAGCAGGCGCGCCGCCTTGCGCTTGTTGCCGCGGGCATAGGCCAGCGCGCGCTTGATCGCCTGCTTCTCGGCCTCCTCGAGGCACAACATGCGCTCGGGGGACTGCATCCGGACCTTGTGGGCGTCGCGCATGCGCAGCTTCGCCGGCAGGTCCCGCAGTTCGATCTGATCGCTCGTGCCGTTCTTGATCGCGTGCACGATCACTTCGCGCAGTTCGTCGTGGTTGCCGGGCCAACGGTAGCTGCGCAGGCAGTCGAGGGCTGCGTCGGAGATCCCGCCGATGGGCCGCCGCGCCGGCGTTTCGAGCACGATCCGCATGGCGAGGAACTCGAGGTCCTCGATGCGCTGGGCGAGGGTCGGGACGTCGATGCGCACGCCGCTGGCCCAGCGGACGATCTGCGGGTGCAGCTTCTCGCGGCCCTCGGGGGACTCGGGCTCGAGGTTCGTCGCGATGACGATCCGTCCGAGCCCCACGAGGCTGGGAAGGCGTGCCTGCTCCTCGAAGGAAAGATCCTCGAGCCGGGCCAGGTAGGTGAAGCCGCCCAGCGGCGGCAGCGGTCGGGGACCGCGCGCGTCGAGGATCTCCATGGTCGGGACCTCGCCGCCCCCGAAGTGGTGCAAGATCCGGGCGATCGTCTCCTTCCCGGTGCCGGGCTTGCCCACGAGCAGGACGGGCAGGTTCGTGCGGACGGCGCGGTAGATCATCGCCTGCACCCGCCGGGCGGCGGGGGCGTGACCGGGGTAGGTCGGGGGCACGGTGGCCAGGCGGGCCTCGGCGATGCCTTCGGAAAAGCGTTTGGCGAACTCTTGGGCGTGCATGTCTCTCCTTCGGAACCCCCTATTCGTCGAAGGGCCCAGGCCGGCAAGGGATTTCGACGCCCGTCCCGAAACCGTCCGGCCCCCGCGGCCGCGCGCGCCGGCCGGCCGGCCGGCCGGTCAAGCTTCCACGACGACGGCCGATGGGCCCCGCGTGGACGCCTGGCCCCTCCCCGACCGGCTCGCCCCCCAGGTCCGCGGCTTCGCCCGGCAGCTCGAATGCCAGGGGGCGCCGTTTGCGGGCCTGTTGCGGTGGGCCGCGTGGTCTCCGGGCTGGTGCCTCGCCCTCGGGCGGGCCCGCGCCCTCGCCGAGCGCGACCCGGAGGCTCGGCTGCTGCTGGCGCTGTTCGGGGCCGAGGTGGCCGCGGTGACGGGCCACGGGTGGCCGGCGGAGTACGCGGGCCCCCCGGCCCCCGCCCTCCAAGCCGCGCCGGCGCCGGACCTTTCCCCGAGTCAGCGCCTGCTGCTTTCCCCTGAGCGGCCCTCGAGCGTCGCCACGGCGGTCGTGACCTGCGCCCTGCTCGCCACCGCGCTGGCGCCCGACGGCTTCGACCGGCTGCCCCGCCGCCTGCGCGTCCGGCTGGCGGCCCGGACCGTCCCACGGCGGCACCGCGCCCGCTGGCTCGACGGGCTGTCGCCGCTGGACCCCGACCGCACCGCCGCGCCGGAAGCGGCGCAGCTTGCCCGCCTCGTCGCACGGGCGCTGCCGTCGGTGGACGCCGTGGCCCCCGCGCCCCCCCCGGCGCCCGCCCTCGCCCCGAAGGCGGCCGACGCGCTCCTGTCGGCCCTGGCCGTCCGCCTCGGCCTGCGGGAAAACGGCGTGCTCGCGCCGGTGACGGCCCCGGTGGAGGCGAGCGCCGGCAGCGCCGCCTACGCCGAAGACCGCGTCGCCGGACCGGTCCGATAGGCCGCGGGCCGCGGCGCACCGCCGCCGGACACCGGCACCGCTTCCCCCGTGGCGCAACGGTTGCGCCCGCGGGCGGATCGTCTATGGTCCGGCCCGCACACCAACCGCAAGGGAGCAAGCCATGCCCATCGTGACGAATCCAGCACCCGACTTCGAGGCCGAGGCCGTCGTGGACGGCGACTTCAAGACCATCAAGCTGTCCGACTACCGGGGCAAGTGGGTCTACCTCTTCTTCTATCCCCTCGACTTCACGTTCGTGTGCCCGACGGAGATCATCGCCTTCTCCGAGGCCGCCAAGGCGTTCGAGGCCATCGGGACCCAGATCCTCGGTTGCAGCATCGACAGCAAGTTCGTCCACCTGCAGTGGGTCAAAACCCCGCGGGCCGAGGGCGGTCTGGGCGGCATCAACTTCCCGCTCATCTCCGACATCAACAAGGACATCGCCCGGGCCTACGACGTGCTGGTGGACGCCGGCGTCGCCCTGCGCGGCTCGTTCATCATCGATCCGAACGGGATCGTCCGCCACGCCGGGGTCAACGACCTGCCGGTCGGCCGCAGCGTCAAGGAGGCCCTTCGCCTCATCAAGGCCTTCCAGTTCACCGACGAGCACGGTGAGGTCTGCCCGGCCGACTGGGACGAGGGCGGCGACACCATCGTGCCCGACCCGGAGAAGGCGAAGGACTACTTCTCGAAGCACGGCTGATCGTTTCGATCCGCCGACGACGTGCGCACGGGCGCGCCGGGGCGAACACCGCCACCGGGGCGCCCGTTCGCGTAGGATCCCCGCGCCATGTCCGACCCCGTCACGGTTCCCATCGACGACACCCCCATCGAGACCCTCGCCGCCCGGATCGAGGCGGCCTACGACGACCGCACACGCCTTTCCGACCCGGCGACCGAGGCGGCCGTGCGCCAGGTGATCGCCCGCCTCGACGCCGGTTTGCTGCGCGTCGCCGAACCGAACGAAGACGGCACCTGGGTGGTCCACGCCTTCACCAAGCAGGCCATCTTGCTCTACTTCCAGCTCGCCTCCATGCAGACCTACGAGGTGGGCCCGTTCGAGTACCACGACAAGATCCCGCTCAAGCGCGGCTTCGCGGCGGCGAAGGTCCGTGCGGTCCCGCCCGCCACGGTCCGCTACGGCGCCCACTGCGAGCCGGGCGTCGTGCTCATGCCGTCGTATGTCAATATCGGAGCCTACGTGGGCGCCCGCACCATGGTGGACACCTGGGCCACCGTCGGAAGCTGCGCGCAGATCGGCCGGGACGTCCACCTGTCGGGGGGCGTGGGCATCGGCGGCGTCCTCGAACCGCCCGGGGCCCGCCCCGTCGTCGTCGAAGACGGCTGCTTCCTGGGATCGCGGGCCATCGTCGTCGAGGGCGTGCATCTCGAGCCGGAGGTCGTCCTCGCGGCGAACGTCGTGCTGACCGCCTCGACCCCGATCCTCGACGTGTCCGGGCCCACCCCCGTCGAGTACCGCGGGCGGGTCCCGGCGCGCTCCGTGGTGGTCCCCGGTACGCGGCCCAAGGACTTCCCGGCCGGCACCTACCACCTCGCCTGCGCCCTCATCATCGGCCGCCGCAAGGCGAGCACCGACCGCCGCACGAGCCTCAACGAGGCGCTGCGAGACTTCGCGATCCCCGTCTGACGCCTCCGGCGGGCGCGCCCGCGGCAGGCCGGGCGCAGCCCCCACCGCGCTGCTACGCTCATGGTTGCCGTGATCGAGGACCTCGAGCAGCTCGTCCGCGAGTTCGACCTGCAGGCGATCGTCAGCCCCACGAGCCCCGAGCAGTTCGTGACGAACCTGGTGATCCTCGCGATCCTGGCCGGCGTGCTCGTCGTGGCGTGGAAGGCCCTGGGCATCCTGTTCGGAGGTGGCCGGTGAGCGATCGCATGGGGCGCGCCCGCCGGTTCCTGTCCCGGGCCCGGCGAAGCAACCCGACGAGCCGACCCCACGAGGCAGCCGGCGCAGCCGAGGGATGGGAGGCCACGGCGACCCCGCCCGCGGGCCGCCCCACCGATCGCACGCAACCGCCGCTTTCGGCCCGCGTGCTGGCGCTGTTCGGCGACCCACGGATCGACGGCCTGTCGGCCGCGACGGCCGCGCGCCTGCTGCGGGTGCCCGCCGACGAGGCCGAGGCGACCCTCGAGGCGCTCGCCAGCGAGGGCGTCCTGCGGCGTGAGAACGACGCGGTGCCCCGTTACCTCCCCACCCCGGACGCGAAGGCCCGCCTCGAAGACCTGTTCGCCCAGACGGCCGAGGCCCTGGGTGAGCCGGTCGCGCTTGCGCTGCGCTCCGAGCCGCAGGCGGTGGCCGTCGTGGACGACGACGAGCCGCGCCTGCCGGTGACGGCCGGCCTGCTCAGCCTGTTCCTGCCCGGTACCGGCCAGCTCCTAAACGGCGACGTCGGCCGCGCCTCGCTGGTGTTCGCCGTGTGGTCGCTGGCCTGGATCACGCATCTTGCGCCGATCTGGTCGTTCGTGTGCCTGTACGCGGGGGCCGAGGCCTTCTTCACGGCGAAGATCCGCGGGATCGAGCGGCGCCTGGCCCGCGAGGCCGCGGCCAAAGCCCGCCACGACGCGGCCGCCGGGCGCCTGCCGCCGGAGCCCACCACCTGAGCCGTCGGCGCCCGCGGCACGGGTCCCCGGCACGGGCCGCTCACGGCGCCGGCGCCCGCCCCTCGGCCTCCACCGCGACCGCGGGCAACGGACCGCCATAGACGAATCGATAGGCGAAGAACCGCCCGAGCACGTGCTTGGTGTACTTGCGCGTCTCCTCGTAGGGGATCTGCTCCACGAAGAGATCGAGGGGACGGTCGGGTGCGGCCCGCCGCCAGCGGCGCACCGCCGCGGGACCGGCGTTGTAGGCGGCAACGGCCAGGGGAAGCCGCTCGATCCCACCGAAGGCCGTGAGCATCTCGCCCACGTACCGCGCCCCGAGGCGCAGGTTGGGCACCGGATCGAACAGGTCGAGCGCGGCCGGGTCGAGGCCCGCACGCTCGGCCACCGACCGCGCCGTCTTCGGCATGAGCTGCACGAGGCCGCGGGCGCCCGCGGGGGACTCGGCAGCCGGATCGAAGCGGCTCTCCGTCTGCACGAAGGCGAACAGCAGCGCCGTGGGGATCGACGCCGCCCGCGCCGCCCCGGTCACCCAAGCCTCGAAGGGCCGTGGATAGGCCACCCGAAGCGCCGGTCCCCACGGACCGCCGGGCGGACCGGCCCGCGCCAGGTCCCCCTGCAGCCCCGCGATCACCCGCTGGGCCTGCGCGTGCGCCCCGGCCTTCGCCAGCACGAACGCCGCCGCCCAGCCCCGCACACCGGCGGCCCGCAGGGCCGCACGCGCCTGCGCGCCCAGGCCCAGGCGCGCGAGCAGGAACGCCCGCGCCGTCACCGGGCCCTCCCCAGGGGGGCTCGGCGCCTCGCCGGCCGGCGCGGACAAACGCGCGCGCGCCGCCTCTTCGGCCCCGAGCGCCGCGAGCCGCCCATACGCCATCATGGGATAGTACCCGACGCGCTGGCGATCGAACACACGCTCGTAGGCCGCACGCGCCGCCGCGGCGCCTTCCGACGCCTCGATCGCCCGCGCGCGCAGGTAGGCCAGGCACGCTTCCTGCTCCGGGGTCCGGGCGACGTCGGGGCCGACCCCGTCGAGGACGGCACGCGCCTGGGCGAGGTCGCCGTTCGCCAGCGCCCAGACCACGAGCCGGCGCACGCCCTCGAACGCCATGTCCCCCCCGGCCCCGGCCGCCTTGCGCCACGCCGCCGCCGCTGCCGCCGGGTCCCCGGCATCGAGGTGGCTTTCGGCCGCGAGCAGCCACGCGTCGTCGGCGAGCCGGTGATCGTGGTGCCGACGCGCGAGGCGCTCGAAGGCGCGCGCGGCCCGGTCGTACCGGCCGGCGGCATAGAGCCCGCGGGCCGCCTGGTAGGCCGAGCGAACCGCGAGATCGGCGCTCTTCGGGTCGTCGGGGCACAGGGCCGTCGCCCGGCGGAACCAACGGGCCGCCTCCACCCGTGCGCGCGCGCGAAACAGGGCCGTACCCGCAAGATACGCCGCCTCGCAGCGAAGCGCCGCCTCGGCCCGCCGATCCCGCACGAGCCCGGAGGCGGCCTCGACCGCGGCCCGGTAGGTGCGGCGGGCCAGGCGATCCTTCGCGCGTGCGAGTTGGAGTCTCCGCTGGAACCGCCGCACGGCTTTCTTCGTCTCTTTTCGACGAACGAGACGGTCGAGATCGGCCAGACGCTCGGCGGCCTTGCGCCCGTAGGCGCTTTCGGGGGTGGCGAGCAGCACGGCCCGCCAGGTGTCGAAGGCCGTGCGCACGTCGCCGTCGCCGCCGCGGACCTCGTAGGCCTCGGCCAGCACCACGCGCGCCTCGATCGCCGCCCGGCCCAGATCGTCGCGCTCGAGCAGGGCCGAAAGCCGCGCGATGGCCGTGTCCGGTTCGTCCCGCCGCAGCAGGGTGCGCGCGGCCAGCAGTTCGGCCTGCACGGCCAGCTCGGGACCCAGCGGCCCCCGCCCCAGCACGTCGAGCACGCCGTCGAGATCCCCCTGGCCGAAGCGTGCCCGCGCCCAGCCGAGCCGGACGTGGTCCTCGATGGGGGCGAGTTCCCCGCATCTTGCCGCTCGCTCGAACGCCGCCGCCGCCGCGTCGAAGCGGTCGGCCGAAAGGCGCACGCGACCGAGGAGGAAGGACGCGGCGCAGCGGTCGCCCGGGTCGGCCCCGGTGTCCGCGACGATCGCTTCGAGCGGCTCGGTCGGGTCGGCGCCGCGCGCCATGCGGTCGAGCGCCCGGCGGGCCCGCGGGTCCTCGAACAGTTCGGCGCGGCGAGACGGTGGGGACCGGTCGCCCGCCGGGGCCATCCCGCCGGCGTCCCGCACGGCCACGACCTCGGGCGTCGCGTCGCGGTGGCAGCCCCCCGCGGCACCCGCCGCGAGCGCGACCCAACCGGCCAGCCATCCGGCCCCGGCGCGGACGTGGCGGGCGCGCGTCATACGAGGCGGGTCGGGTCGGTCGTGGGATCGTACACCACGATCCGCGCCCGTCCCTCGGCCTTGGCCCGGTAAAGCGCCGTGTCGGCGGCCCGCACGAGCTGTTCCGCCGAAGGTTCGAGCAGCTGCCCGAGGTCGGCGACGCCCAGCGACGCCGTGATCGGAAGGGCTCGCCCCTCGACGGCGAACGGCTCGCGCGTGATGACCGAGAGGATCCGTTCGGCGGCGTGGACGGCCCGCCGCGCATCCACGTCACGGCAGATGAGGGCGAACTCCTCGCCCCCGTAGCGGGCGAACACGTCCTCGCTGCGCGTCGTGGCGTGCACGCGCGACGCGAAGTCCCGCAGCAGCGCGTCTCCGGCCGGATGCCCGTAGGTGTCGTTGACTCGCTTGAAGTGATCCAGATCGATCATCACGAGCGACAGCGGCTTGCCGTGCCGCAACGCAAACGCCACGTCGCTTTCGAGCCGGTTGTTGAAGTAGCTGCGGTTGAAGATCCCCGTGACCCGGTCGCGCAAGGCCGACTCGTACAACCGCCGCTGGAAGTCCTCGTCCAGTTCGTCGTGGAACGTAAACTTCAGAACGCTCGACGCCCCGATCTGGATCTTGTCGCCCTCGACGAGTTCGTGCTCGTCGATGCGCTCTCCGTTCGCGTAGGTTCCGTTCGTCGAGCCCGCGTCACACAGCACGTACGTCCCGTCGCGGTACTCGACGACCGCGTGGGTGCGCGAGATCCCCTCGTCGTTGATCCGCACGTCGGCCGACAGCCCGCGCCCGATCGTGGTGCGGGGCCCCTCGATCGGAAACATCTCGCCCATGCGGTCGCCCGCCAGCACCACCACGAAGGCCCGCTTGCGCCCGGGGATCTCCCGCGCGGGATCGCGCCCGCCCGTCCCATCGAGGAGAATCGTGGTCTTCGTCATGGGCCCTCGCCACTTTATGGGCTCCGACGGGCCGCAGGCAACTTTCAGATCGTGCCGCCGCAGCCGAGGGCGGTCCCCCGGGGGGGCGCGATCGACCGCTTCAATCCAGGTTTTCGCCGGCCAGCGCCCGCTCCATGCGATCCGCGACCCACTGCGCGATGCTCGCCAGCTCCGCCCCATCGGTCCCGAACCGCCCCGCCAGCGTCCGGCAGCGCGCCACCAGTTCGCCCACGCGCCGGCGGGCGGCCTCGCGCAACCGTGGCTGATCCCCGTCGAGGACGTCGTCGGCGTGCTGGAAGGCCACCCCGAACGCCTGGCCCCAGGCGTCGAGGGTCTCCACCGCCTCGTCGTCCGCGCCCGCCATGAGCCCGCCGGTGGCCGCCGCCGCCGCATACAGCCCGCCCGTCTTGAGCAGGTGGACGCGCTCGAGCGTGGTCAGGTCGTCCACGTCCTGTCCGAGCGCGAGATCGAGGGCCTGGCCCCCGACCATGCCATCGATCCCCGCCCAGCGCGCCAGACGGGCCACCGCCTCCGCGGCCCGCGCCCGCGGGCGACTGCGCCCACCCTGCGCCAGCACCTCGAACGCCCGCGTCAGGAGCGCGTCCCCCACCAGGATCGCAGGCCCCTCCCCAAAGGCCACGTGCACCGTGGGCTTGCCGCGCCGCTCGGTGTCGTCGTCCATCGCGGGCAGGTCGTCGTGCACCAGAGAGTAGGCGTGGACGAGTTCGATGGCGCAGGCCGCGGGCATCCCGTCCTCCTCACGCCCGCCGGCCGCGGCGCAGGCCGCGAGCGCCACGAGCGGGCGCATCCGCTTGCCGCCGCCCAGCACCGCGTACCGCATGGCCTCACGCAGGCGCATCGGGTCGTCCTCGGGACGCGCCGGCAAGGCGGCGTCGAGGGCGGCGTCCACGCGCGCGCGGACCGCCTGGGCTCGGGTCTCGAACGGCTCGGTCATGGTGCTGGGTCCTCCGGTTCGTCGTCGGCCGGGTCGAGTGGCTCGCGCGTGCCGTCGTCGAGGAGCTGCTCGATCCGGTCTTCGAGGGCGTCGAGCATCCGTCGCCCGCGCTGCACGAGGGCCATCCCCTCCTCGAAGCGTTCGAGCGCCTGTTCGAGCGGCAACTCCCCCGACTCGAGGGCCCCCACGAGGGTTTCGAGCCGTTCGAGCAGGGCGTCCACGGACGCGGGCGCCTCCCCCGGTTCGGGGGCCTCTTTCTTCGCAGATCGGCGGGCCTTGGCCACGGGTCGCGGCAGTATAGGGAACGCACCACGGTCCGCCAACCGCGCACACGGGCGCCTGCGCACGACTTGCGCGGCCTGCGGCCCCACGGTAGCTTGACGGGCGTCGTGCCTTCGACCCCCACGGAAGCCGACGTGGCCTCCCTCATGGAGCAGTTTCACGCGTATCTGGGCAAGATGCGCCTGAAATCCACGCGCCAGCGGGACATCATCGCGCAGACGTTCTTCGGTGCGGGCGGGCACGTCACCATCGAGGCGCTGCACGGACTGGTCCGGCAGCGGGATCCGAAGATCGGATACGCCACCGTCTACCGCACGCTCAAACTGCTGACCGAGTGCGGGCTCGCGGCCGAGCGCCGGTTCGGCGACGGCCAGGCATCCTACGAGACGGCCGGCGACGTCGAGCACCACGACCACCTCATCTGCCTCGAATGCGGGCACGTGCTCGAGTTCCACGACGAGGACATCGAGCGCCGGCAGGAACGGGTGGCGCGCAGCTTCGGGTTCAGCCTGGTGCGGCACCGCCACGAGCTGTACGGCCTGTGCGCGAAGGCCCGCGGGGTCAAGAACGGCTCGTGCCCGCGCGAACAGGAGGAGGCCGCCCGGTGAACCCAGCGCTGCAGGCGATCGCCGCCCTCGTCCTGGTGGTCTGTGCCCTCGCCTACCTGGCCGCACGCAGGCCGCGACGTTCCGCGGGCACGTGCGACACCTGCCGGTGCGGTCCCGCGTCGCCCGTGCGCCTCGGCCGAACACGCCATGGCGCGGGCCGCTAGGCAACCCCGCCGCACGCTCCGGCGGGACCTCGTCGGGGGGCTCGCCCTGCTCATCGTCCTCGCGGCCGCGGCGCTGTCCCTGGGCGCACAGTACCTGACGGCCCGGCGGCACGCGGCGCAGGAACGCGGACGGCTCGTCGCGCAGGCACAGGCCATCGCCACGAGCCTCGCCCCCCACCTCGACGCCCACGGGCGGGGGGCCGACGGTCCGAACGTCGAGCGGCTGCTGCGGGCCTCGGTGGCCGACGAAAGCGTCGAGGGCATCCGGCTGGTGCGGGCGCGCGACGGTGCGGTGCTCTACGAGACGGGGCTCGTGCCCGCCGACCTTCCGCGCCCCGATCCCACGGCCCCCGCCACGTCCATGGCGCTGGACCACGGCGCATTCGTCCTAAGTGCGCCGGTCCCCGCCCTCGGGTCGGGCCCACCCGCCGTCGTCGTGCAGATGGTCGCGCGCCCTTCCTCCTGGACCCATCCCGACGCGCTCGTCCAGGTGTTCGTCCCCGCCCTGGGGCTCGGCGTCGTGGTGGCGATCCTTGCCTGGCTTCTCGTACAGCGCGACGTCCTGGCTCCGCTTGCCACCGTGCGGCGGGCCACCTCGACCCTGGCCTCGGGCGAGCTCGGCACCCGCGCTCCGGAGGACGGCCCGGAGGAGATCCGCGCCCTGGCCGCCGACTTCAACCGCATGGCCGAGGCCCTCGCCGAGCTGGTCGAGCGCCGGGCGGCCGAACGGACCCTCCTGCTCCGCTCGCAGAACCTGGCCACGATCGGACGTGTCGCCGCCGGTGTGGCGCACGAGGTGGGCAACCCCCTGGCCGCGATCGCCGGCTACCTCGCCATGCTGCGCGACGACCTGGCCGGCGACGAGCCGCGCCGCGCGCTCGTCGAGCGCGCCCTCGGGCAGGTCGAGCGCATCCAGGGACTCGTGGGGCAACTGCTGGCCTACGCCCGGCCCGAACCGCGCTCCCTCGCCCGCGTGGACCTGGCCGACGCCCTGCGACGCTTCCTGTCGCTGCTTCGGCACGACCCGCGGCTCGACGGGGTCACGGTCACCGTCGAGACGACGGGTCCATGCGACCTGACGACGGACGCGGCCGCCGTCGAGCAGATCGTGCGCAACCTCGTGGTCAACGGGGCGCGCGCGGCCCGCGAGGGGCCCCGCCCGCCCGCGGTGACGGTCCGGATCCACGCACACGACGGGGGCGTCGCCGTGGACGTGGCCGATTCCGGCCCCGGGGTCGCGGCCGACCTGCGCGAGCGGATCTTCGAGCCATTCTTCACCACCTCGGCCGCCGGCGAGGGCACCGGCCTGGGGCTTGCGATCTCGCGCGAGATCGCCGGCGACCTGGGCGGCCGGCTGGAGCTTCTGGACGGTCCGGCCCCACCGGAGGGCGGCGCCCTCTTTCGCCTGTGGATCCCCCAAGGGCCTGCCGCACCGCAAGCCGTTCCACCGCAAAAAAGTCACGGGACCGACCCGGTCGGGCCGATCCCGTGATCGTCGCGGGGATGAACCGCAGTCCTACCAGCGCGGTCCGCCGCGACGGGGGCCGCCGCGACCACCGCCGCCGCCGCCACGGCGGCGATCCTCGGCCTCGTTGACCCGCAGGTTGCGGCCGTCGAGCTCGGCGCCGTTCATCTCACCCATGGCGGTGCGGGCGTCCTCCGGCTTCGAAAAGGTGACGAAGCCGAAGCCCCGGGAACGACCGGTGTCCCGGTCCGTGATGACCTTCGCTTCGGTGACGGCACCGAACCGCTCGAAGGCGGCGCGAAGACCCGCATCGTCGGTCGCCCAGGCAAGGCCCCCAACAAACAACTTGTTCGACATGATGTTCTCTTCTCTCTTGGCGGCACACGACCCCTGACGACGGGCGGCGTGTCGCGCTCGTTTCTCTCGATGGTTTCGTTCCGGTGCGAATCGTCTCCTGCGAAGACCTCGTCAGCGCGCAGGTCGGCGACGCGCACGCGAAGCCACCGTAGCGCCTCGGGGTGCGCAGCGCAACGAAAACCTCGAACGCCCGCCTGCGGCCGCCCTGGCCCCTGCGGCACGACCACGCGCCGACCGCGCGGTGGGCCGTGGGGTCGGCGAGGGGAGCGGCGCGCCCGGCAGGGATCGAACCTGCGACGTCCGGCTTAGAAGGCCGGCGCTCTATCCAACTGAGCTACGGGCGCGGGGGACGAGCCGCGGGGGTCGTCCGGTCGGGGCGAGAGGATTCGAACCTCCGGCTTCCTGCACCCAAAGCAGGCGCGCTACCAGACTGCGCCACGCCCCGAGGGCGCCGCAGCATATCCGAGGCGGCCGGCGGGTTCCATCCCCTCGCGCCGGACCCGGGCGATCTGGTACCGATCGGGCGCCCCGTGTCCGCCCCCCACGCGCCGCGACTGCCCCGAAGCGCCCGCACGCTCCTTGCGCTGGTGCTCGCCGCCAACGTCCTCAACTACCTCGACCGCCAGGTGGTCAGCGCCCTGGAGCGGGAGCTGCGGCAGGCCTTCTCGCTGGATCGCGTCGCCTTCGGCGCGCTGTGGTCGGCGTTTACGCTCGGCTACATGACGTTCGCGCCGGCCGTGGGCTACGCGGCCGACCGCGTGCGCCGGCCCCGGCTGCTGGGCGCGTGCATCCTGGTGTGGTCGGCCGCCACGTGCGCCTCGGGCCTGGCCCGCACCGCGTTCGAGCTCTACGCCGCGCGCTTCTTCATCGGCGTGGGGGAAGCCGGCTGCCTCGTGATCGGCCCCGCCCTGCTCTCGGACCTGGTGCCCGCCGCCGTGCGCGGCCGCGTGCTGGCCGCCTTCTACCTGGGCATGCCCATCGGCGGCGCGGCCGGCTACCTGGTCGGCGGCGCGGCGCGGCACGCGGGACTGGGCTATACGGCCGCCTTCCTGGCGGCGGGCCTGCCGGGCCTTTTGCTGGCCGCCGCCACGGCCCGAAGGCCCGACCCACGCCCCATCGCGCGCGGCGGCGTCCCCACGGCACGACCGCCGTCGGCGGCCGCGTACCGCTCGTTGCTGACGCGGCCCGCCTATCTCGCCGTCGTGGCGGCGCAGACCTTCGCCGTGGCCGTGCTCGCACCGATCCTGCACTTCGCGGTGCGCTTCTTCGAGGAGGCGCGCGGCCTCGCGCCGCTGGAGGCGACCGGCCTGCTGGCGGGCACCGCCCTGGTGGGGGGCCTCGTCGGCGCCCCCCTCTCGGGGGTCGTGGGGGACCGCCTGGCCGCACGGCGCCGCGACGGCTACGCCCTGGTTGCGGCGGTCGGCTACGGGCTCGCGGCGCCGCTGGTGGCCCTCGTCTTCCTCGCGCCCTCGCCGTACGTGTTCGCGCCGGCGCTGCTCGTGGCCTCGGCCCTGCTGTTCGCCTGCATGCCCGCGGTCAACACCCAGATCTCGGTGGTGGTGCCCGCCCCCGCGCGTGCCATGGCCTACGCCGCCGCCGTCTTCGTCCTCCATCTGCTCGGCGACATGGCGGCCCCGCCCCTGTTCGGCGCCGTCGCCGACGCGATGGGGACCGCACCCGCCTTCGCGGCCTTCTCTTCACTGCTGCTGTTCGCCTCGTTCGCGGCGTTCGTCTCGGGACGGGCCATGGGCCGCGAGCGGGCCTAGACTCGCCCCGTGCACCCCGTCCTCTTCCGCCATCCCTGGGGCGAGGCGCAAACCTACGGGTCCCTCATCCTCGCCGGGGTCCTCCTGACCATGATCGGGGTGCGCTTCGACGTCCGCACCCGGCGGCTCGGCGCGCCCCACACGGGCACCTTCGTGCTCGACCTCTACCTCGCCCTCGCCGCCGGCGTCCTCGTCGGTGGCCGGCTGCTGTACGCGGCGACCACCCCCGAGCGCACCCTCGCCGACCCATGGTCCGTCGTGGCCCCGGTCCCCACCGGCTTCGTGTTCTTCGGCTCCTTGCTGGGGATCGTGGCCGCGGTCGCCGTCCTCGCGCGCCTGCGACGCGTCCCTGCCGGCGCCCTGTTCGACGTGGTGGCCACCTGGACGCCGCTGGCCCACGCCTTCGGCCGCCTGGGCTGCTTCGCCGCTGGCTGCTGCTACGGCGCCCCCACCGACCTGCCCTGGGGCGTTCGTTTCCCGGCCGGCGCCATCGTCTTCGAGGACGCCACCATCGCCCACGAAGGGGCCCGCACGGTCCCCCTGCACCCGGCCCAGCTCTACGAGGCGGCGATGCTGCTGGCGATCTTCGCCGGCCTCTTGCTCCGGCGCCTGCGGGGGATCCCGGCCCCATGGAGCCAGACCGCGCGGTACGCCGTCGCCTACGGGCTCGGACGGTTCGCCCTCGAAACGCTCCGCGGGGACGCCGATCGGCGCTTCCTGCTGTCGATCCCCCTGCCGCCCCTCGCACGCTGGCTGCACGTGCCCGAAGACGCCCCGCTGCTGCTGTCCACCTCCCAGGCGGTGGGGCTCGCCGTCGCCGCGGCCGGGTGGCTCGCGCTGCGCCGGATCCGCCGCAGGCGCCCGCATCGAGCCCCCGACGCCCCCTGAAACCGGCCTTTTCGTTCGGTGCGCTTGGGCTATCCTTCCGCGGCCGTGCCGCCGACCCCGACCCCACCGTCCCGCACCGCCCGGATGCTGCTGGCCGCCGCCGTCGCGGCCGCGGGGCTCGCCCTCGATCTGGCCACGAAGCAGTGGGCCTGGACGCACCTGCGCGACGGCACCGAGATCACCGTCCTCGACGGCTTCTTGTACTTCGAGTTCGGGTTCAACACGGGCGCGGCCTTCAGCCTGCTGCGCGACGCCTCGTGGGGCCGCTACTTCTTCATGGCTGTGACCGTGGGCGCCGTGGCGTACATGGTGCACCTGGCCCGCACGCTGCCCACCCGCTGGCCGTCGGCCTTCGTGGCCATCGGGCTCGTCGCCTCGGGCGCTCTCGGCAACCTCCACGACCGGATCTTCCGCGCGATGCCCATGTTCGGCCGCATCGAGCACGGGGTGGTGGACTTCATCAAGGTCTACTACTGGCCCGGCAAGCCCTGGCCGACCTTCAACATCGCCGACGTGAACCTCGTCGTCGGCGTGGGCCTTTTGCTCTTGTACATGTCGCGCCACGGGGACGCGGCCGACGCCGAGCCTGCAGCGCGCGAAGGGGCCGACGCCCCGGCCGACGCCCCCGACCCCGGGTAGCGCCGCACCCGGCTACCAGCCGCAGCTTCGTCCCTCGTTTTGCGCCTCGAGGTAGGCGACCAGCGGTGCGAAGTACTCCACGAGCGGCGCCGCGTCCATCGTGCGCGTGCCCGTGAGCTTTTCCAGCGCGTCGGGCCAGGGCACCGATGCGCCGAGCTCGAGCATGGCCCGCAGCTTCGCCCCGGCCGCCTTGCTGCCGTAGATCGAGCAGGTGTGCAGGGGGCCGGTGTGCCCGGCGGCCTCGCACAGGGCCTTGTGGAACTGGAACTGGAGGATGTGCGCCAGGAAGTACCGCATGTACGGCACGTTCGCGGGCACGTGGTACTTGGCGCCCGGGTCGAAGTCCGCCTCCGTGCGCGCCACGGGCGGCGCCACCCCCTGCACCTCGGTCCGAAGCTTCCACCAGCCCGCGTTGTAGGCGTCGGGGCCGATGCGTCCCGCGAACACCCCCCAGCGCCACTGGTCCACGAGCTTGCCGAACGGCAAGAAGGCGATCTTTTGCAGGGCGTCTTGCATCTGCTTGTTCAACACGGCCTTCTCGTCCGTCGCCACCTGGTCCACCAGGCCGATCCGGGCGAGGTACTGTGGTGTGATCGACAGCGCGATGGCGTCGCCGATGGCCTCGTGGAACCCATCGTGGGCGCCCGCCTGGAACAACACCGGCAGCTTGTAATAGTAGTGGTAGTAGTAGTTGTGGCCGAGCTCGTGGTGGATCGTCACGAAGTCCTCGTGGTCCACCTTGATGCACATCTTGATGCGCAGGTCGTCGTTCAGGTTCACGTCCCAAGCGCTCGCGTGGCACACCACCTCGCGGTCCTCGGGCTTTTCGAACATGGACCGCTCCCAGAAGGTCTTGGGCAGCGGGTCGAGACCGAGCGAGACGAAGAACCCTTCGGCGGCCTGGACCATCTTCAACGGGTCGTAGCCCTTCCGTTCGAGCGCCCGGGTGACGTCGAGGCTCGCGGCCTTCGGGTACGGCTCGACGAGATCGTAGACGTTCGACCAGTCCTGCGCCCACATGTTGCCGAGCAGGTGCGCGGGGATCGGGCCGTCGAGCGGGACGCGGTCGCCGTAGACCTCGTGCAGCCTGGCGCGCACGTGGCAGTGGAGGGCCCGGTACAGGGGTTCGACCTGGGCCCACAGGCGCTCCACCTCCTTTTCGAACGCCTCGGGGGGCATGTCGTAGCGCGAGCGCCAGATCTCCCCCATGTCGCCGTAGCCCAGGGCCCTGGCCCCTTCGTTTCCGAGCTCGACCAGGCGCTGGTACAGGGGCCGCATGGGCGGCGCAATGGTCCGCCACCCCACCCAGGCCTCGGCGAGCGCCTTCGGGTCGCGGCTCGTGGCGAGGATCTCCGAGAGCGCACCCAGGTCGCGGCAGATCGCCTTGCCCCCCTCCTTCGTGCAGTACTTGCCCTTGCCGTACATGCCCTCGAGCTTGGCCGCGATGCGCGCCAGTTCCTCGCGCTTCTTCGGATCCTTCGGGGCGGGCAAGGTGGCCGTGCGCTTGAGTAGCTCGATCTGCCGCCGGGTCGCGGGGTCGAGCCGGTCGAGGATCGGATCGAACTTCGTCGCCTCGGCGATGGCCTCGGTCTCGTAGGCCATCACCGCCGCGTTCGCCTCCGCGGCGCGGTCCTCCGTCTCGTCGGTGATGTTCGTGCTCTTTTCCCACTCGGCCTTCGAGGACGCCACCCACAGCTCGCGCAGGCGCGCGTCCACGTCCCGCACGAACGCCTTCGCCGCCCGCACCTGCGCGTCGGAGGCATCGCCGTGCTGCTCGGCGGCCGCCGGCTCGCCGCCCGCGGCCGCGCCCGTCTTCTCGGGCGCCTTGCGGTCGCTCTTACAGGCGCCGCAGGCGACGGACGCGGCGAGGAACAGGACGGTTCGACGGGGGGCACGGGCAACCATGACGGGGCCGACGGTACGCCGCTGCTCGACCCCGGTAAAGATCGGCCCGTGCGGCCGCCTCGGTGTGCTACGAACGCCCCGGCCGTGCGCATCGCCTACGTCTTCGACCACCGGCTCCCTTCGACGGGCGCGGACACCGAGCAACTCGTGCACATGGTCTCGGCCCTCGGCGAGGAGGGGGCGGACGTGACGCTGGTCCTGCCGCGGATCCTCGGCCGCGCCACGCCTACCCCCGCGCAGCTTGCGGCATACTACGGCGTGGCGCCCAGCTTCCGGGTGACGGCGATCCCCGGCCCGTTCCCCACGGTGCGCCCGCTGGAGAAACCCGCCCACGCCCTGGCCGGCGCTCTGCTCGTCCGCAGGACCCGGGCGGACCTCGTCTACACCCGCAACCTTCCGACCGCCCTGGCCGTGCGGGCGGCGCTGGGCCCGCCGGTGTTGTTCGAGACCTACCGCCCCTGGCCGCGACAGTACCCGGCCACCCGCCCGCTGTTTTCGGCCCTCGCGCGGGCGCCGGGCGGCTTTCGCATGGTGTTGCACTCGCGCTATGCCATGGGGTCCTTCCTCGCGGCGGGCTTTCCCGCCGACCGGATGCTCGTGGCCCACAACGGCTGGGACCCGCGCAAATTCGAGCCCCGCCTGTCGCGGACCGAGGCGCGCCGGCGTCTCGGCCTGCCCCTCGACCGCCCGCTGGTCGTCTACACCGGGCGGGTGACCCCGAAGAAGGGGCTGCTGGGCGTGCTGGAGATGGCCCGCGCCCTGCCCGAGGCGGACTTCCTGTTCGTGGGCTCCGAGGGCGACGGCCCGGTCGAACGGGCCGCACGCTCCGTCCCGAACGTGTCCATCGCGGGCTGGACGGACCCGGCGAGGCTGCCGATCTACCTGTACGCGGCCGACGTGCTGCTCATCCCGCCGACGACCGCCCCCCTCGCGAGGGTGGGGAACACGGTGTTGCCGATCAAGACCTTCGCCTACCTGGCCGCGGGGCGGGCGATCTTCGCGCCGGCGAGCCCCGACCTTGCCGAGATCCTGCGCCACGAGGACAACGCCTTCCTCGTGCCCCCGGACGACTGGCCCGCCGCGACGCGCGGCCTGCGGCGGCTGTTGGGGGACCCGGCGCTCGCCGAGCGGATCGCCCGCGGGGCCCTCGAACAGGCTCGGGGCGGCACCTGGCGGCGCCGGGCGCAGCGGGTGCTCGCCTTCGCCGCCCCCATGACGTAAGAACGCCGCCGCAAGCTCGGATCCCCATGGCCGAACGCCCGACCGTCGCCCTGTTCTCCACGAACTTCCTCGAGTACAGTCAGACGTTCGTCTACGACGAGTTGCGTCACCACACGCGCTACGACGCCCACGTCTTCTGCATGCGGCGCATGAACGAAGATGCCTTCCCGTGGCCCCACGTCCACGTGATGGAGGGCGCCGCGTCGTGGCTCGGCCGCCTCGACGCCGCCGTTTGCCGCACGCTGACGCTCAGCGCCCGCCGCTACCGCGCGATCGCCCGTGGGGACTACGCCCTGTTGCACGCGCACTTCGGCCCCGGCGCCGTCTACGCCCTGCCCTACGCGCGCGCCCTGGACAAGCCGCTGGTGGTCACCGTGCACGGCTACGACGTGCCCGTGCTGGCGTCGGACCGGCGCTTCCACCCGCGTTTTTGGCGCTACGCCGCCGCCGCCCCCCTGCTGCGGGCCACCGTGCGCCGGTGGCTGGCCGCCTCGACGGAGCTGGCGGAGATGCTCGTGGACCTCGGGATGCCCTCCGACCGCGTCTTCGTCCACCGGCTGGGCGTGGCGATCCCCGAGGCGGAGCCGGCCACGCCCCAGGACCCGCCCTTCCTGTTGATGGTGGGGCGCTTCGTCGAGAAGAAGGGGTTCGTGTACGGGCTGCGGGCCTTCGCCAAGATCGCCGATTCGTTCCCCGAGGTGGAGCTCCACCTCATCGGCGGTGGCGCCCTGGAAGGCCGACTCGTCGAGACGGCGCACGCGCTGGGGATCGCCGGCCGCGTACGGTTCCTGGGCGTGCGCGGCCACGGCGAGGTGCTGGAGACCATGCGCCATGCCTACGCCCTCATCGCACCGAGCGTGGTCGCCGCGAACGCGGACCGTGAATCCGGGCTCATCGTGGTCAAGGAGGCGGCGGCGCGGGGCGTGCCGGCGGTGGCCACCTGGCACGGCGGGATCCCCGAGATCGTGGACGACGGGACGACCGGGTTCCTCGTGCCCGCCCGCAACTCGGACGCGATCGCCGACCGGCTCCGGACGCTGCTGTCCGACCGGTCCCTGCGGGACCGTCTGGGCCGCGCCGCGCGGGCCAAGATGAAGACGTGCTACGATCTGGCACAGCGCGTGACCGCCCTCGAGAGGCATTACGACGACGTCTTGCGCGGGGGCTAACCGTCGTTTCGCGGCGGTCTACCGCGGCGGTCCGCCCCGCTGGGGGAGCGAGGGGCTCCCTAGGCGCGATGCCGCGCGGGGCCAGGGGCGTGCTTCGTCTCATACGCTCCTACCCCTAACGGTAGTTTAGATCGCAAGATCCCACGGTTATCCTCCACCGGCCGGCCCCGACCCCGGCGTGGTTCCAACGGTGGACTCAGGAGTCAAAGCCTCACCCCAGGCCCACCTCGATGGCGCACGGATCCTCGTCGTCGAGGACGACGCCATGGTGGCGAAGGTCATCGCTCGCTCGCTCGAACGTGTGGGAGCCGCCACGGTGTGCTGTCAGGATCTCGACGGTGCCTACCTTGCCCTGCAGGGGGACGACCCGCCGTTCGACGCCGCGGTCGTGGACGTGGGATTGCCCGACGGGATCGGATTCTCGCTGGTCGGAGCACTGCGATCCCGGACGACCCCGTGCTGCGCGGTCGTCATCACGGGGATCGTGGACGCCGACGTGGTTCGCAAGTGCATCGACGGGGCGGCCGCCAGCCTGCTGGCCAAGCCCTTCGACCACGCCGGGCTCATCGAAGCCGTGGCCGCGGCCAGGGAGCAGACGAACCGCTGGCGCGCTTGGTGCAAGCTCGTGGGGCTTTCGGAGGCCGTGGCCAGTCCGCCGCACGTGGGCGATACGCACCGCATCGTGGGCGCGCTGGTCCAGCGCGGGCAACTCACCGCCCGCGAGCGCGACACCCTCGAACTGCTGCTCAAGGGGGCGCAGAACGTCGAGATCGCCGAGCACCTGGGGATCTCGGCGAACACCGTCAAGTACCACATGCGAAACCTCCTGCGAAAGCTCGGCTTCGAGACTCGCACGGATCTCTTTCGCTGGCTTGCACGCAGCCGAAGCGGCGAATAGGCACGCTGGCGCCGCCCCGCGTCGCGTCGTAAAAAGGAAGGAACGGTGGCAACCTTCCGCCCAAGACCGGGCGCCCGCACACGCCTTGCGGCCTTCGCCCTCTCCGCGGCTTGCGCGCATCCCACTCGGTCGGCGTCTCCTGCGGTCGTGGCCGACGACCGGGGGGCCGACGCGGCGAAGCTGCCGGCCTTCGACGAGACGCCAGCGTCCGATCCGCCCGCCGAGGACGACCGGGCCGTCCCCTTCGAGCGCTACCATGTGACGATCGGCGGCGCGCCGGTGTTGGGGCCGGACGACGCCCCGGTGACCATCGTGATGTTCAGCGACTTCGAGTGCCCCTACTGCCGCCGGGGACACGAGACGATGGAACGGCTTCGGCGCGCCTTCGGCGACCGCATCCGGCTGGTCTACAAGGCGTTCCCGCTGGACTTCCACGAGCACGCGCTGCTGGCGGCCTCCGCCGCCGAGAGCGCGCGGGCGGCGGGCCGCTTCTGGCCCTTCTTCGACGCCCTGTTCGAGGCCCCGGAGGTGACGATGGCGACGATCCTGGAGGCGGCCGGCGCCGTCGGCCTGGATCCGGCCGCCGTCGAGCGCGACATCGCGGACCGGGTGGGGCTCGCCCGGGTCGCGCGGGACCTGCGCCAGGGCCGTCGCCTGGGCGTGTCGAGCACGCCGACGTTCTTCGTCAACGGGCGCATGATCAAGGGTGCGGCCCCCTACGAGGACTTCACGCACGTCGTCGAGCAGGAGCTCACCCTGGCCGGGCGCTGGCGCCGGGCGGGCGTCCCGGCCACGGAGATCTACCGGCACGCCATCGCCGACGGCTACCGGCGCGTGGTCTACCGCGAGCGCCGTGGACCCGACCCCGACCGGGTCTACCGGGTGCCCCTGGGGGACGCCCCGACCCTCGGCCCGGCGGGTGCCGAGGTCACCATCGTCGCCTTCGGAGACTTCGAGTGCCCGTACTGCGCCGCCGGCCACGACGTGCTCGACGCCCTGCGCGCCGAGTACGGCCCGAGGCTCCGGATCGCCTACAAGCACTTCCCCCTGCCCTTCCACCGCCACGCGATCCTCGCCGCGCGCGGGGCCGTGCACGCCCAGCGGGCCGGCAAGTTCTGGCCCTATTACGACGCCGTCTACGCCCG
>JALSIN010000046.1 GCA_026989935.1 Polyangiaceae bacterium | reverse complement strand
CTCTCGGATGCCTTGGTGGCGGAGCAGGACCCGGACCCGGCCCTGTTCGACGCCCTGAGTGACGCCCTCGACGGGCTCGCGCGCGAGGGGGCCGATCCCTGTTGGCTGCGGCGCTACGAACTGCGCCTGCTCGTGGCCCTCGGGGCCATGCCCGCCCTCGATCGCTGCGCAGTGTGCGGGGGGGCGGCGCGCGGCGAGGCCGTTGCGTTCGCCTGGGACCGAGGGGGCGCGCTGTGCTCGGTGCACGCCGACGGCGCCGCCACGATTGCCGCCAATGATCTCGCGGGGGTCGCCCGCGTGGCCGCCTGGTCTGGTGGGGCGCCGGCTCCGGCCTTCGACGCCCGGCAGGCGGCGTTCGTGCGCGCGTTCTGCCAGCGGGGGCTGGCACGCCACCTGCGGCGCCCGTTGCGGTCGTTGGACGCCTTGCGGGCCCTCGTGCGCGGCGGGCGGCGGCCGGCGACGGCGCGGGCGGGGACGGATGGTCCGGACGGCTGATCCGAACGCGCACGGGCCCGGTTCGCTGCTTGGAGTGTGGTAGCTTCTGCCGCCGTGTCGCGACCGACACACACCGCCGCGGGCCTCGTGTTCGCGGCTCTGCTCGCCGGGTGCGAGAACCCGAGCGTCGGGATCGCGCCGCCCGCCGATGCCTTTTTCTTCCCCACGGGGTTGGCCGTGGATCCGAAGCCCGACCCGGACGCCCCGGACGGCGCGCCGCGCTACCTGTTCGTGACGAACGGCAACAGCGATCGCGCCTTTTCGGGCAGTACGGTGGTGGCGGTGGATCTCGCAGCGTTCTGGCGCGCGTGGTTCGATCCCGAGACCGGGGCGGCGGATCCGTACTGCCGGCTGGACGCCGGCCGATGCGTCCAGCCGCCCGAAGCGGCCGTCGATGCGTCGTTGCCGTGTCGGCACCTGGCCCAGGCGCCGCAGGTGGTCGAGTGCGAGGAGTCCGCCTTCGTCGTCGATGCGGTCCGGACGGGGCACTTTGCCGCGCGCGTGGCCGTCTCGCTCGAACCCGACGGCGACCCGGTCACCGGCCGGCGTCGCCTGTGGGTGCCCGTGCGGGGCGACCCCTCCATCGTCTACGTGGACGTGGAGGAGATGGCCGGCGGGATCCGCTTCGAATGTGGCCAGCCGAAGCCCGAGATCGAGGGCACGGCGCCGCCGTGCGATCGCAGCAATCGGCTGGTGCACGTCCTCGACGATCCGGATCGACCGAGGCTGTCGCGCGAGCCGTTCAACGTACTCATCGACGAGGGCGCCGGGTACCGGTACGCGTACGTGGCCCATGCGACGGGGGGGGCGTTGACCCGGATCGACCTGGGGGATGCCGGTCGGGCGCCGAAGATCGTCGAACAGCTTTTCATCCTGGACACGGGGAACACGGCGGCCGGTGGGATCGGGCTCGCCGTGCGGCCGTGCTTCGAGGCGGGGCAGGGACCGCTCGGGAACGCCGACCCGGAGCCGAACGTCCCCTCGTTGTCGAAGGGGTGTACCCGCCCGCTGGTCTACGCGGCCCTGCGTTACGCGTCGCGCATCGCGACGTTCACGGTGACGCCGCTCGACCCGGACGAACTCGGTGCGGCCACGGGGCTGCGCAGCCTGTCGTACTTTTCACCTGGGGGGCTCGATCCGGGCGCTGGGTTCGGTGGCGCCTTCCTTGGGGACATCGCGTTCGCCGATCCGCGTGGAGACCGTCTGCTCGCCGTGCAGACGCAGCCGGGCGCGTTGTTGTCGATTGATACATCCCTCGACGTCAACGGGGTGCCGGCGAACGTGCCCGCCGGGCCGCCCGTCGAGTTGTGCCAGCAGCCGACCACGCTGGCGGTGCTCGACGACGGCGTCGAACGCCTCGGTTTCGTCACCTGCTTTCGATCCGCGCATCTGTTCGTCATCGATCTGGACGCGATGGAGGTCGTGGCCGAGACGCTCGTGGGGGCCGGCCCCCACGCCGTGGCCGTCGATCGGGTCCGGGAGGCCGTATACGTCTCGAACGCGCTCGAAGCCACGATCAGCGTGGTGGACATCTCGCGCCGACGCCCGACACGGTTCGCCGTTTTGGCGAAGATCGGGCTCGAGGAGCCTTTTCGCCAATGATGCGACGCGCCGCTCGTTTCCTCCTCGTGATCGCCGTGGCGGCGATGGGTTCATGCCGAAACCAGCAGCGGGTCACCGTGCCGAACCGCGCCCTGGACCGACCCACGGATCTGGCCCTGGCCTGCGTGGCCCTGCGGGGGGACGGAACGATGGGGGTGGCACCGCCGGATGCGTGCAAGGGAGGCTCGGCGTCGTGCGCGGATCCCGGGGATCGGCAGCTCATCGGTTTCGTCACCAACTCCGAGAAGAACGAGATCGCAGTGTTTCGCCGTTGCGATCGCAACGGCCTGGTGGACCTGGATCCAACGTCGCCGGGCTACGATTTTCTGCCGGCTGGGGGGATGCCGCAGGCGATCACGATCGCCACGGATGCCTGTCGGGCCGTCGCCGCCAACACGCAAACCTGCGATCTTACCGTGGTGGATGTGCCGGGGGCGGCGGCGCTTGCGTTCGAAGTCGAAAGCGGCGTCGCCCCGGGAGCGCTCACCTATGCCGTGACGCCCATTCGCGGAGACGGAACGCCCATCGCGGCGCGTCCGGGCGACGTGCTGGCGGTGCCGCCGGACCTTTCGCTGGCGGGGGATGCGCCGGTGCCGGCCGGGCGCGGGCCGCAGTTTGCGGGCGCCCGTGACGGAGCCCGCGGTGGCACCGGCGGGGGATCGACTGGAGCCGGGACCGGAGCCGGCACGAGTGGAATCGAACCGCTGGGGGTGTGCGATCCGGACCAGCCCCGCAGCGTGTACGTGACCTTCCCGGGGTGCCAGCTCGTGGCGGAAGTGAGCGTGCAGACCGGCCAGATCCTTCAAAGCCGCCAACTCGTGTCCGATGGAGCGGGAGGCTTCGAGGTGGTCGATACCGGGACGAACCCCGCCTGCCCGGTGGAGTGTCCCGACCTCGTGTCGGGGACGCCGCCCGATCCCCCCGATCTCGGGGATTCGATGACCCCGACCACGATCGAACTGGTGCGCAGCACGCTCGACGGGGTGGACGAGGAGGCGTTCGACGAGGCGGATGAGGAGTACACGGGCCTTGCGTACGACGCCTTGTTCGTGGGCGGTCCCTCCTCCGACGAGATCGTGGAGATCCCGGTGGACGCGGGCGGGTTCGCGCCGGTAGACGAGACGCTGCGCCTTCGGCTGCAGGACGCCGAAGGCGTGTTCGGGATCCGTGCCACGCCTCCGATGACCCTGGGCCTGGGCGCCCAGGGCACGCCCACGCGCCAGTTCCTGTACGTGGTGGCGGGGGACGGTTCCACCCACGTGGTCGAGCGCGACTGGGCGAACCGGTTCGAACTCGGGGTGGAGTGCGACACCCAGGTGGATCCGTCGAGCTTGTTCTCCGGGCAGGGGGTCGAGTGCATCGAAGTGGATCCGCTCGTACCGGGCGATCCTCCGAACCGCCGCCCCCTTTCCCTCGGCCCCGGGATCCGGGCGCCGGGCGGGGCCGTCGTGACGGACTGGACCTTCGTCAAGATCCGAGTGGACGACCTTTCGGGGGAGGACCCGGACGGCGGGGACCTCGGCCTGTCGAACCCCTTTGGTCGGACCGGGGTGATCGGGGTGGGCGTGACGAGCTTTGGCCGGGTGGTGCACAGCATCTTCGGGCAGATCGAGGGGGTGGCGGACGTGGTGGCCGAGCGTGACCCGGTGGGGTTGATGCGGGTCGGGGTGGCCGCCCACAGCCTGTGGCCGTCCGTGGATCCGCACGCGGACGGCGCCGACAACGCGCTGCCCCGGGTCTCCGACGAGGAACCGCAGCGGGACATCCCGGGACAGGACGAGGGGGTGGCCGTGCTCGCGCCGTCGCTGCGGCGGATCGATCTGGCGTACACCGCCGACGCCGAGGGACCCGTGTCGGCCGACCAGGCGCTGGTGGCTTCGGCCTTCGGGAACCCGGACAACGTAGACCGCCTCGGGTCCTTCCTGCCCATCGAAGACAGCGGGCGTTTCTACGAGAACCCGGTTCCGCGGGTGCACGCGCGGGACTATCGCCGGTGGACGACGGCCTCCTGGGCCGTGGTCTGGGAGGGGGCGATCCCGGGCACGACCAGCTCGACCGGGCGGATCGAGTGCGACCTGCCGGGCTGGCAAGAGGCCACCTGCCTCGCCCCGCCGGCCCACTACGTCCCGGACCTCGGCGGCGGACAGTGCCCGACGTGCGATCCCGGATGGACGTGCGACGAGTCCCTCGGCCGCTGCGTGCAGGCCTGTGCGACGGACGCCGATTGCGACGCCCTGTCCGCCTCCTCGGGCTACGATCTCGCCTGCGACCTCGACCGCGGCGGTTGCCGCCTGTCCGACGAGGCCCGCCGCCGGGCGGTCCGGCTGGTGGACGAGGGCGCCTCCTTTTGCGATGCCGGGGTCCTGGCGGGGGACAAGGTGGTAATCCTCGGCTGCGAGGACGACGGCGACTGCGGCACCGCGCAGGCATGCCTCAAGGACCCCCTCGGGCGGCGCGGGATCTGTGTGGCCGAGGCCGACCTGGCGAGCGCCGAAGCCGATCTGCGCGCCGCGTGCGGACCGTTCCTGCGGGACGCCTGCGGCGACGTGCCCCTCGAGTACCTGGTCACCCGGGCGAGCCAGGAGGAGCTTTGGCTGCAGGCGCTCGATCTGCCCGAGCGGTCGTACCTGGTCGAGGTCGATCTGCCCGATCCGAACCCCGACGACGGGATCACGCCCGCCACCGTCGCCGAACAGTTTGCGCGGTTTTCGTGCATCCTGCCCGAAGGTGCCAGTCAGCCGTCGGGCGGCTGCGAGACGACGGACGACTGCGCCGACATCGGCTCGGACTACGTGTGCCACGAGGGGCTGTGCCGGATCCCGTGCGAGAAGGTGCCCGAGGTGGTCTCGGGCTACGAGGGGGTGGACACCTGCCGGCTCGCGCCGTTGCCGGGGCCGCGGTGCTTCGCCGAGTTCGTCCGTTATCAGGTGCGCGTGCGCAACAGCTTCGTGGTCACCGGTTCGCCCGTGGGCGTCTTCTTCGCCGACCGGGTGCATGCGGATCCGGACACGGGCGAGTGTGTGGAGGATCCCACGGTGTCTCCGTTGCTTTCGAGCCGGATCCGGCTGGGCCGCGACGAGGCGGAGACGTTCGGCCACCCGGTATGGGGGATCCCCGCGTGCCCGTCGGACGAAGTCGAGCCCTTCGACCCGAATCCCTGCCGCATCGTGCAGGCGCGGGACGACGACCCGAGCACCAAGTTCCACACGTTCCGCTTCCGGGACACGGCGGACGTGGCGGCGGTGCGCTATTCCAACCCGTACGTGTCGTTCGTCCTCGACCTGGTGTCGCTGCGGGATCTCGGGCGGTACGTGCCCGGTACGGAGACCGTCTGGCGCGACGACGCCTACGAGCCCCCCGCGGAAGATGGGGCCGCCGCACCGCGCGCCTTCTACCAGTTCTTCCGCGCCCGGATCCCCGACGGCTACCGCGAGATCTTCAGCACGGTGGCGGGCTACATCCCGATCAACGACCCGGTCTTCACGGGCACGGTGCCGCTGGTCTACCCGGTCAAGATCGTGCCGGCGCCGGAACTCGGTGTGGCGTACGTGGTGGACGCCGGGGGGCGCGGCGGCCTCGACGGCATCCGTGGTCAGGTCGTGCGCCTGTTGCTGACCCCGCCGCCGGTGCGCGGCGACGAGAACTTCCGGGTGCGCTGATCCTGCGCGAAGACCCTGCGGCGCGGCGCGATGGCGGGTCCTGGGCCGGGATGCGGTATCATCCCGGCGCGTGACGCGACACC
>JALSIN010000045.1 GCA_026989935.1 Polyangiaceae bacterium | reverse complement strand
GACCTGGCCGAGCTCCGTGGCGGAAGGGGAGCCCAGGATCTCCAGGGCGAGGCGGGCGACCGGGTTGACGCGCGTGGCGCCGCCGACGACGCCGACGGCGGCGGGCAGGCTCATGCGTCCTTCGAGCCAGCCGTCTGCGCCCTTCGTCCACACGGCCAGCGGTCCGTACCGCCCGTCGCGCGCCGCGAAGGCGTGCACGCTGGCCTCCATGGCGCGCCAGTCGTTGCCCGTGGCGAGCACGACCGCGTCCACGCCGTTCATGATCCCCTTGTTGTGGGTGGCGGCGCGATAGGGATCGAGCTCGGCCATGCGGGAGGCCGATACCACCAGGTCCACCACGTCGGCGCCGTCGAAGGCGCCCTTGCCCAGCGCCGAAGGCGGCACGCGGGCCTCGACGTGCGCGCAGCGGCGGTCGGCCAGGTTGCTGAGGATCCGCAGGCGGGCCTCCCAGCCGGTCATGCGTTCGATCCGCGGGGCGAGGGTCTCGGCCACCGTGTTCAGCAGGTTCGCCCCCATCGCGTCGCGGCAGTCCACGAGCACGTGGACGATCACCATGTCGTCGGCCACCGTCCGAACCTCCAGATCCCGCGCGCCGCCGCCGCGCTCGACCAGGCGGGGGTGGGCCGTGTCGGCCAGGGCGAGCAGGGCGTCCTTCTCGGCCAGGATGCGCT
This sequence comes from Polyangiaceae bacterium, assembly GCA_026989935.1. Classification (GTDB taxonomy): domain Bacteria; phylum Myxococcota_A; class Polyangia; order Nannocystales; family Nannocystaceae; genus J032. The sequence continues at coordinate 5,177 of JALSIN010000045.1, read as the reverse complement.
CGGTGACCGCGGCCGGAGGATCGCCGCCGGCGGGCCGGCACAGTTGGATCTGGGCGATCATCCACGGCGGGTCGGCGTGGGCGACGAAGCCGCCGCCCTCGCGGACCATCTTGGCGGCGTTCGAGGCGGCCGCCACGACCGAGGCCTCCTCGACGGCCATGGGCACCAGGAAGTCACGCCCGTTGACGCGGAAGTTCGTCGCGATCGCCAGCGGCAGCTCCAGGGTGCCCACCACGTTCTCGATCATGTGGTTGGCGCGGTGCAGGTCGAGGCTGCCGGCGTCGAGGTCCGAGAAGCGGGCCAGCGGCAGGCCCGTCGAGCGGGCCACGGCGCGGCGGCGCTCCTCGATGGACAGCTTGAAGAAGCCGGCCAGGCGCGAGTTCGTCGGGACGCGGTCGTCCGGCCGCAGTCCCTCGGCCGATACGGCGATCTCGCCGAGCACCGCGTGGTCCGTCTTCCGGCGCAGGGCCACGGCGAAGCGGTCGAGGGCGCCCGCGTCGTCGGCGAACAGCGCCACGAGGTCGCCCCCGCCGGCGCCGCTGGGCTTGGCCGCGATCCCGGCCGCCTCGGCCTCGGCCACGATGGTGCGGATCGCCGGGGTGAGGATCTCGACGCCGGCGTGGCGTTCGAGCGCCGCCAGGCTCTCCACGTGCCGGCGGCAGGCGGCCCGGATCCCGTCGAAGTCGAGTTCGTCGCCCTCGAGGGCGGCGAAGAAGGCCTCGGCCGCGTCCGCCAGCCCCTGCACGATCCGGCGGTGCTCGGCCGGCGCCGCCTTGCGGGCTCGACCGACGGCGGCGAGGAACGAGGCGGTGGTGGCGGGGGCGCCGGCGTCGGCGAAGCGCACGTGCAGGCCCTCGGGCAGGGGGCAGGGCTCGGCGTGGCCGTCCTGGAACCGGATCGCGCCGCCGAGCACGGCCGCTGCCACGTCGGCGCCGCTGCCGCCGCCGCCTTGGGCCTCGGCGTGGGCCGCTCGGGCCAGGGACAGGGCGTCCGCGGCGATCTCCGGGTCGCGTGGGTCCAGGCCGTGCTCGGCCAGGTGGAAGCCGACCACCGCCGCGGCCACCGCCGCCGAGGATCCCAGCCCGAGCTTGCGCGGGCCCAGGTAGAACCCGCCGGTGTCCACCACGGGGGGCGGGCGCAGGTGGCTCGCCCCGCGGGCGTGGAGGTAGTGGGCGACGCGGGCGTGGGCGCAGGCGACCACCGCGGTCGGGGCCGGGACGTGCCCGCCGGCGGGTTCGTGTGCCACGGCGCGGATGTCGAGGGCGGTCACGAGCGCGGGGGCGCCCTCGAGCACGGCGTACTCCCCCACGAGGAACGCCTTGCCCGGCGCGGAAACGGGGACGCGGCTCACGGCAGCACCTCCACGCGCGCCGCGGGGCCCGGCGCATGGACGGAGACCGCCGCGACCCCGGGCACCCGGCGCAGGTGCTCGGCCACCGCCGCGGCGTCGCGCGCGTGGGTCAGCACCTTGACGTGGGGGCCGGCATCGATGGTCACGTAGGCGGCAAGGCCGTTCTGGCGCAGGTCGAAGACCGTGCGGACGGCCTCGACGGTGGGGCCGCGGAAGTACAGCAGGGGCGGTCGGCTCGCCATCATGGCGGCGTGCATCTTGAAACAGGAGTGCTCCATGATGGGACCGAGGCGGTCGAGGTCGCGCGCCCGGACGGCCTCGGTGGCGGCGTCGAGGTCGGCCTGGGAGGTCTCGACCCAGGCGGGGTAGTAGGGCGAGGTGGTGCGGCAGCGCTCCATGCCCTCGGTGGACCCCACGGCCTTCGGCCCGGTCGTGGTCTGCACGACGACGAGGCGCACGTCCCAGTGGTCGGGGGCGGCCACGGGGCGCGCCACGCAGTCGCGGCCGTCCGGGCGGGTGCCCCGGTCGAGGCGCACGAAGCCGCCGAAGATCGACCGGGCGGCGCTGCCCGATCCCTGCCGTGCCAGGGCGGACAGGGCCGCCGCGTCGAGGTCGGTCTCGAAGGCGGCCGCGGCCGCGCACGACAGGGCGGCGAAGCCCGAGGCGCTGGAGGCGAGGCCCGCGGCGGTGGGAAAGTGGTTGACGGAGACCACGCGGCAGGGCGGGCGGCGCCCGGCACCACCGCCGGCCCGGTACACGCGGTCGAGGTGGCGGGCCACGCGCTCGGCGGGGCGGCCTTCGAGGGGGCGGCCGTCGAGTTCGAAGCGGTCCTGGCCGTCGTCGCTCGGCGTCACCGTGGTCACGGTGGCCAGGTCCGCCAGCGTCAGGGACAACGATCCCACGTCGGGAAGGTTGAGGTCGGGATCCGTGTCGGGACGCTTGCCCCAGTACTTGACGAGGGCGATGTTGGAGCAAGCGGTGGCGCGGGCGGATCTCATGCGGTGGCGATCTCCGTGACGATGGCCGTGCAGCCTGCCGTGGCGGCGGCGGCGGCGACGCGGTGGGGATCGTCGCCGGCGAGGGCGATGGCGCAGCCGCCGCCCCCGGCGCCCGTGAGCTTCGCACCGAGGGCGCCTGCGGAGCGTGCGACAGCGCACAGGTCGTCGAGGCGCCGGTGCCCGACGCCCAGCGCCGACAGCAGGCCGTGGCAGGCGTCGAACATCCGGCCGAGGGTGGCGTGGTCGCCGACCTCGAGGGCGGCCTGGCCGCGTTCGACGCACCCACGGATCGCCTCCAGGATGGGGCGGGCCACGGCGGGCTCCCGGCGTACGAACCGGCCCACGTGGGCCACCAGGTCGGCGGTGCGCCGGGGGACGCCGGTGGGCAGGATCACGAGGGGGAGGGGCCGGGCCGGGCGGATCGGCTCGGGGGGCCGGCCGCGCACGAAGCGCAGCACGCCCCCGCGGGCCGCGATCTCGCTGTCGATCCCCGACGGCGACCCGTGGAACACGCGCTCGCCGGCCATGGATGCCTCGACGACCTCCTCGGCGGGGGCGCCCGGCCCGAGCGCAAGGCGCGCAAGCGCGACGCAAAGGGCCGCCGAGGAGCCGAGGCCCGCGCCGGCGGGGAGCGTGGTCTCGCCGTCGATGCGCAGGCCGGCGAGGGGGGCGTCGCACAGGGCCAGGACCTCCGCGGCGGCCCGGGCCACCGGGTGCATGGCGCCGTCGTCGCCGGGGGCGAGCTGGACCCGCACGTCCCAGGCGGGGATCGACAGCTCGGTGGGGCCGCGCGGGTCGTCGAGGGGGCGGGCGCGCAGGACGAGCGCCCGGGGCAGGCCCGCCGCCAGGGCTGGGACGCCGTGCACGACGGCGTGCTCCCCCAGGAGGATCACCTTGCCGAAGGCGGCGGCCTCGCGGGCTGCGAGCGTGGGCCGTGGCGCGGTCACGGGACGGCGGCGGTGGGAGACCAAAGGGGCAGGGGGCCGGTGAGGATCGTCTGGGTGCGCTGGAGGTCGGCGACGGTGCGGCTGCCGGTCAGCAGCATGATGGCCCGCACGGCCAGGATCACGCGGCGCAGGAAGGTCCGGGCGCCGTCGCGGCCCCCGGCCTTGTGGGCCTTCAGGACGGCGGCCGCGAGGCCTCCGGCCTTGGCGCCGAGGGCGATCGCGCGGGCCACGTCCGAGCCCGAGCGCAGGCCGCCGGTGGCGATGACGTCGAGCCCGAGGCCGCGAAGCTGCAGGACGGACGCGGCGGTGGGGATCCCCCAGTCCCAAAGCTCCTCGGCCAGGGCGCGCTCGTCCGGGTCCACGGCCCGGTGGGCCTCGACCGCCACCCAGCTCGTGCCGCCCGCACCCGACACGTCCACCGTGCGCACGCCCGCCGCGCGGATCTTCTCGCCGACGGCGCGGGACAGGCCACAGCCCGTCTCCTTGGCGACCACGGGGACGGAGAGGGTCTCGACGAGGCGGGCGAGGGTGTCGAGCCCCTCACGGAAGTCGCGGTCCCCGCCCGGTTGGACGATCTCCATGGCGGGGTTGAGGTGCACGCACAGGGCGTCGGCCCCCACGCGCCCGACCAGGTCCTCGATCTCGGCCGTGGACATCTGGCGTGCCTGCACCACGCCGAGGTTGCCGAGGACGAGGGTCGTGGGCGCCGCCTCGCGCACCTCGAAGGTCCAGGCGGTCTCGGGCCGGGTGTGCATGGCGCGCTGGGATCCGAGGCCGAAGCCGATCCCGAGCTCCTCCGCCACGGCCGCAAGATCCCGGTTGACCGCCGCCGCCCGGTCCGTCCCCCCGGTCATGGCCGCGATGATCACGGGGGCGGCCAGCCGCTTGCCGAGCAGCTCGACCGAGGGGTCCGTCTCGTCCGCGTGCATCTCGGGCAGGGCGCAGTGGACGAACTCGACGTGCTCGAGGAGGGTGGATTTTTCCCGAAAGCCGACGTTGGGACCTGCGCAAAGGGCCAGGTGGTCCTTCTTGCGCTGCGAGATGTCGAGGCGGTCGGCCATGGGCGCAGCCTACATGGCGCGTGCGGTGGTCACGAAAGCGGCGGTGTGACGGGGCGCACAGGGCGAGGGCGCGGGTCCGGTTCCGGCGTTTGGTGCGCCCGGTGGCCCGGCCGGGACCCGGCGGGCCGTTCAGGCGGACATGCAGACGTTCAACTCGCACAAGCCGTTCAGGCAGTCGGTATGGACGATACAGCCCTTCCCGTCGGGGCAGCTTGGGCAGTCCGGTCCGCCACAGTCTACGTCGGTCTCGTTGGCGTTGGCGAAGCCGTCGGTGCAGCTCGCCGCCTCGCAGGTGTTCAGACAGAAGTCGTCGTTGCTCGCGTTGCCATCGTCGCAGGCCTCGCCCGGATCGACCACGCCGTCGCCGCAGATGCCGCCCGTGGTGCCGTCGGTCGTCCCCGACGCGCCCGCCGTCCCGGTGTCGGCACCCGTCCCGGTGTCGGCGCCGGTCCCGGTGTCGGTTCCGGTCCCGGTCCCGGTGTCGGTCCCGGTGTCGGTTCCGGTCCCGGTATCCGTCCCCGTCCCGGTGGCGCCGGTCGTGGAGGACGCCGTACCCGCCGTCGTCCCGGTGGTCTGCGAGGTCGAACTCGTCGAGCCGGAGGAGGCCGTCGCGCCGGTGCCGTCTCCCGGCGTCCCCCCCGATCCGGAGCAGGCGGAGGCGGCGGCGAGGCTCGAAACGAGGAACGAGGCAAGGATCGAGTTCCCGGACATCTCGGCGCAATCTAGTACATCGGATCGGAAGTTCGGTCCGGGTTTCAGTCTATGGGAGCAAGGGTCCAGCCGAAGTCCTCGACGAGGGTTTGAAGGAGGTCGAGGCGGG
>JALSIN010000044.1 GCA_026989935.1 Polyangiaceae bacterium | reverse complement strand
CATCCGGCCCGCCCCCCGGGACGCGCTGGCCCCCCCGATGCTCGTGGCCGCCGCAGGCGTCCGCCCGCCGCGCATCCGGCCCGCCCCCCGGGACGGCCCGGGTCGCCTCCTTCCGGGCACCGCCACCCGCCCTCGGGCGGGGTCGCTCGCCTCCGCGGCGCCGCAGCGGGAGGCTGCGGGTGGGGTCGCTGCCGCCCCCGCGGCTCGGGCGGGGCCCCTTTCGTCCGCGGCGCCGCAGGCCCCCGGGACGGCCCGCGATGGATGCGCGCGCTCCACGCGGACGTAGATTGCGCACGAGACGCCCAGGACCCATCGGCGGATCGTCCCAGGGCCCCCCGGGCGCACCTCAAAACCGCACCTCCAATCCTCCGAGCCCCCGCACGCCCGCGCGCCGCGACCGCCACAGCACGGTGGCGTCGTCGGTGTGGAACGTCGCGCGGACGAGCGACAGCCACGGCTCGATCCACAGCCCGAGGCCGAGGCGGGGATGCACGCGGCCGACGACGCCGGCCCGCAGGGAGAGCGCCAGCCACGGCAACGCCCCCCGGCGCGTCACCGCGAAGCCCACCCCGCGGCCGACGAGGGCCCCGGCCTCGAAGGCGCCGCACAGGGGGATCTCGAGCCGTCCTCCCGAGGCCGTCGGGACCCCGCACCCCCGGACCGCTGCGAACACCTGCTGCAGGTCGGCGCCGCGGCCCGACGCCCCGTCCAGGCGCGTGCGTCGCAGGGCCCCGTACTGCACCGCTGCGACGAGCCTCGCATGGGGCCAGGCGGCCCCGGCCCACGCCCGGAGCACGGGCGCCACCCCCGGTAGCGCGCCGTAGTCGGCCCCCACGCTCACGCCCAACACCGCGCCCGCCCGTTGGCGCAGACGTGGCGCCTTGCCGCCCCGTGTCTCCGACGCCGCACGGCGAGGCGGCCCCCGCTCGGGCACCGGGCGGGCGGGCGCCGCGGCCTCGGACGGGGACCGCACCGGAACCTCGGGACCGGCCGGCGCCGGGGCCTCGGGACGGGCAGGCGTCCGAACCGCCGGCGCCGGGACGGGGACCACGGCCTCCTGCCGCCTCGTCCCCGCCCCTTCGCCCGCGACCTGGGACACGTCGAACAGGGCCGGATCGATCGCCATCGCAGCCAGGAGCGCGGCCGCTTCCGCCAGTACGGAGCAATCCGGCCCCACGAGGTCGCGCACCCGCGTGGCCCCGGGCGTCATCGTCGAAACTTGCAACGACCATCGTCCCGGCGCCGCCCGCCGTACCCGCGCGACCACCGAAAGCGGCCCGCGGCGGTGCTCGATCGGCGTCCCACCGAGCAACGCATCCACCCGTGCCCGCACCGTCCGGGCCGTCGGACAGCCCGTTGGCGCCTCCCAGCGAAACGTGACGGCCTCCTGCTCCGGCGCGTCCGCCGACGCAAGGCTGCCCGGCGAGGTCGCCAGGGCGGCCAGGAGCGGCACGAGGACGCGCACGCGGCGGAGCATAGCGCCCACCCCCCCTCGCGCCGAGCACGACTCCGACCGAACCGCGGCGCCGTGCCCCACGCCTCGACCGGCGGGCCGTCCTCCGCCCCGCCCCGTCCGCCCGACCACCGCCGCTTCCCGGCCGGACCGGCCGGACCGCCCGCTCCGTCTCGCGGCACCGCGACCGACCGGCCGGCCGCACGGTCCACCCTGCCGCGCCCGCCCCCGGCCGACACCGACCGGCGGTGCTCCACGGCCGTCGCGCACACCTTCCAACGCTTGCAAACCCCGACACCCGGCCTTGACATGCTCTTGCGTACGATTGTATCCATACCGCTGGTGCCTCGTTCGAGGACACGAATGGAAGACGAAACCATGCGCACGCACTCGCACGGGGATGGATTGGATACGGACACCGACTGCCGTCGGGGTGCCGCCGACGTCCGGTTCACGGGCAGCCATCGATCTGTTCAGGAGGACGCCCCATGTTCATCGTGAAGAAGTCGAAACCGTGTGGCGTCGCGTCGTTGATCTGGGCCGTCGCGTGCGCTGCTTCGGGCGCGCCGGAATCGAGTGCGCCAAAGGACGAGGCGACCGTGACGGTGTTGTGCTGCGCGGCGAAGGACGATGTCCGCGACGACGGGCGCACGAGCTATCGCGGATGTAAGATCCATACGGGAGGCATCGAAGCGTGCGCGGCGGACGCGGAGGGCGGCGTGTTCGTGGAGTGTCGTAACGCTCGCTGCGACGACGACCAAGGCTGTACCTGCGACAGGCCCGGCGCGGCTCCATAGGGAGGAGCGGAACGAACGCCCGGCTGCGGCCCGGACGATTTCGTGCTGAACTGCGGTGTGTTTCCGTGGTCGTGTACGGTCAACGACGATCCACCGCCGAACGCACCCGGGAAGCACGATTGCTCGTGTCATCTGCCTCGACGACGAGCCTTGTGAGGCGGCCCCCCTCGCCTCGCCGCCTGCTGCTCGGCCTGGCCGGCCTGGTGGCGGCGGGGGGGTGCGCGCCGGCGCATCCGTCCCATCCAGCGCCCGCGGCCCCGGCGGCGGCGGGCCGCGCGCCGCGTGCCACGCCGCCGGCCCGTACCGGGAACCTGTCCCACGCCTGCGAGCGCCGCCTCGCCGAGAAGGCCGCACGCACCCTGGAGGTGCGCCTGTCCAACGGGCTCCTCGTGTCCATCGTCCAGGCCCCGCACGCCACGGAGGCATCCATCGAGACGACCTACGAAGGCGGGTTCCTGGGCGGCCCGCCCCACGTGGCCCACCTCGTGGAACACGGCATGTTCGAGGATCTGCCCGGCGTCGGGAATTGGCGCCGCTTCGCCGACCGCCGCCACCTTCGCGCCTCCGGCGGCAAGACCTTCGCCACCGCCATGCGCCTTTCGACGACCGTGGACCCGGAGCACCTGCGCGACATGCTGTGGGCCGAGGCCGCGCGCATGCGCGGCCCCGACGTGTCCTCCCGCGCCGTCATCGAGCGACAGCGCCGGATCATCACGCAGGAGCTGCTGGTGCACGCGCACGCGCGCCGGAGTGCGGCCGGGTCCACCCGCGAGAAGATCTTCCAGACCCTGCAACTGGCCTTTGGGCAGGACGCGGCCCCCTTCGACCCCCTCCCGGTGCAGCCGATCACCCCCCGCGAGGTCCAGGCCTACGTGGACCACTGGATCCGCCCCAACCGCGCCCACCTGCGCGTAACCTCCCCCTTCCCGCCACAGCAGGTCCTCGACTGGATCCGGTGCGAGTTCGAGGCCATTCCGGCCGGCCCCGACGGACCCGCCCCGGGCCGGCGCGCGGCACGGCACGTCCAGCACGACGCCGGATCGAGGATCGGGTGCGTCGAAGGCGACGAGGCACAGGCGACCGTGGTCCTGGCCTGGCGGGCGCGGGACGGCGACCCTCGACGATGGCAGGTGTGGGCCTACGCGCTCGGCCCGCTCGACGAGACCCCCCAGCTTCCGTGGCTGCCGCTGTTCGGGGCCACGTCGATCGGATCCGAACCCGGGGTCCTGTTCGCGAAGATCCGCCTTTCGCCGCAGACCGAGGTGCAGCGGACGAACATCGCATCCAATCTTGCACGCACGGCGCGCCGGCGACTCGCGGACGCGGTGCGACGATACCCCCTCGATCGCCTGCGGGCCGACGCGAGGGCCGAGGCATTCCTGTCCGCGCTGAGCACGGTGTGCTCCGAGGCGGGGCCGCCCGCGCTCGACCCGGCCCCACTCGTCCCGTGGATCCTCGACCGTCTCGAAGCACCCGACGTCCAGGTCGTCGCACTGCCGAAGGGGGAGACGTGCCCGCCCTGATCCTCGCCACGCTGCTTACAGGCCCTCCGGCGCAACCTTCGCCGCGTGCCCCCGACCGTGCCGATCCCGCGTGCCCCCACCGCGAGCCCCCGGGGCCCGTCCCCCCGCCCGCCGGTGGCTCCGGCGGGCCCGCCGCCATGCCCCCGCCGCCGCCCGCGGCGACGACCCACGACCGCCGCACGGGCCTCGAGGTCCACCGCGCCGAGCACCCCCGCGCACCGGTGCCCGTCACAGCGGGCAGGCTCCTCGTCCACGGACCGTTCGAGCGGTCCGCCCCGGGGTCGATGTGCACCGAGATCCTGTGGCCGGGGGCGTGGCACGTCATGGTGGGCGCGTCGCGCCAGGCCCGATACGGCTACGACCTGCGGGCCAGTGCGGTCGATGACCAGTTCATCCTTCCCTTCTACGTGGTGCGGGGCGCCGAGGCCAAGCTCGCGCGGGCCGTGTTCGACCTGCTCGACGGCCCGTCCAGGACGCCGCCGTCCGCCGAGCGGCGCGAGGCGATCGAGTCCAGGCACCTGGACACGCCGGTCTTCGTGCTTTCCTTCGTGGCGCGGGTGGGCCGACTGCCGCGCCCGATGAGCGCCGCCGAATGCCGCGCCGCGCTCGTCCCCGCCCCCCGGCGGGTCCCGACGACCCTCGATCTCATCGGCGACGCCGCCCAGGCGGACGCCCTGCTCGAGGCGCTCGCTCGGACGATGCGTGCGCGCAACCGGGCTCCGGCGCCCCGCGACCCGGCGGCGCCCGCAGCCGGCGAGCGCGGCGGCGGCCTCGACGTGGTGGTCTGGCCGGGCCTTGCGCGCGCGCACGTCCACCTGCGCTCCGCGCCGGTCGAGATCGATGCACGCCGGCCCCTCCTGGAAGCCTGGCTCCGAAGGGCCTGGACGGACCGCGCGGGCGTGCCCATGGAGATCCTCCGCCAGCGCTTCGGGGCGACGTACACGTACACGGCCCTGTTCTGGCGCGACCGGCTGGTGCTGTCGGCCGCCCTCGACCAGGCGCTGGCCGGCCGTGCCACCCGCGGTCTCGTCGAAGCCGTGACCGCACCCGCGTTCTGGCGCGCGCGCCTGCCCGACGACGCACGCGCGATCCTTCGCGCCCGCTGGGCCCGGGCCGGCACGAAGCTTTCCCCCCGCGAGGTCGCACACCTCGCGGCGGCACGGCCCTGGCTCGACGGGGACGCCCCCGCGGCCTGGAGCCTGCGCGACCTGGACCGCGCCTTCCGCCGGGCGCGGATCGCGCTCGCCGTTCCGAAGCTCACGCGCGCGGTGCGAGACGACGCCTGCGCCCTCGCCCGTACGCTGGAGCACACGTCCTTCGACGTCCACGTGCGGCGCAGCCGGGACGACGGGGCTCCCCCGCGCCGGATCGCGTGCCCGGGACGCGGCACGCGGTGACCGGCCGCCGGTCCGGCCCGCACCGATCCCTCGCCCCGTCCGGACGGTACGGCCCGCGACGCGCGGCGCCGTCAGAGGGGCAGGCGGCCCGGGCGCAGGGGCCCCGGGCGCGGCGCGCGGTCCATCTCGGCCGCCAGGGCGCGCAGGCGCTCGATCCGGGCGCGCGTGTCGGGGTGGGTGGAGAACAGGCGGGCGAGGGACTCGGCGCGCAGCGGGTTGACGATGAACAGGCTCGCGGTGGCGGGCTCGGCCGTGTGGGACGGGATCCGGTGCGCGGCGGATTCGAGCTTCGCGAGCGCATCGGCCAGGGCGAGCGGGTCGCCGCACAGCCGGGCGCCAAGTTCGTCCGCCCCGAACTCGCGCCGCCGGGAGATCGCGAGCTGGATGAGCGTCGCCGCCAGCGGGGCGACGATCGCGACCGCCAGCGCGCCCAGCGGGCTCGGGGCGTCCTCGTCGTCCCGCCCGCCGAAGAACGCCGCAAACTGCAGCATCTGGGCGAGGTAGGAGACGGCGCCGGCGATCCCCGCCGCCACCGTCGCCACGAGGACGTCGCGGTGGACGATGTGGCCGATCTCGTGGGCCAGCACGCCGGTCAGCTCGCGGCGGTCGAGGATCTGCAAGATCCCCGTGGTCACGGCCACGGCCGACCGCGACGGCCCCCGCCCGGTGGCGAAGGCGTTGGGCTGCGGGTCCTCGACGAGATAGACCGCCGGCTTGGGGATCTTCGCCCGCGCCGCGAGCGTCTCGACGATCCGGTGGACCTCGGGCGCCTCGGCCGGCGACAGCGGCCGGGCCCGGTGCATCGCCAGCACCATCCGGTCCGACCAGAGGTAGGCGGCGAGGTTCATTCCCAGGCCCAGGACGAGCGCGATCGTCGCGGCTCCGCGCCCCGCGAGGCCCCCGAGCCCCACGAGCACGCCCGTAAGGGCCGCCAGCAGCACGGCGGTCTTGAGCGGTTGAGCGAGGCTGCGCATCGTTTCCTCAATCTAAGGCCGGCGTTCGAGCGGGCAAGGGGACGGGCCCGCCGGCCGGTTGTTTGCCGTCCGGGCCCGGTTGTGCGACCCATCGGTCGAGCCCCGTGCTGTTCCACCTCCTCTACCCGCTGAGCACCCAGGTTCCCGCGCTGTCCGCGCTCAACGTATTGCGCTACACGTCCACGCGGATCATCGCCGCCACCTTGACGGCGCTGTTGCTGTCGCTGCTGCTCTACCCGTGGTTCATCCGCGCCCTGCAGCGGATCCAGCTCGGGCAGGTCGTGCGCGACGACGGCCCTCAGACCCACCTGGCCAAGCGCGGCACGCCCACGATGGGCGGCAGCCTGATCCTCCTGGCCGTCGTCATCCCCACGATCCTGTGGTCGGACCTCAAGAACCCGTTCGTGCTGCTGGCGACCGCGGTGACCGTGGGCTTCGGGATCGTCGGCTTCGTGGACGACGCCCTCAAGGTGCGCCGCAAGCACGCCGGCGGCCTGTCCGCGCGCCTGAAGCTGCTGTCCCAGCTCGCGGTGGCCTTTGGCGTGGCGTGGGGGCTGTACGAGACGGGCGTGATGCCCGAGAGCATCCGCTACCGCGTGGCCCTGCCCCTGCTCGACTTCTACGAGCACCGCCTGAGCCTGCCGCCCTGGGCGTACCTGGGGTTCGCCACCCTCGTGGTGGTCGGGACCTCGAACGCCGTCAACCTCACCGACGGGCTCGACGGGCTGGCGATCGGGCCGGTGATCATCGCCGCGGCCACGTTCCTGGTGCTCACCTACGCGGCGGGCACGCTCATCGCGGGCTTCGACATCGCCCGCTACCTCAACATCCCCCACGTCCCCGGCGTGGGCGAGCTGGCGATCTACTGCGGCTCGATGGTGGGCGCCGGGATCGGGTTCCTCTGGTACAACACCTACCCGGCGAGCGTCTTCATGGGGGACGTGGGGTCGCTGCCGCTCGGCGCGGGCCTGGGCTACCTGGCCGTCGCCTCCAAGAACGAGTTCACCCTGCTGATCCTCGGCGGCGTCTTCGTCCTCGAGGCCGTCAGCGTCATCGTGCAGGTGGCGTCGTTCAAGCTCACCGGCAAGCGCGTGTTCAAGATGGCGCCGATCCACCACCACTTCGAGCTCAAAGGGTGGGCCGAGCCCAAGGTCATCGTTCGTTTCTGGATCATCAGCTTCATGCTCGCCCTCGTGGCGCTGGCCACCTTGAAGCTGCGCTAGGATCGCCCGCGATGCCCGGCTTCGACCCCACGGACGGCCTTTGTGTCCCGGACCTGGCCGCCGTGACGGGGCGCGTCCGGCAGGGCCCCGTCCTCGTCGTGGGGCTGGGGCGCTCGGGCCGGGCGGCCGTGGCGCTGCTCGGGGCGCGCGGCGCCGAGGTGCGGGCCTACGACGCCGCCGAACGGCCGGCGGCGGCACCGGCCGTCCCGACCTTCTCGGGCCCGGACGTACCGGCCGAGGCCCTGGCGGGAGTCGCGCTCGTCGTGCTGTCCCCGGGCGTTCCGCCCGCGCCCGTCGTCGCGGCGGTACGGGCCCACGCCCCGGACGCGCTGGTCACCGGCACCTTCACCCTCGGCATCGCGGCCCTGCTCGACGAGATCCCGGACGCCGACCTGTTCCTGGTCACGGGCACGAACGGCAAGAGCACCACCGCCACGATCCTCGCCGCCCTGCTCGAAGCGGACGGGCGTGCCGTCTTCGCCGGCGGCAACCTCGGCCCCCCCCTGTGCGCGCACCTGGCGGGCGAGGCGCGGGCCCGGGCGTACGTCCTGGAGGCATCGAGCTTCCAACTGGAGACCTATCCGGGCGCCCCCGCGCACGCGGCCGTGATCACGAACGTGACGCCCGATCACCTCGACCGCTACCCCGGCGCGGACGCCTATGCGGCCACGAAGGCCGCCGTCTTCCGCGGCATGGATGCCGACCGCCCGGCCGTCCTCGGCGCCCCGGTCCCCGAGGCGGCGGCGCCCCCGCCGGGCCTGCGGGTGGTCCGGGCCTACGAGGCGTCGTTCGATCCGGGCGGCGCGATCGTCCTGCCCGGCACCCCGCCCGTGGATGCCGGCGGCTTTCCACTCGCCGGGGCCCACAACCGGCGAAACGCCGCCTGCGCCCTGGCCGTGGCCCTCGACGCCGGCGTGCCCCCCGAGACCTGCGCGCGCGGGCTCGCGACGGTCCGTCCCCTGCCCCACCGGTGCGCCTTCGTCGCCGCCCTCGACGGCGTGGCCTTCTACGACGACTCGAAGGCCACGAACGTCGCCAGCGCCGTCGCCACCCTCGACGGGCTGGGTCAGCCGTTCGTGCTGGTGGCCGGCGGTCGCGCCAAGCCCGGCGACGACCCGGCACCCCTGGTGGACCTGGTCGCGCGCGAGGGCCGGGGCGCCGTGCTCCTGGGCGAGTCCGCCGCCCGCCTGGCCGCCCTGCTCGGCCGCCACGTCCCCGTGTCCGTGGTGGACACCATGGACGAGGCCGTCGCCGCCGCCCGCGCCCTCGCCCAACCGGGCGACGCCGTCGTCCTCGCCCCCGCGGCCGCCAGCTACGACCGCTACGAGAACTTCGAAGCGCGCGGCCGCGACTTCGCCCGGGCCGTCCGCACCGCGTACCCCTCGGCAACATAGCGAGCCCGCGCCCGAACCCGCCGCGCCGCCAATGACATCTTCATCAACCGCTATGTCGAAGGTAGCGGATGGCAAGGGCCCACCTTGCTCGAAAACAGCACCGCTGACACCCGACCTCCACTCCTTGCGGCGGACGACGCTGGCAACGCGATCGTCGCCTGGTATCAACAAACCCCCGGAACTTGGAGCGTGTGGAGCAACCGCTATGTTCAGGGGCAGGGTTGGGAAGGCGCGGTCGTGTTGGAAAACGGATCCACCGAAGCCTTCGGGTCATCCATCGCCATGGACCCGAAAGGTACTGCGACCGTCATTTGGAGACAACGTGATAACAACTCCAACGCCTGGAACGTCATGACCACTCGTTACGTCCCCGGCACGGGTTGGGTGCAACCGCCCGCGTTGATCGAGAACATGCCTGGCGACGCGCAGGGATGGCGCGATGTCGCCATGGACGACATCCCTGACAATGAGGTGGGCGCCGTCGCCATCTGGGTGCAGGAAGACGGCGGTGTAAACAGCGTCTTCATCAACACCTTCATCCAGGGACAGGGGTGGCCGCAAAGTGCCTCGCTACTCGAGACCAGCAACGCCGACGCCAAGGGTTCACAGCTTGACATCGATCCGTCCGGCAACGTCACCGCGGTATGGATCCAGCGCGACGCGAACGATACGCGCTGGGACCTGTGGGCGAACGTGTATAATTAACCGGTTGTCCTCGCGTTCAGCGTTTCTCAGGCTGGGCACCACGGCTACGACGCCCCACCTGCGCGTACACGGCGGCCAGCAACCTGGCGGATACGAAGGCGGGGCGGCGGCGGATCGGACGCCCGGGGGCACCCGCACCCCACCGGCAGGGACGGGTCAAAGTCCCACGGGGCCCGGGCCCACACCCCGTCGGGCGCTGGCGTGAACGCGCCCACGGGGGACTCTTCTGCGTGGTGGCTGCCCTCGAATGCGTGGGATCCGGTGCGCAGCCAGCGTATCGATCGAACTGTGGAAGTGGCGTCGCCCTCTTTCCATGCGCCATCCCTGTGACGTTCCCCCGCCACTGCCCGGACTTGTCACGCAACCTTTGCCCTCGCGTCCCACGGGCGTGACGTCGCTCGCCCATGTTGGAGCCGCGGCCGGAAGGACGGCCGCCTGACTCAAAGTCGGCGGCGAGCGCCGTCGCGGCAAGGACCCATCATGAAAACTCACACGTGTGTGCTCCTTTCTTTGACCCTGGCAACCATCACGGTCGCGTGCAGCGACCCCAACGATGTCGAGACCGACACGTCGGCTTCGAGCGGCACATCCGGCGGCAACACCTCGTCCACGGGCACGACCACGGCCGGCTCCACGGGCGCGACCGGCGGCACGGGTAGGCCCGGTGACTGCGCCGATCCCAACGACCCCAACGCGCCCAGAGAGGGCCTCTCGAGCGACATCACGGAGGACCGCACTCTATCGTGCGAGACCATCTGGGTGCTCGAAAAGATCGTGTTCGTCCGTGGCGCGACCCTGTCCATCGACCCTGGCACCACGATCACGGGGCTTTCCGGCAGCGCCCTCGTGATCGACGTGGACGCGACCATCGACGCCCAGGGCACTTCGGACGCACCCATCGTCCTTACCTCCAACCAGCCGGCTGGCAGCCGCAATCGTGGCGACTGGGGCGGCCTCGTGCTCCTGGGGCAAGCCACCGTGAACCTCGCTGGCGGCTCCGGTCAGGCTGAGGGATTCGCCAATCCCCCGACCTATGGGGGAAACGATCCGACCCACAACTGCGGTACCCTGGCATACCTGCGGGTGGAATTCGCCGGGTTCGAGATCTCACCCGGATCCGAGCTCAACGGGATCACCTTCTACGCCTGCGGCACCGACACGACGGTACACCACGTACAGTCCCACATGGGCGCGGACGACGGGATCGAGTTCTTCGGCGGAGGCTTCGATCTCAAGTACGTCGTCGTGACCGGCGCTGCCGACGACTCCCTGGACATGGATCAGGGGTTCAGCGGCACGGTGCAGTACGCATTCTTGCAGCAAGACCCCGCCCTGGGAGACAACGCCTTCGAGATCTCCAACCAGGGGTCCGATTTTACCGCGCCGCCCCTGACGGCACCGGTGATCTCGAACGCCACGGTGATCGGCTCCGGGGCGTCCGGCGACAAGTCGAAGGGCGCCACCTTCAAGGAGGGGACCCAGGCATATCTCTACAACACCATCCTGATGAACGCCACCAACGAGGCGTTCCTGCTGGCCCATCCGGAGACCCAAGCCGTGGCCGAAAGCGGCGGCCTCGTGCTGAAGAACCTGCTGTTCTTCGGGAACGGATCGCCGCAGTTCGAGACCAGCGACGGTGCGGGCTGGGACGCCGCAGCCTTCGAGAGTTTCGTACTCGATGCGGGTAACGAGAACCTGGATGGCGTGGATCCGGCGCTGGCCTCGACGGCCTGGGGGGCCCCAGACCCGACGCCAAGCGGGGACTCGCCGGTCGCGGGCGCCGGGACGGACCCGGGGCAGCCCGGGCTCGAGGCCACCGACTACATCGGAGCGATCGAGCCCGGCGCCGCGACGCTTTGGTTCGACGGCTGGACGAACTTCGCTCCGAACTGAGGGGCCAAACCTCCAAGACGGCGCCCCGGCCGGCCGACCGTCGCCGACCGGGGCGCCGCTCGTTCACGCCCGGCATCCGACGGCTGCGCCGCCACCGTCACGGCATGGACCGTGGCGAGCCCCGGGCCTTCGAGGTGCCCCGGTCCGTCGGCGCACGGTACACCGGCGCCACGGTCCGTCCGTTTCGTCGGCACGTTCCGGTACTCTGGATGAGGTTCCCCTCGGCGGGCCCCCGCCCCCGCACGGGTACCCGCGGATCCCCGGTCCCCAGGCGGCGTGGTCAATAGGACCAGGACAAGGCCAGCGTCAGGGTCGCACCGCGGCGCACCTGCATGGCCGTCTCGCCGCCCTGCGTCCACCGGATCGGCCAATCCAGCAGGTTCGTGCCGGACACAGAGAGGACCAACCCGTCCACCAGGCGTTGGCGAAACACCACGTCCAGGCTGTGGACGGGCTGCTGATAGACATCCGGCAGGCCCAGGCCCGAAACCTGCGTGATGTAGGGGCCGACCGAGTTCAGCATCAGCCGTACGTGGGTCTCGGTCGCCGCATGGTCGTAGGACAGGTAGGTGTTGAGCACATAGGGGGACTGTCCTTGCAGCGGGCGCTGACGCGAGGTCGAGACATCGAAGAGTTGCTCGAACGCACACGCCTCGTCGTCCGCGGCACAGGTGCGCTCAGAGGGAAGACGCACCCGCGACCAAATATATGCAAAGTTGGCTCCAATCGCGAACTCTGTGAGAACCCGGCGCGCCCGGCGTCGCCGCGCCGTCTTGTCCGCGTCGTCGGAGTCGCGGGCCGGCACCAGGAACCCCAGGTTCTTGCGAAGTTCCACCTCCCCTCCCGCGGCGTCGGCGGCCTCGGCATTCAAAAAAGACGCAAGCGGTGGGATCCGCGGAGCCGCCACTCGCTCGATGGGGCCAACGAAGCGCTTGTAGAAGGCCGACACGGCCACCACCTCGGAAGCCGAAGGGAAGAATTCCCAGCGCAGGTCAGCGTTCCAGATCTTCGTGCTGCGCAGGAAGCGGTTGCCCTGGACGTCGAAGCCGCCCACGAAGTCGGTGAACGTAAAGGGGGCCAGCTCGCGAAACTCCGGCCGTGCGATCGTCCGCGTGCCCACCAGCCGAATGTTCTGACGGCCCGTAGGTGAGAAGATGAACGACAGCGAGGGGAAGAAGTCGCGGTCGCGCAGCGCCGCGGTATCCACGTCCGCGTCCGGGTCGAACGGATCAAGCGTGGACAGGTCGATATCACTCGCCTCGAACCGTGCGCCGCCGGCGACTTTGAACCACCGTACGAGGGGCAGCTCCAACGATGCATACCCCGCGTAGATCTCATTCGTAGCCTCATAATTGTCGTTGGGCCGGGTCGTCTCCTGTAGAAAGAACGGCTTCGTGGCCCCCGGCCCCGGCCCTCCACCGATGGTGCTGTCGTTGATCACGTTGCCCGTACCGTCTGGGATCCGATCGACCAGGGTTCCAACCACCTGGTAGGTAAACCGGCGGACGCCAAAAGTCCGCTGCTTCCCCTCGACCCACACACCGACCTTGACCTTGCCCTCGATCCCCGACCACTGCCGAAATGGCATGGTGAGGTTCGCCGCGCCCGACTCCGTGTTGTCCAGCAGGCGCAGGAAGGTGATCTTCCCGGCGTCGTTGCCCGCGTCGTACCGATAGGGGCCGTTCGGGCTCGACTGGGTGAACAGCATCTCTCGCATGTGTGGATCGTCCCGGCGTGCCTGGGCAAAGGAGCCAAACCAGTCCAGGGCGAGCCCCTTGGCCCTCGGGAACACGTGGCGCCCGCCAAGTCGGGTCACGAGGATCGAGCGCATGATGTAGCGCAGCCGGGTGGTGATCACCGGGTCCGCGCCGCTGACCGTGATCGCCTGACCGGAAAGCTCTCGCACGTGGTCTTCCCCCGTGCGGGCGTACAGGGCGTCCACGGTGAGGCGGTGGTTGGGGTTTACGTCCCACTTCACGATCCCCAGGGTGGACAGGCGGGCCTCCCGCGTGGTCTGAAAGATGTCGTAGTCCACCTGCGGGACGAGGGCACCGTCTTCGCCCAGGCCAAATTGACGAAGCTTGCCTCTCCGAGTGCTGTGATCGACCGCATAATCGCTCGTCAGCAAAAATCCGACCTTACCTCGATGCCGGGTCTTGCGACCGTATCCAACGTTGAGCTTGGCGCCGAAATTGGGCAATCCCTTGCCACGATCGACTCGCGTGTACGTGAACATGGACCGACCGAAACGCTCGATGTCCTGTGGGGTGAACACCGGCTGAAAGTTCTCGTCCACCGCGTTGCGATCGACGCGCTGGTCGGTCGGAATCGCCTCGGGGAGTGCTCGGGGGAGGTTGCCGAAGGCGACGTAGTCCTCTGGAAACGAGGCGCTGGTCACCGACGCTCGCCCCGTCGTCGCCGTGTTGACGCCCACGGACGCAGAGAGCGAGAACAAGGGCCCTTCGGGCACCTCCCGCGTCTCCAGTTGGGTGGAAGCGCCGGTAAAATCGGCCGGGACGTCGGGTGTGAACGTCTTTTGAACATTGATGGCCGACAGTGCCGCCGACGGCACGACGTCCAGGGGGATCGTCCGAAGGTCCGGCTCGGGGCTCGGGACACGCGCGCCGTCCAGGAGGGTGTTCCCGTAGCGGTGGCCGAGCCCTCGAACGAAAAGGTACTTGCCGTCGATGACGGTCGCGCCGACGATTCGGTTCGCGACGCTGCTTGCGGTGCCACCACCCGACCTTTCGATCTCCTCACGGCTCATGATGTCGCGGGTCTCGACCGCCTCTTTACGCTGCGCGAGGCGAGCCCCTTCGCTCTCCTTGGCGACCTCGGCCTGCACGACCACCGTCTGTCCCGCACCACGCATCGGCCTTAGCTCCAAGTTCACAGACTCGGTCTGGTTTGCCGCAAGCTCCAGCCCCTCCAGCACCCTTGGCTGGTGGGTATCTTCACGGATCCTCAGGGTGTAGCTGCCCTCGGGCAACTCCAGGCGGAAGGCGCCATCGATCCCCGTCCTGGCGACGTAGTCGGTGCCCGGAACCTCGATGATCGCACCGATGAGGGGGGCGCCGTCCCGCGCGCTGCGCACGACGCCCTTGACCACGCCCTTCGGGCCGCTGACCGTGTGCGTCTCGACGGCCAGCGCCTCAGCCGCGGCGTCTTCGTCTTCGGACAGGTCCTCTACGAAGAAGTCGTCGTCGTCCGCCGGCGCATGTTGCTCATCTTCGGGCCCGTGGGAGGCGGGGGCCGTCGTCCCGGAGGGAACGGGGTTGGACGGCGGACTCGCGGAAGAAGGACCGCGACCCGCACCATCCGCCACCCCTGCCGAGTCGTTCGTAGCAGGCGCGGATTCCGTGGCGGACGCCGGACCGACGTATCCCCTGGGTTCGGGGAGCAAAACGCTCCAGGGCAGTGCGACAATGCAAGGTACGAGGAGGGGGGTCGGAGGCATGGGCTCACGCTGGGAAGGAAATGGATGTGGTGCCTGTGCACGTGGGCTCCCTTGGAGGTCACCGCGAGGCCAAGTCCGTCAACGAAGCTTGTGGGTGAGCAACACGATGGGAGATGCGCCACCCCGGCGCGCACTTGCTATGGCGCGTACGGCGTAGCCGTACGGCGTGTCGTCTTCGGCATCGACGTACAGTACGTTGTCTGGCCGGGCGTTGAAGATCTGGTGTAGTTCGCGGGGCAGCGCGTCGCCGGCCACCTCGCGACCATTCACGTCCACGACCCCATCTTCGTGGACCGTCAGCACGACGGGAACGTCCGCCGGCACCGTTGCCCGCCCGGTCTCGTCGTCGTCTTTGGGCGGTACACGAGCCAAGATGCTCTTGGTGACCATGGGCGCGAGCACCATGAAGATGATGAGGAGCACCAACACCACGTCCACCAGTGGGGTCACGTTCATCTGGGGGCGGACCTTGCCGTCTTCCAGCTCACCGATCTGCATCGCCATGGCGACGACCTCCGTGTTGAAAGCCTGGGTTCCACGAACGTTGCGCGCCGACCGCCAGGCGGATACCGGTGGATCCTGCCCCCTGGATCCGAGCAAACACCTCGCGTATTGCGTGATAAGGAACCCGTGCATCCCCACGCAACAGGATCGGCCGACCCCGGTTCTGCCTCAGTTCCGCGGCCAACGCCGCCTCGAGGTCCGGTCCGGAGACCGGACGATCGGCGATGAAGATCTCCGCGTCGGCGGTCACCGTGACCACAACGGGCTGAGGACCGTCCGAGTTCCCGCCGTCCGCCTCCAACACCTTCACCATCTCGATCGGCCGCCCTTCGTCCTGCATGGATGGCAGCACGACCATGAAGATGATCAGGAGCACCAAGACCACGTCCACCAGGGGTGTGACATTGATCTCCGGCCGGATCGCGCTGCGCCGGTCAGGTGCGAAGGGGGGTCTCATCCATGGCCTCCAGGACATCCAGGAGCTCCGACGCGGCGTGCTGGAGCAGCCGGTCGAACTCGTCGAAACGCGCGGACAGGTAGTTGAAGAGCAACACGGAGGTGATGGCTACGAACAGGCCCACGGCGGTCACGATGAGGGCCTCCGCGATACCGGCCGAGACCGCCGCGATGCCACCGCCTCCCGACGCCGCGATGCCCTGGAACGCCGTGATGATCCCGATTACCGTCCCAAACAGGCCGATGAAGGGGGCCGTGGATCCCGTGGATGCCAAGAATCCCATTCCTCGGCGGGCTTCCGCTGACAACATCTCCAGGCGGCGGGCGAGCTCGCGGCGTACTCGCTCGTGGGCTGGCAGAACGGAGCGCGTCTCTTGCGCCTGACGGTGGATCTCCAGCCCCGCCCGAGTAAGCTGCGCCAGCGGCGAGCGCGCGAAGTCTGCACCACGGGCGAGGTCGGCCAGACGACCGAGCTCGCCAGCCTCCAGCAACGGACCCGCGGAGACCGCGAAGCGCCTGGAGGTTGCAAGTGCCCTCCGAAGCACGAGCCAGCGGTCGAGACTCACGCCCAGGGAGATGACACCCATGCCCAGAAGGGCGACGGCGACGAGGCGGGCCAAAAGGCCCATGCTGTTCCAGATTTCAACAAGAGTTAGTTCCATTGCGTCTTGAACCTTCGTGTTCAGGTGGACAGGCGGAAGGGGACCGTAACCATGTGACCAGTCTCGATTGGTTCCCCTTCGAGGGTCGCCGGCTCGTAGCGCCAGGTGCGAACGGCGGCGATGACCGATTTTTTCATGAGCTTGTTGAAACGATCGCGCTCATCTTCGTCCGTGGCGTTGTTCCGAACCTTCAGGATCTGGGCGCCGCGAACCTTGCCGGTGGCGTCAATCTTGAGCTTCAACACGACAACGCCCGTGACGCCCTTGGCCCGCATCGGTGCCGGGTAGACCGGCACGGCGTTGTTCGGGTAGGGGACGGGTGGCTTGGCGGCCGCGGGGCGGTCGGCGATCTTCCGTACGCGCCGCTTCTTGGGCTTCAGGGTCGGTTTCGGCGCACGTGTGGGAGCCGGGGTCGGGCGAGGTGGAGGAGGGGACCCGCCCGTTGCGCGCTCCGAGGTACCGCCCGCTCCGGCGCCTGGACCGACCTCCACGACCTTCTCCCGCTCGGAACGGTCGGGTGCCTCGGTGGGACGCTCCCTGGGGGGGCGCCGACGCAACCGAGGTTTCGGGGTACGAACACGCTTGACCGGCGTGTGCTCGGGGGGAGGCGGTACATCCTCGACCGCCGGTTCCACCGGTGGTTCCGCCGGGGCGATGTCTTTGATGTCGGGCTCGAGGGCGACCTCGACCGACGGCTCCTCTTCGCGGGCGAAGAGCCCCCACCCGATGACGACACCATAGAGCAACGTCGCAAGGCCGAGCCCGGCGACCCGGCGACGCTCGAGCTGCGCCCGCGTACGGGGCGGCTGAGAGAAGCCTTCGTACATGACCGACCCCACCATGGCGGGCCTGCGTCCCGTGCAGGTGTCCTGAACGTCGCAGGTGTGTGACAAGCGCTCTGTCTCGGGCGCCCGGAACGGCGCAACGCCTCCCACGGGCCGAGACGCGACGTCCTACAGTGTCCCAAGGTCGTCGATCACGTCCCGGCGTCGGAGAAATGTTGCGCGGGATTCACAAGGCCGTCACCACCGGACCGTGCTCCGCTGCTACGCATGGTCGAAAATGTCCCGCAGCGTCCTCATCGTCGATGACGAGATCGACCTCCTCCTCCCGCTCAAGCATTTGTTTTCGCGGTGCGGGTACGAGGTGCACACAGCGACGACAGGCAGTGCAGCCCTGGACAAGCTGCGTAATGCCTCGATCGATATCGTGGTGCTCGATCTGATGCTGCCAGATATGAGCGGTACCCAGGTCTGTCTCAAGATCCGGAACGATCCGGCCACACGCGCACTCCCCATCCTGATGCTCACCGCTCGCTGCGACGAGATTGACAGACTTCTCGGATTCGAGGTGGGCGCCGACGACTATGTGACCAAACCCTTCAGCACGAGAGAGGTCGTGCTGCGCTGTGACGCACTGTTGCGACGGGCTACGCGCAACAACTCGGATGCGCAGCCGACCACCAAGCCCAAGGATGGAACGCTCCTTTGGATCGACCGCCCTGGTCATCGGGTGTTCGTTCAGGGGATCGAGATCAGCCTCACACCCCTTGAGTTCAAGCTGCTGACCACGCTCATGGATCGGAAGAGACGGGTCCAAAGCCGCAGCGTCCTGCTGCGAGACGTCTGGGACATGAACACCTCCCTGTCCACACGAACGGTGGACACCCATGTCCAGCGCCTGCGGAAGAAGCTCGGCCCTGCAGCACAGCTCATCGAGACCGTGCGCGGGGTTGGCTACCGCTTTACCCCAAAGCCCGGTTGATCGCCGCTCCCTCGGCACGGCACCGAATCTCGTCGAGCGCGGCCGCGCCACCGCTCGCCACCGCCCCACCCACGCGACGCTACGGCTCCGGGACGCCGCGCCCGACGACGTCCGGCAGGGCGCGGCTCGCCGGGACTTCGGCCCCGCTTTACCCGCCCCCCCGGTCGGTGCTCACTCGGACCCGGGGCACCGACCACACCGGTTACACCAAACGCGCCGCCCCGTCCTGGCCCCTGGTCCGTATCGGACGTTTCTTCTCATCGTTCCGTATTCCCTGTTGGAAGAGCCTCAGGAAGACCTGGGAAGGTTCTTCACGGGGCCCCCGGGGCGCGAGCCTGCGGCAGTGGCAACGGTCCCTACACGAGGCTGTCGGCCGGGCGTCGGGGAGGCCGCGGTGGCGAGCGCCGGCGGCGACGGAGGGCGAGCGCCGGCAGAAGAAGCGTGAGCCACGCGCCGCGTGGCTCGGGGGGGCTCGTGCAGGCGCAACCGCCTGCACCGTTCATCTCGGACGGCGATGGCCCCTCACCCGTGCCGGCGCCGGTGTCGCCGGTGGTGGCCCCCGCGCCGCCGGTGTCACCGGTGCCCCCGGTCGCACCGCCCGTGCTTCCCGCCCCGCCGGTGGTGCCACCACCCGAAAAGACGAGGGCCACGTCGCGCAGGTAGGCGTGGTAGACGCGATCCTGCGGGTCGGTGATCGTCGCGCGCACGAGGAGCGACTTGCCGGCGAGCGCCGGGTCCACGGGGGCGGCGAGCGTGACGGTGCCCGACGCGGGCGCCGCCACGGGATCCCCCCACGGCTCGAAGACCGGGTCGGCCGTGGCCTCGGCCCAGTACAGTTGGATCTGCGAGCCGTCCATCGCCTGGACGCAGGCCTCGAAGCGGGCCTCGGCTCCGACCGGATAGTACGGCTCCTCCCCGGTCGCCACCTCGAGGGCCGCAGCCGGCGGCGGCGCGGGCGCGGCCGGCCCATCCGTCACGAGCACCACCCCCGGGCGCAGCGACCACAGGTTCGCCACGGGCTCCCACGTGTAGCCGTAGACGGTCCACGGGCCGGGTGCAAGGCCCGTGGTGTCCCAGTCCACCCCCATCGCCGCCATGTCGAAGGTGATCGGCCGGCGCTCGTCGTCGGCGGTGATCCGCGTGTAACAGCCCGCGAGCGCCGTGCTGGTTTCGAGCACGTCCTCGGGGCCGAGCGGCTCGGGGGGCACGAGGCCCTTGGCGGCGGCCTTGTCCACGTCGGCCTGGGACAGCCACAGAGGCGGCTCGTGCTGGGCGTCGAAGGCACGGCAAAAGGCGAGGAACTGGTGGGTGCGGCTGTCGGCCACCTCGTCGGGGGTTACGTCGGTGTCCTCGTAGGGGATCGCGTAGGGCAGGTGGAGCACGGGTTCGACCGACCGGTCCACCACCGTCATGCAAGCCGGCGGATCCAACTCGCCCTCCTTCTCCCACAACACCGGGGTGCGCGGGTGCGTACCGTTCCCCGCACGCGCGACCGGCACGGCGAACCCACTGCTTAGCACGGCAAGAAGAAGGGCAGCGCGGCGGACCACGGCAACCTCCAGTGTAGCACCGGCCCGCCGTCACGGCGACCGCCCGGGATGCGGCACACCTGCCCGACTCGCCGACCCGTTCTCAGCGACTCGAACGGGTGCCCGGGAAGGTTCAGGCCAAGGATCGCCCGGTTTCGCCTCCGAACCGCTCTCCGACGCCGCCGGCTCGCCGAGGACCTTCGCGCGGTGGCTGCACTCCATCTCGGCGTGACCACCACTGGAAGCTACCAACCCCCGAGTCATCCTCGTCCTCGCAATCTGCTTGAAGACCGCCTGCGCGAGCCCGAGACCGCCGAGGTACAGGAGCGTTCCACCGCCGAGGGCCACCGCGTACTCGATCCACGCGGCCCACCCCCTCCCCAGCACCCAGTCCACGAACGGCGCCGCGACGAACAGTGTGAAAACGGCGATCCACGGCAACACGAAGAGGCGAGAAGCTCGCTTCACGGCGGGATCCATCCAGTATCTCGGAGTCGGAATCAAATCCCGCAGACCGACCCGCAGCCTTTGCCCCACCTCCGCGCGTCCCCTAACGGACGGCACGATGGCACCGGGCGTCTTCTCGGTACGGGACCCGGTGGCTCTCATCGGGCTCACGAGTTTCCTTCCCCACCACCGCCGCCTCCAGCGTTCCCATCGCCTCCACCATCCTCGTCGTCACAGGAGTCGTCGATGATGCATCGTTTCTTGACGGCCGTAAGGCATGCCAAACCCAAAACCCCGCCCGCCAAGGGATTGATGATGCCCACCAGAATTCCAATCGCTGCGCAGCCGAGTTCCGCGTCATCGGACTCCTTGCTAAGAAGCGGGTCACAGGTTGGCGCCGTGCGCAAATAACCGAGCGACGCTGCGTCGAGGAGTGGCTGAAGGGATCCGTCGGCCAGCATGCTCCTCCCCTCAGCCGTCAGGCTGGCTTCCGACCATGCATCACCGATGGCACTCACCGCTACGATGTCCTGCTCCGACTTCACGGTGACAAAGACCAGCCTTCCTTCGGACATATGAAGCGCCTCTACCTGCAGTGAACCATGCCGGCCTTCATTGAAGGAAAAATCCACATTCAATTTAATCTTGTCGATAATGAACCATGAGACGTGTTCCTCTGAGCAAAGGCGATCCTCAATCACAAGTCCTAGGCTGTGTGTCTTTGCCTCTACGACGTCCTCGACAGGTTCACCATCCTCCAACACGGACTCCCAGACGCGTCCGTCGCTACTCGCAGCATGGAGTGGTGTCGCGCTTGTTGTTACCGTACCAACGGCGGCGAGCGCCGATGCTACCAGGCGCACGTAAAAAGACGCCCATCCAACCTTGCCTCCGTAGCAACCAGTCTTCCTTCACCCTCGTACGACTGCCATCATAGGCAGATATATGGTTGTGTTTGTCTGTTTGTGTGTCTGC
The DNA here is from genome assembly GCA_026989935.1 of Polyangiaceae bacterium. Classification (GTDB taxonomy): domain Bacteria; phylum Myxococcota_A; class Polyangia; order Nannocystales; family Nannocystaceae; genus J032. Next base: position 10,046 of record JALSIN010000044.1, on the reverse strand, counting down.
ATCACGGTGGTCTTTTACCATCCACCCCTCGGTTGTGTCAAGCCCCAAGCATCGGATGATGGAGGCAGGCACTCCCACGGCCGCCCCACTTTGCACGATCGTTCACGGACGAAACTGCCCCAGGTGGACGAACGTACGGCGCACGTGCGAAAAGTGCTTTGGACACGCTCCTTGCGTCGTCGGCCGCAGGCCTCGGCGGGGGTGCGGGTCAGGCCTCCGCCTTTTGTTTGCGGCCGTGGCAGCGTTTGTAGCGCTTGCCCGAGCCGCAGGGGCACGGGGCGTTCGGGCGCACCTTGGGAACGTCCGTGCGTTCGACGGCCCGGGCGGCGGCCACGTCGGGGTTCGCGCCGGGGCTCGCCCCCGTCGGCCCGAACCCGGCCGCGCCGAGCTGTTCGAGCGCCCGGCGAGCGGCGTCCTGCAGGCGATCGAGGACCTCGTCGCCCCCGCCGCGGGCGCGGTCCCGCCGGCCGGACAGCGCCCGGGTCAGCCGCGTCTCGTACTCTGCGCCCTCGTCGGCCAGCCGCACCTGGTCCTCCGTAAGCTCCATGGACAGCACCTTGTCGAGCACCGTCTGCTCGATGGTCTCCCACATGTCCTTGAACAGCTCGTAGCCGCGGATCTTGTACTCGTTCTTCGGGTCGCGCGTGGCGTAGCCGACCAGGCCGATCCCCGTGCGCAGGTGCTCGATGTTCTTGAGGTGGGCGATCCACTGGTCGTCGATCTCCCGCAGGTAGAACTGCCGCACGTAGAACAGGAACGTATACAGCCCGAATCGTTCCTCGCCCGCTTCGAGGGTCTTCTCGACGGCCTCCCACACCAGATCGATGAGCTTGTCCACCGTCTCGGGCGCCTGGGAAAGGTCCACCTTCGTGTAGAAGCGCTCGGCGAGCGTCTTTTCGAGCTCTTCGAGTTCCCAGTCGTCCGGGTGCACGTCCGGCGGGCAGTGCTCCTCGACGACTTGCTCGACGAGCATGCTCGCAAGATCGTGGATCCGTTCGCGCTGTTCGATGAGCGACTGGGCGATCTCCGTAAGCGCCGTCTTCGTGGTCTCGGCGCGGCTCTTCTTGACCTTCTCGAAGTCCACCGCCGCGCCGAAGTGGCGGTACAACTCGTGGCGCAGGCGCTCGTCCTCGATCCCCGCCGCCGGCCACGGACCGTCGGGCTGTTCCTGCATTTCGACTCCCCGTTCGGCCAGCGACGCGACGTGCGCCTCGATGATCGACCGAACCCGCTCGCCGATGACCTCCTGGAGGGACTCGACCGTGTGCGGTCCGGAGCGCGACGGCGGCGGCGCCTGCTTGCGGGTCTTCTCCTCGCCGGGCTTGTCGTCGAGGCTCTCGGGCCGGTACCGCCCCTCGAGGATCTGCCGCCGCAGGGCGTAGATCGCCTTGCGCTGCTCGTTCATCACGTTGTCGTACTCGAACAGATTCTTGCGCGTGTCGAAGTGCATGGCCTCGACCTTGCGCTGGGCGTTCTCGATGGCGCGGTTGACCAGCGGCGCCTCGATGGGGACGTCCTCCTCCATCCCGAGACGCTCCATCAGGCCCGTCATGCGATCCGCCCCGAAGATCCGCATCAGGTCGTCTTCGAGACTCAAGAAGAACTGCGACGAACCCGGATCCCCCTGCCGGCCCGACCGGCCGCGAAGCTGGTTGTCGATCCGGCGGCTCTCGTGCCGCTCCGTCCCGAGGATGTGTAGGCCGCCCAGGGCCAGGACCTCCTCCCGCTCGGCCTCGCACTGCTTCTTGAGCCCCTCGTAGAGCTTGGCGAATTCCTCGGGCTGCGTGTCCGGGTCGTAGTGCATCCGCGCCATCATCTCGGGGTTGCCGCCGAGGATGATGTCGGTACCGCGTCCGGCCATGTTCGTGGCCACCGTCACCGCGTGCTTGCGACCGGCCTGCGCCACCACGAACGCCTCGCGCTCGTGTTGCTTGGCGTTGAGCACGTTGTGCGGGATCCCCTCGCGCTCGAGGAGCTGGTGGATGATCTGGGACTTCTCGACGCTGGTCGTCCCCACCAGGACGGGCTGGCCCTTCTCGTAGCGGGCCTTGATCTCCTGCACGATGGCCCGAAACTTCCCGCGTTCGTTCTTGTAGACGAGATCGTCCATGTCGTCGCGGATCACCGGGCGGTGCGTCGGGATCACCATCACGTCCAGGTCGTAGATCTTGTGGAACTCCTCGGCCTCCGTCTCGGCGGTGCCCGTCATGCCCGAGAGCTTGCGGTACATCCGAAAGTAGTTCTGGTAGGTGATCGTCGCGAGCGTCTGGCTCTCGGGCTGGATCGGCACGCCCTCCTTGGCCTCGATGGCCTGGTGCAGTCCCTCGCTCCAGCGCCGCCCCTCCATCTTGCGGCCGGTGAACTCGTCTACGATGATCACCTCGCCGTTTTCCACCAGGTAGTTGACGTCGCGCTTGTACAGCACGTGTGCACGCAGGGCCTGGTGCACGTGGTGCAGCAGCTCGATGTTCTCCGGGGCGTAGAGGTTCTTGCACGCGAGGAGCTTTTCGACCCGGTCCACCCCGGCCTCGGTCAGCTGTACGCTGTGGGCCTTTTCGTCCACCACGTAGTCGATGTCGCGCCGCAGGGAGGGGATCACCCGATCGACCGTGATGTAGAGCTCCGCCGGCTTGTCCGACTCCCCGCTGATGATGAGCGGCGTGCGCGCCTCGTCGATCAAGATCGAATCCACCTCGTCCACGATCGCGTAGTGCAGATCGCGCTGCACGTACTTTTCGATCGTCTCCTTCATGTTGTCGCGCAGGTAGTCGAAGCCGAACTCGTTGTTCGTGCCGTAGGTGATGTCGCAGCGGTAGGCGCGCTGGCGCTCGAAGGGCGTAAGGCCGTGCACGATGGCGCCCACGGACATCCCTAGGAAGCCATAGACCTTGCCCATCCACTCGGCGTCGCGACTCGCCAGGTAGTCGTTGACCGTGACCAGGTGCGCGCCCTTGCCTTCGAGGGCGTTGAGATACAGCGGAGACGTGGCCGTGAGGGTCTTGCCCTCGCCGGTCTTCATCTCGGCGATGGTCCCGCGGTGCAACGCAATCCCGCCGATGATCTGCACGTCGTAGTGGCGCATCCCGAGGGTGCGCACGGCGGCCTCGCGCACGGCGGCGAAGGCCTCGGGCAGCAGATCGTCGAGGGATTCCCCGCGCTCGATCCGCTCGCGAAACGCCGGCGTCAGCGCCGCCAACTCCGCGTCCGAAAGCGCCTGCATCCGCGGTTCGAGCGCGTTGATCCGCTCGACGAGCGGCCGCATCTTCTTCATCTGCCGCTCGTGCTTCGTGCCGAAGACCTTCTTGAGGAGACCGCCTAGCATGGGACCTCGTGGCGCCGCCGGGGCGCGGGCTGAGAACGCGGAGCGTAAGCCCCGCACCGGGCGGCGTCCATCGCAAAGGGCCGCCCAAGGCGCGGGCGCGGGTGGGTCGAACCGGGCCCGCAAGTGCGGTAGGTTCCCGGGGGAAAGCCCGGCCGATGCCCACCGTCACAGTCTTTTACGGAAACGCCCCGATCGCCGAGAACGTCCCGCTGGACCCGGCCGCGGCGGAGGACCGACCCGACGCCGCGTCGTTCCTGCCGCTGGCCGAGCCGCCGCCGTTCGGGACGATCCTGCGGCTCGAGCCCGGCGAGGCCGTGCGGGTGGTGGAAGTGATCGAGGCGACCCATGGGACGCAGAGGACGGGGGTGTTCGTCACCGCGGCCACGGATGCCCAGGTCGAGGCCGCGGACGCACTGCCGACGGCACGGCTCGCGCCGAAACCGGCCGCGCCAGACGACGATGCCACGGCCGCACCCCGATCTGACGCCGCGCCCGAAGGGTACGCCGTCCCCGCCCCCGTGCTCGAACCCGAGCCCTCCGAGGCCGTGGACGTGGGCCGCCACGGGGATCCCGACGGAACGGCCAGCGATGCGCAGAGTGCGCAGGCTCCCGAGGCCCCGGAGCGCAGGACCAAGAAGCGCAAGGGCCGGCGGCGCTCGTGAAGGGGCTCGTCGCGCCCCCGGCCGTGCCCCCGGGGGCCCGCGTCGAGGTGGTCGCCCCATCGGGGCCGGTGCCCCACGCGCGCTTCGACCGGGGGCTGCGGGTGCTGCGGCGGCTCGTGGGCAAGAACCTCGTCGTGGCGGAGCAGGTGGGCCGCCAGGCCGGCTTCTTCGCGGGTACGGACGACGAACGGCGCGACGCCTTGCAGGCCGCACTGGCGGCCCCGCACACCGCGGCCGTCTTCGCCGCCCGCGGGGGCTACGGGGTGACGCGCCTGCTCGCCCGGCTCGACCCGGCCCCGCTGCGCGAGCACCCGAAGCTGGTGGTCGGCTTCTCGGACGTCACGGCGCTGCTTTGCTGGGTGGCGACCGCCGCCGGACTGCGAGCGCTGCACGGGCCGGTCGTCACGCAGCTCGGAGCGCTCGGTCCCGACGACCTCGACCGCCTCGGGGCCTGGCTCGCCGGCGAGGTCCCGCCGCCGCTTTCCGCGCAGGAGGGCACGTGCATCGCGGGCGGCACCGTCGAGGGCCCCCTCCTGCCCGGCAACCTGGAGGTGCTGCGCAGCCTCACGGGGACGCGGCACCTGCCCTCCGCCGCCGGTGCGATCCTGGCCGTCGAGGAGGTGGGGGAGGCCCCCTACCGCATCGACCGCGCGCTGACCCACCTACTGTCGGCGGGCTTCTTCCGCGGCGTGCGGGGGGTCGTCGTCGGCGACCTGTCCCGCTGTGAGAACCCGAACGCCCCACCCGGCGCCCCGACCGCCCGAGACGTCTTCGTCGAGCGCCTCGGCACCCTCGGCGTGCCGGTGGTCACCGGCTTTCCCTTCGGCCACGCGCCGGACCGCAACGCGGCGCTGCCCGTCGGCGCGCCGGTCCGGCTCCACGCGGACGACTGCACCCTCGAGTTCCTCGAACCCGTGACGCGATGAGCGACACCCCCCCCTTCGACCCCCTCGCCGTCGTCGAGGCCCGCGTCGAGGGCCTGGCCGACCACGGCGACGGCGTGCTCACCTGGGAGGACCGGCCGCTGATGGTGGCGGGCGTCCTGCCCGGCGAGCGCGTCCGCGTGGCCGTGCGAAAGCGTTACCGGCACATCTCGGTGGGCTCGTGCCTGGCCGTCCTCGAGCCCTCCCCGGGTCGCGTCGAACCGCCATGCCCCTACTACGGGCGCTGCGGCGGCTGCCAGCTCCAGCACGCGGCACCGGCGGTCCAGCTTGCGGCGAAGAAGGCCCGGGTCGAGCGGGCGCTCGCGGCGGCGGACCTCGACCCGAACCTCGTCCGACCCACGATCGCCTCGCCCGACGCCTTCGGCTACCGCAACCACGCACGTTTCACGGTCGTGGACGGTGCCGTGGGCTTCATGCGGCGGCGGCCGAAGGTTCACCTGCCCATCGAGGCCTGCCGGCTGATGGCCCCGGCGATCAACGAGGTCCTGCACCACGCCCGCGGCCGGGTGGACGGCGCCACGCAGCTCAACGTCCGCGTGGGGATCCGCACCGGTGAGCGGATGATCCAGCCGGACTTCGGCGACGCCCTCGACCTTCCCAGCGGCCAGCCTCACCTGCACGAGGTGGTCTTCGGCCATCGCTTCCGAATCTCCGCCCCGGCCTTCTTCCAGGTCAATACGAAGGCGGCCGACCACCTGTGCCGGATCGTACGGGGCGTCGTCTCGGCCGGGCCGTCCGGTTGCGTGGTGGATGCCTACGCCGGGGTCGGGACGTTCGCCGCGGCGGTCGCCGACCTCGCCGAGCGCGTGGTGGCCATCGAGACCTCCGGGCCGGCCATGGAGGACGCCGCGCAGAACCTCGCCCACCTGGCCCGCGTCGAACGCCTGTGCGGCGCCGCCGAGGACCTGCTCGGCACCCTCGCGCACCCCATCGACGTGCTCTTCCTCGACCCGCCGCGGCGTGGCTGCCACCGGCGGGCCCTGCACGCCATCGAACGGGCCCGTCCCGCGCGGATCGTCTACGTCTCGTGCGACCCGTCGAGCCTCGCGCGCGACCTGGCCCGCCTCGCGCCGTCGTTTCCGATCGACTGGGTTCAGCCGGTGGACCTGTTCCCGCAGACCCACCACGTCGAGGCGGTGGCGGCCCTGCGACGGCCGGACGTGGCCCCCGCGCCACCGCCCGGGCCCCCGTAGCCGCGCACCGGGGCGGGCGGGGGCCTCGGGCGCGGCCCCACCGGCACGGCGGCCGAGGGGCGGGGCAGACGTCACACGCAACCGCCAGGCCGCCAGCCCAGAGCGACGACGGGGCGAGCCCGAGCCGCCACGAGCACGGGGCGAGTACCTGGGACCGCACGGGGGCGCATCGACCCGCGGTCCCCACCGCGACGAGGACGGCGGCCGAATCGCGGAGTGCCGTGCGCGCAGGTGGGCGGCCGGACCGGAGGCCCGAACCGAGCCACGCCCCGCGCATGGTCGGACCGGACGTGGGCCCATCGGGTAGGATCGCCCCGTGGACCTCGTGTTCGTGCGCCACGGGATCGCCCTCGACCGGGCCCTCGCCCGCGACCGGGGGATCGCCGACGCCGAACGGCCGCTCGTCCGGGCCGGGATCGAGCGCACCGTGGCGGCCATGGAGGGCCTGGCCGTCGTCCTGCGCGGCGCGACGGTCGCCGTCTTCTCGAGCCCCTGGCTGCGTGCGCGCCAGACCGCGGACATCGCCGCCGAGGCCCTGGCCGCCCCACCCCCCGTCCTGCGTCCCGCCCTCGCCCCCGGCGGCGATCCCACGAGCGTCCTCCCCGAAGCCATGGCGATGGGGCTGACCGCAGTCGTCGTCGTGGGGCACGAGCCGGACCTCGCCCACGCGCTGGCGGCGCTGCTGGGCGCGCCGGCGTCGGCGTTGCGCCTGAAGAAAGCGGGCGCGGCGATCGTGCGCGACTCGTCGGACGGACCGCGCCTGACCGCCTTCCTCCCGCCTCGGACGCTACGGCGGCTCGGCGGCGCGACGGGCTGACCTGCGCCCCGCCCCACCGGGGTCACGAGCGCGACAGCTCGTCGATCTCCCGGTCGAGCTTGCGCGACAACGCGTCGAGCTCGGCCATCTTGCGCTCGAAGTCCACGTCGCCCGGCGCCTCGAGGGCGGGGCGGTCGGGGCTCTCCAGGGCCTTGGGCCCCCGGGCCGCGCGGTACCCGAGAAACGCCGCGGCCCCAAGCGCGCCGAGCACGAACAGCGGCTTGAGGACGGTCCCGGCGAGCACGACCGCGACCCCGACCCCCACCCCCACGAGCGCCGCGCGGGCGAGGCGGGCCCCTTTGCCGGGGCGTGGCTGCGGCGGGTCGATGGTCACGGCGGCGATCCTAGCAGGCCCCCGCGGCACGCGCCCGGCCGGCCGCCGCCGATCAAAGGTCGCGCAGGCGCCGCGTCGCCTCCGCCCGGCCCGGGTCGTTCGGTGGGGCGATGGACAGGAAGGTCTCGTAGGCCTTGCGGGCGAGGCCGCGCTTGCCGAGCTCGGCGTAGCCGCGCCCGAGCAGGCGATAGGCCAGCGGCACCCACGACCGCGACGTGTCCGTCCCGCGGACCGCCCGCTCGAGCGCCACCACGGCGGCGGCGTGCTTGTTGCGCTCGGCGAGGATCCGGCCCTCCCAGTACGCCGCCTCCTTCAAGGATGGGTCCACCGACCGCGCCTTGCGGAAGGCGGCCACCGCATCGTCGATCCGGCCGAGGTCACGGTAGGCCCGGCCGAGCGCCACGTAGGCCTCGGCGGAGGGGGCGCCCTTTCCTTCCAGGATCGGCCGAAGTTGCACGAGGGCCTCCTTGGCAGCCCCCCGGGCCGCCAGCGCGGCACCGTAGGCGACCCGCGCCTGCGCATCGTTCGGATCGAGCTCGACCGCGCGGCGATAGTGGGCGAAGGCCTCGTCGCCGCGTTCGTTCGCCTCGAGGGCGCGCCCGGTCCACAGCTCCACTTCGGCGTTCGGTTCGGTGGGGCGGGCGCGCTGCAGCTCGAGCAGGGCGCCTTCCGGGTCGCCCTTGGCCAGCAGGGCCCGACCGCGGACGAGGCGGGCGGCCCAGTGGTTCGGATCCCGCTCCAGCACGCGGTCGGCCAGCCCCAAGGCGGCGTCGAGCTTGCCTTCGCGCAGGCGCAGGCGGGCGCCCAGCAGCAGGAGATCGGCAGGGGCGCGGGGGTCGTCCAGGCTGTCCCCGAGCAGGGCGGCCAGCGCCTTCGCGTCCCCGCGCCGCAGCAGGATCGGTCCGTACAGCTCGGCCAGCCCCGGCACGCTCCCGGCGTGCTCGAACACGTGGGCGAGGTCTTTCGTGGCGGCCTCGGTCGCCCCGGCCGAAAGCTTCCGGCGCGCCCGCGCAAGCCGGGCCTGCACTTTGCCGGGGTCGAGTTCCACGGCACGGTCGAGCGCGGCCACGGCGTCCTCGTCCCGGCCCTGCTGCGCGAGGATCTGCGCGCGAGCCACCTGCAACGCCGACCGCACGGCGGCGGCGCCCGCGATCCCGGCGAGTTGCTCGTCGTGTTCCGCCAGCACCGCCAGCGCCTCGTCGTAACGGCGCAGTTTGGCGTACAGACGCGCAAGCTCCACACTGGCCTCCGCAAGGCGCGGGTCGGCCGCGCGCGCGGCGGTAAACGCCGCCTTCGCCTCGTCGAGCGCCATGCGCATGGCGTAGACCCGCCCCTTGCGCAGAGCCACGCGCGCGTCTGCGGGCAGGCGCTTTTCTGCCTCGGCGAGCAACGCCAACGCTTCGTCACCGTGGCCCGTCGCGATCGCCAGGTCCGCCTCGGCCAGCAGCAACTCGGGTGCGTCCGAAAGCGCCTTCTTCGCCAGCTCGATCTCGCCCTTGGCCGCCGGAATGTCGCGGGTGGACAGGAATACGCGGACCCGCTCGACCACCGGACGCGGGTCGCCCGCCAGGACCTCCTTCGCCTGCTCGAACCGCATCAGGGCCTCGGTGCGCAACCCCTGGCGGGCAGCGATCCGGCCACGCAGGAGCGCGACGGTCCCGGCGAAGCCGGCCCCCGCGTCCGTGGTGTCCACCTTCGCCGCCGTGCGCGCGGCCTCCAGGAGGCGGCCGTTGCGGGCATAGGCCTCGGCCAGCAGCAGTGCGAGCCGCGGGTGCTCGGGGTGGTCCGCCACGGTCTTTTCGAGCGCGGGCAACGCGGCCGCCCCCTGGACGGCCACCGCGACCGCGTGCGCGAGCCACACGGCGCCCAGGTCCTTCGGGTCGGCCTTCGCCGCCGCCCGTGCCGCCTCGCCGGCCTCCGCGTAGGCGCGCCGCTCGTAGGCCAGGTAGCCCCGGTAGAGATCCACCCGGGTGCCTTCGGCGGGCAGCTTCGCCGCGGCCGCGGCCGGATCCCCCTGCGCCCACGTCCCGAGGGCGAGAACCCGCGCCACATGGGCCTCGGTTGCGTTCTCGTAGGACGAAAGCCATGAAGTGGCCTGGCCGAGCAGAACCGGGTCGGGCCCGTAGCGCAGGTGCAACAGCAGCGAGGCCTCGGCCGCCCCCACCAGGTCCCCATCGGCCTTCGCCGTCTCCGCCGCCTCGCGCAGCGCCGGGGGGCGGTCTTCGGCCAGCAACGCGAGGACCGCCGGGGAGCGCAGCCGGGCGGGCCCCGCGGCGGCGGCGGCCTCGCCCGCGTTGCGCGACGGGGCCGCGGCCCCCTCCTCGCCGCCGGCCAGCATCGACCACCCGATGGCGCCACCGGCGGCGAGGACGAGCACGGCGGCCGCGGCGACGAGCGGCTTCTTGTACTGCGATAGGCTCGGCCGTTCCAGCACCTTGGGTCCGCGCGGCAGGCGAAGGTCGGGCCCGGCGGGCTCGGCGGCGTGGGCGTCTTCCAGCCTGGCCGCAGATCCCTCGGCGGCGCCCGGCAGATCCAGGTCGTCCACGGAGGACTCGACCGCTCGAAGATCCCCCACCGGGGTCGGGAGCTCACCGGCGGGCGTCGGAAGGTCCACCGCGGGCGTCGGGAGGTCCACCGCGGGCGTCGGGAGGTCCGCGGCAGGCACCGGCAGGTCCGCGGCAGGCACCGGCAGGTCCGCGGCAGGCACCGGCAGGTCCGCGGCAGGCACCGGCAGGTCGTCTGGCGCGGGGTCACCACCGGACAGATCGATCTCC
>JALSIN010000043.1 GCA_026989935.1 Polyangiaceae bacterium | reverse complement strand
CACCTCTTCTTCGCCGCGGGCGGGTTCGCCCGAAGGACCGTAGGACTGGGCGTAGTAGTAGTAGCCCGCGCCGTAGCCGTCCTCGGCGTGGTGCTTGCTCACCGCGTTGAGCACGAGCCCCACGGTCACGTCGAAGCGGCCGATCTTCTCGACTGCCTGCCGCAGGGCGGCGCGCTCGACGGTGCCGGGGCGGACCGCCAGCAACAAGAGGTCCGCGCGGTCGGCGACGGCGGCCGTCTCGGCCACGAAGGCGGGCGGGCTGTCGATGAGGACGAAGTCGAAACGCTCGCGCCACGTGTCGAGGAGCCGATCGAGCACCGGGGTCATCACGGCGAAGACACCGTCGGGCAGCCGCGTGCCCGCGGTCAACAGCGTCAGCCCGTCCTCCACGCGGTGCGTGAGGGTGTCGAACGACGGAGCTTCGTCCGCGGCCCCCACCAGGTCGGTGTACCCGGGGGCGCGCACGGTCTTCCAGATCCGGTGCTGGACCGGTTTGCGCAGGTCGAGGTCCACCAGCAGGACGCGCTTGCCGGCCTTCGCCAGGCTCATGGCCAGGTTGGCCGTCACGGTGCTCTTGCCCTCGCCGGGCTGGGTGGAGGTGGTCACGACCACGCGGGCCCGGCCGCGGCGCCCCGGAAACAGGGCCACGGCGACGCCCAGCGCCCGAAACGCCTCCGGAACCGCCTCGTGGGGCCGGGCCCAGATCTCGCGCAGGGGCCGTCGGCCGCCCTCCGCCCCGTCCGCCGCCGGCTCGAAGCGGGGGATCGTGCCGTACACCGGAAAGGGGGCCTCGGCGCGGACCGCCTCGACCGTGTCCAGGCGCCGGTCCGAAAGGTCCCGGGCGGCCGCGGCCACGATCCCGAAGAACAGACCGGCGATCCCGGCGAACGCCAGAAGACGCCCGCGCTGCGGCGCCGTGGGCTTGTGGGGCAGGCCGGCGGCGTCCACGACCCGCTTGTCCGTCGTCGTGGACGCGCGCACGATCCGGGCCTCCTCGTACTTCTCCAGCAGCATCGCGTAGAGCCGCTGGTTGACCTCCGTGGCCCGCATGTGGCGCGCCAGCTCGAGCTGCATCGCGGGGTAGGTCCGCATGCGCGCCTCGAAGTCCGCCAGCTTCGCGTCGAGTGCGCGCACCTGGTGCCGGAGGGTCCCGCGCGCGGCCTCCAGGAGCTTGCGCACCTCCCCGCGCTGCCGCACCAGCGCCCGCGCGAGCGCCTGGACCCGGGGGTGGTCGTCGGTCAGGGACGCCCGCGCCGTCGCGTAGTTGGTCTGCGCCTCCACGAGGGCTCCGATGGCCTCGGCCAGGACCGGGTCGTCGAAGAAGTTCGCGGTCAGGCCCGTGGTCGCCGGCCCCGCGCCGTCCGGACCCTTCGCCCGAAACCGCGCCAGCACCGCCTCCACGGACGAAAGCTGCATCTTGGCCGCGATCCGCCGGGCCTCGACCTCCGAGGCCTGCTCGATGATCGCCGCGGCCTGGGCGTCCAGCTCCACCGCGTTGTGGCTCGCGGCGTAGTCCCGCAGGCCCTCCTCCGCCTCGGACAGGCGCGAGGCCACCACCGAAAGCTGCTCCTCGATGAAGTCCGCGGCCTGGCTCGCGCTCTGGCTCTGCCAGTCGAGCGTCTTCGCCAGGTAGTGGTCCATCAGGCGCTGCGCCACGGCCTGCGCCGTCCGGCGGTCCGTGTGCTGCACGGCCACGCGCACGATGCTCGTGGGGTCGCGGTCGGCTCCGAGGGCGGACACCCGGATCCGGGGGGCGTACCGCTCGAGCAGCTCGCCGTCGGGCAGGACCTCCAGGGACACCGACGCTCCCGCCTCGAACGGCGCGCGCTCGAAGACCGCCGACACCGGGCCCGCCACGATCCGCTCGCCCGGACGACCGGCGGCCTCGACGGCTTCCTCCTCCGCCCCCACCGCCAGGCGGATCGTGCCGCGGTCGTCCACCTCGACCACAAGCGGCACGATCTCGAACACCTCGGGGTCGAGCTCGAACGCCGAAAGCGACGCGCGCACCGCCCGAACCCGCGGTGCGACGGGCGACGCCCCCCCGAGGCTGACCCCAAGGTCCGTCGTGAGGACCTCGGGCTCGTCGGGATCGACCACCTGCAGGCGCAGCTCGTGCAACACGTCGAGGACGAACGCCGGCCGGCGCATGATCTCGACCTCCGTCTGGACCTCGGACTGGACGCCGCCGCCGAACAGGTCGGCCAGCGGCCCGATCCCCGCCATCGGACTGCCGGAGGACACCTGCACCGCGCCCTCCGCCGTGTAGGTCGGCACCGCCAGCAGCGCGTACAGCAGCGCGGCGGCCACGAAGGCGGCCCAGGTGCCGGCCACGGTCCACCGCCGCCGCCGCACGAGCACGAGCGTACGGCGCACGAGCTCCGAGACGGTGGGCTCGCGGCCCGGGCCGGGCTCGTCGAGGGACGGCCCCGGGCCGTCGGGATGGGGCAGCGGCCGTAGCCGCTCCACCGCGGGGGTCGATCCGGGTCCGGTGCGTTCAAACGGAGGACGCCGCGCCACGGGGTGTTCTATGGGACGAACCCGAGCGCGGTCCGCCGATTTCGACCGCCTCGTCCCGGATCGGGACGCCCCCGGCGCCCCCCGGCCACGGCGGACAGCACGAGCCCGACGAACAGGGTTCGGCTGTCGAACAGGTCCCCGCTGACCTGGGCGGCCACGAGGAACATCGCGGTCACCGCCGAACCGAGGGGGTCGGGCCAGCCCCGCCGCCGCAGCGACGCCACCGCCGCCGCGAGCGCCGCCACGAAGGTGCCGACCGCCACGACCCCTCCGTCACACCACAGCTCCAGGAACAGATTGTGCGGATAGACCCCGAGGCCCAGCAGCCGAAAACTCGCGAGGCCGCCGCCCGAGACGGGGTGCGCGGCGACGAGGGCCAGGCCCCGCTGGTACAGGAACTCCCGGCCGCTGAGGTAGCGCTCCTGCAGCGTGAGCACCACGATGCGCTCCTGCACGTACCGCACCGCCCGGTGCCCCACCTCCGTGTGGGCGAGCACGACCGCCACGACCGCCGCGACGACGAGCGCGACGGCGACGATCCGCCGCAGGGGGACCCGCGCCACCCACAGCAGGACGAGCGCCCCGGCGGCGGTGGCGATCGTCGCACCCCGTGAGCCCGACAGCACGGTGAGCATCGCGGCGCCGACCACGACCGCCCCCCACACCGCTGCCCGCCGGCCGCGCAGCGCGCGGTCCAGGGCGATGAGCGCGAGGATCCCCATGTTCCGCCCGAACACGTTCGGCCCGCCGCCCAGCACGGCCAGCCGGCCCCCCTGCGTGGAGACGGAGGCGGCCGCGACCAGGGCGAGCGCCCCCGTCACGACCAGCATCGCCCGCCACAGGGCGTCGGACAGGGCGCGGGCGGGGACGAACCGGGCGATCCGCCCCAGGGCGAGGACCACGGCGCCGAGCAGGAGCACCTCGTAGGCCTTGGGGAGCGCGCCGACCGGGTCCGGGCTGTAGAGGGTCGCGCCCAGGAGCCAGGCGAACAGCACCGCGAGCAGGCCGACCACCGAGCCCGCGCCGGGGGGGCGGCGTCCGATGCGCCCCGCGGGCACGAGCAGCGCCAGCAGGACGAGTCCCGCCGCCGCCCAGGTGCGCGGCATGGCGATCTCCGGGGCCTGGCCGCCGGCCAGCCGCGCCGGCGACCACCGGCCCACCAGCAGGAACAGCGCCGTCAGGCCGCCGGCCACGGAGGCCAGCCGCAGGTCGAGGGTGGCGCGGGGTCTCACGGCGCCGCCTCCGTCTCGGGGCTCGGGCGGGGGCCTGCGAGGCGGCGCAGGACGGCCGAGGCCGCGGCGAGGTCTTCGAGCCGGGGACGCCACAGGCCGAGGGCCCGCGTCCCGGCGGGGCAGGCCCGCACCAGAAGCAGCGCCTGCAGCACGAACGCACCGGACTTGACGACGGCGGCGCCCCACCAGCCGAACAGGAGCACCGCCGGCACGAGGGCGGTAAGCTGGGCGGCCAGGGCGATCACGGCCGCGCGGGCGGGCGGCTGTGCGTGCCCGAGGCCTTCGAGGTAGGGGCCCACCACCGCACCGACCGCCCGCGCCACGAGCGCCGGCAACAGGAGCACGAAACCCAGCGAGGCCCCCGCGAAGGCCTCGCCGAACAGCGCCGGGAACCCCCAGGCGCCCCCGAGGGCACCGGCCGTCCCGACCGCGAGGGCGACGGCCACGAACAGGCGGCTGGTCCGGGCCGTCCGCGCCGCGCTCGCCGCGGCGTCGTCTTGCGAGGCCACGAACCGCTGCAGCACCCGCCCGGCCGTGACCGCGAGGAACGCCAGCGCCTGCGCCACCTGGTCGGCGATGGCGTAGACGCCCACGGGCCCCAGACCGACCAGAAAGGGCAGCAGCAGATAGTCGGCCCGCACGAGCCCCAGCTCCGCAAGCCGCGCCACCGCCGATCGGCGGCCGAAGGCAAGCAGCGCCCGCACCTCGAACCGCCGCGGGAGGGCCACGCCGGCGCGCAGGTGCGCGACCACCTCGACGGCGGCGACGGACCACCAAACCGCCGCGAGGATCGCGACGATGCGCGTGGGGTCGGGCGTCGCCAGCGTCGCGTTCGCCAGGGTCAGCGCCCCGATCGACAACAGGTGTACCCCGTTGAAGCGCCGCAGGTCGCCCGTCCCCAGGAACGTAAAGCGTGCGTACTCGTGGTAGGCCGCCGGTGGGACGGTGACGAGCAGCAGGCCCCACACCTCGGGCCCGAGCCCCCCCCACGGACCGGGCACGAACTGTCGGGCCAGTGCCAGCGCTCCGAACACGCAGGTCGCCCCGGCGAGGAGCACGAGCCCCAGCCCGCGCACTGCCCGGGGGTCCATCTTGCGCCCGAGGAAGCGGACGATCGCCACCGGCGTGCCGGCGGTGACGACGGGCCACGCCAGCAGCAGGGCGGCCGTCGCCAGGGCGTAGACCCCGCGGCCGTCCGCCCCGGCGCGGCGCGCGAGCGCCACGTTGTTGGCGAGCGCAAGGCACAGCACCGCGGCGCTCGAAGCGGTGGACACGAGCACGGCACGGCCGAACGAGCGCCGCGATGCTGCAGGCGGGCCCACCCGGCCCCTATGCCGCCGCCCGGGCCCGCGCGCCAGGCGTTTCTTGTCCAGGCGTGCGACCGGACCGACCGGATCGCCCAATGCCGCCGCCCGGGGCCGCGCGCCAGGCGTTTCTTCCGGCCGGACACCACCTCCTCCGCGATCGCCGCACCGCAACACCGACGCACGCGGGAACTGGCACGGACCCCGAGGCGGACCGGTGTGTCCAGTGCTGCGCCGTACGGGAACAGGAACGCGCACCGGCACCGGCACGGACACCGCGGCGGCTCGGGGCATCCAGCGCTCCGGTTTACAGGGACGGGGACGGCGACGCGCACCGGCACCGGTACGGACACCGCGGCGGCTCGGGGCATCCAGCGCTCCGGTGGACGGGGACGGGGACGGGGACGCGCACCGGCACCGGCACCGACACGGCGGCGGTTCGGTGCATCCAACGCTCCGGTTTACAGGGACGGGGACAGCACCGGGACCGGGACGGGCGCCCGTGGCCGTGTCGGTGACCGTGGCCGAACCCGTACGCGTTCCCGTTCCCGACCCCGTTCGGCGGTGCCTCCATCGCTCCGGTGGACGGGGACCGGAACAGCGACGCGCACCGGCACCGGCACCGACACCGCGGCGGCTCGGGGCATCCAGCGCTCCGGTGTACGGGGACGGGGACAGCGACGCGCACCGGCACCGGCACCGGCACCGCGGCGGCTCGGTGCATCCAGCGCTGGTGGTTACGGGGACGGGGACGGGGACAGCGACGCGCTCCGGCGTACGGGGACGGGGACGGGGACGCGCACCGGCACCGGTACGGACACCGCGGCGACTCGGTGCATCCAGCGCTC
>JALSIN010000042.1 GCA_026989935.1 Polyangiaceae bacterium | reverse complement strand
TGCACACGTCCCCCAGTCGGCGCTGTCAAATGCCTTGGGTGTGGCCTCGGACGGCCCGAAGGGGCCCGACCTCGCCGGAAGCGGGCGGACCAGCGCATGGCCCATGGATTGCAGCACTCGCCCCGACATGACCGTTCGTGCCCCGCCCTGTGCGTTGCGCCGCGCCTTCCGCTTCTCTCCGGACGGCCCCTCGGCGGCCGAGGCGACCGGCGAGGCGGAGCCAGTGACGGTTGCGGAAACCAGCGGAGGGACGAAGGTGGTCTGCCTCGGCGGGCGGGCCCTGCACAGCCGGCGCGATCCCCTCGGCGAGGCCCGCCGGCACGTGGCCGGTCTGCCGCTCGAAGAGATGGACGTCGCGATCCTGTTCGGGTACGGCAGCGGCCACGTCGCCCGCGCCATCGCCCGTCGCATGCCGCGCGGACGGGTGGGCGTGTTCGAACCGAACCGGGCCGTCCTGCGGGTGGGGCTCACACACGGCCCGATCCCGGACAATGTGTTCGTGCTGCCGTGCGAGCTGTCCCTCAAGCAGTTCCTCCACCAGAGCCTGCACGCGCACAAAAAGGTGACCCTGGTTCGCTGGCCGCCAAGCGAGCGTACGGATCCCTCCGCGTTCGGGCAGGCGGCTCGGATCGTCAAAGAGGCCCTCGACCGCACACGCATCGTGCAACGCACGCGCCGGATCCGTCTGGACGGCTGGCGGCGCAGCTTTCTGGAGAACCTGCCGCGGCTGGCCGAGGCTGCCGGGATCGGCCAGATGGCCCACGCCCTCTGCGGCCGCCCCGCCATCGTCGTGGCGGCCGGACCGAGCCTCGATCGCAACATCGAGCACCTGGCACGCGTCCCGCGGGGCGTTGCGATCCTGGCGGTGAACACGGCGGCCGGCGCCCTCGCACGCGCCGGCATCGAGCCGACGGCGGTCGTGTGCGTCGAGTCCCTCGACGTCTCGCCGCAGTTGGCCGACCTCCCGTTCCTCCGGCGTCTCCCCCTGTTCCTGGAGCTATCGGCCCATCCTGCTCTTTGGCGTCTGCCCGCCGCGCGCATCGTTGCCATGGCCCTCGACAACGCGTCGATGTCCCTGTTCGCCGAGCGTCTGGCCCCCGGGATTCGGCTAAGCGGCGGGTTTTGCGTGGCCAATGCCGCCACGGCCCTCGCCTACCGGCTCGGCGCGCCCGAGATCGTCTTGGTGGGGCAAGACCTCGCCTACCCCGACGGGCGCATGTACGCGAAGGGAACGATCTTCGAGGACATCCAGATCGAGACCCGGGGAAGCGAGTTGTCGATGCACAACACGGAACGCAAGGCGGCCATCGAGCGTTCGATGGGCGAGGCGGCGCCCACGATGGTTCCGCATTCGCGCCCATGCTTCGATGTGCCCGCCTACGGTGGCGCCGGCACGGTGCCGACCACCCGCGACTTCATGATGTTCCGCGATTGGTACGCATGGAACGGCGCCTATCTGGCCCGGCAGGGCATCTCGTGCATCAACGCCTCCGAGGGGGGGGCACAGATCCCCAACTGGGAAGAGCGGCCCCTGGCGGAGGTCGTGGCGCGCTGGCGCCATCTCGGGCTCGACCGAGCAAGCGACCCCCGGCCACGGCTGCTCGCCCGAGCCGAAGCACCAGCCACCACCCGTGAGGCCATCATCGCCGCGGTCCGCCAGGAGATCGATCTCGTCCGGCGGACGGAACGCACCGTGCGCCGCGCCCTGCGAACGCTGCGTGGAGGACGGGACGCCGACCTCGCCCTGTCGCCGCGCCAGGCGCAACGGCTCACGCGCCTGCTCGGCCGGATCCGCGAGCAGATGGCGGCGGCCACCCTCGCCGCCGACCCGATCCACCTTCCGCTCGACGACCTCCTCGCCCGGGGGACGTTTTCCACGACGGACCTCCTGCGCGCGCTCGAAGGGCCCATCGGCGCGCAGATCGATGAGATGGCACGGCTCGTGCAAGTCATGACGGAACGACCGTGCTCCACCACGACACCGCGAGCCGGCCCCGGACCGAACCCGATCCCCGCAGGCGACGCCGCGAGCTGCGCCGCCTGATCACCGGCTGACACGGCACTCGCCGGGCCACGAACGGCCCACCTCCACCCACACGAAAGAGGATCCGCCATGGCGATCTCCCTGCGAACCAACATTGCATCCCTCACCGCGAGCACCAAGCTCGGACAGACCACGACGCGCGTCGAAGACAACATGCGAAAGCTCGCCTCCGGCCTGCGTATCAACTCGGCCGGCGACGATGCCGCGGGACTTGCGATCTCGGAGAAGTTCCGCGCGAACATCCGCTCGCTCGCACAACTCAAGCGCAATGCAAACGACGGGATCAGCCTCATCCAGACGGCGGAGGGCGCCTTGTCGGAGGTCTCGAACATCCTGATCCGCATGCGCGAACTCGCCGTCCAGGCCGCCACCGACACCGTCGCCACGTCGCAAAAGGCGTTCCTCCAGACCGAATTCGACGAGCTTCGTGATGAGATCACCCGAATCGGCAACACGGCGGAATTCAACGGCCTAACGCTCCTTTCGGGATCGTTCGCCACGACGGCTTCCGCCCTGACGTTCCAAGTGGACCTTGGCGGCGATCCAGCGCAACAGATCAGCGTGCAACTCGCCACGATGTCCCCTTCGGCCCTGGGGATCACCGCCATCGCCTTGACGACCAGCAGTGACGCCCGCGCGGCCCTGTCCGTGCTCGACACCGCGCTGCAGGCGCTTTCCTCCCAGCGCGCGACCCTCGGTGCCGCGCAAAATCGCCTGCAGATGGCGATCAACAACATCGACACCATGAGCACCAACATCAGTGCCGCCAACTCCCGCATCCGCGACGTGGACGTGGCCGAGGAGACCGCACGGCTGGCCCAAAACCAGATCCTCATGCAGTCCGGGGCGGCCGTCCTCGCCCAAGCCAACCAGATCCCCTCGCTGGCTTTGAGCCTCCTCCAGGGCTGACGCCCCCACCGCCCGCTGACCGCCCCTGGCGCCCCCTCCCCCCGAGGGGGCGCCGATTTTTTTCCTCGGCCCCTCAAGCCGAGGGAGCCCCCGTCGATGTGCCCCATGCACCGCGCCGCCGGCCCCGCCGGCGCGCTTCGACCCCGGCCATGTCGGCCCCCCTTCCAAAGGAAGGGGCTTCCACGGAGGAACCACATGCACGAACAAGCAAGCAACCGCCGCGCCCCGAATCACCGCCGTTCGAGCCGTCCGCCCACCGCGTGACGCGCTCGCGGCCGCCCGTGGTTTTCGGGCGCTCCCTCGACCCGACCGGCGTCTCGCGCCGACCCACGCCGTAAACCGGCACGCCCGTCCTGCGAGACACGACGCCGGGGACGCATTGCGAGGCCCAGCCCCAACCGACGTCCCCACCGCGTACGCCCCACAGCCACTCGCCCCGCGCGAGATCCCCCCATCCTTCCACGAATCCGAAACGACCACGACCCATGCTCACCGTCAACACGAACCTCGCCGCCCTCGAAGCCCAAACCAACTTCAACCGCGCCAACGCCGCCCTGTCCGAGAACTACTCCAAGCTGTCGAGCGGCCTGCGTGTCCGGTCCGCCGCCGACGACGCCGCGGGCCTGGCGATCTCCGAGTCCTTCAAGGCCAAGATCCGCTCCCTGGAGCAGGCCCGCCGCAACGCCAACGACGGCGTCAGCCTCATCCAGGTGGCCGACGGCGCCCTCAAGGAGGTAAGCAGCATGCTCGGCCGCATGCGCGAACTCGCCGTGCAGGCGCGCAACGGCACCCTCAACGACGATCAGCGCAAGTACCTCAACGACGAGTTCTCCGAGTTGCGCGCGGAAATCGACCGGGTGGTCGCCACCACGGAGTTCAACGGCGTCCAGCTCATCGACGGCAGCCAGGCCGGCGGCATCACGTTCCAGGTGGGCGCCGGCAACACCACGAACGACACGATCACGGTCTCGATCCTCACGAGCACCAGCACGGCGCTGGGCTTCAACGGCGACACGATCTCCACCTTCGCCGGCGCCGGCACAGCCATCGCGAACCTCGACTCGGCCATCAAGGACATCTCCAGCCGCCGCGCCACGCTCGGCGCCACCCAGAACCGGTTGCAGGTCACGATGTCCAACCTCGAAACCTACCGCACGAACCTGGCGGCGGCCAACTCCCGCATCGTGGACGTGGACGTCGCCGCCGAAACGGCCGACATGACCCGCAACAACATCCTGGTCCAGGCGGGTGCGGCCATGCTCGCACAGGCGAACCAGGCGCCGCAGGTGGCCCTGAACCTCCTGCGGTAGCCCGAACGGCCGAAGGTTTCATGACTTGACATCACCCCACCCGCAGGGCGCCGGGGGAGTCCGCGGGTGGCCCCAAAGGCCCCCACGACACGAACGGGCAAGGAGCCCACGGAGCCTGCCGGCTCCATCCTCCCAAGAAAGGGAACACCACCATGGCACTTAGCGTCAACACGAACGTCACCTCGATGTTCGCCCAGCAGTCGCTCGGAAAGGCAACGATGGCGTTGTCGAAGAGCATGAGTCGCTTGTCCTCCGGCCTTCGGGTGCAGTCCGCAGCCGACGACGCCGCAGGCCTTGCGATCTCCGAATCGTTCAAGGCCAAGATCCGCAGCCTCAACCAGGCCCGGCGCAACGCCAACGACGGCGTCAGCCTCATCCAGGTCGCCGACGGCGCTCTCAAGGAGATCGGGAACATGTTGGGGCGGATGCGGGAGCTCGCCGTCCAGGCGGCCAATGGTACGCTGAACACGGGCCAGCGCTCCTACCTGAACCAGGAGTTCTCGGACCTCAAGTCGGAGATCGACCGCATCGCCGCGACGACGGAATTCAACGGCGTCCAGCTCATCGACGGCAGCCAGGTCGCGGGGATCTCCTTCCAGGTGGGCGCAGGCAACACCGGGAACGACCAGATCACCGTCTCGATCCTGACGACGGGCACCACGGCCCTGGGCATCAACGCCGAGACGGTGTCCACCGGGACCAAGGCTTCGGCCGCGATCAGCGCCCTCGACGCCGCCATCGATAGCCTTGCGAGTCGACGCGCCACGCTCGGTGCGGCGCAGAACCGGCTGCAGGTGACGATGTCGAACCTCGAGACCTACGCCACGAACCTCGCCGCGGCCAACTCCCGCATCGTGGACGTGGACGTGGCGGCCGAGACGGCGAACCTCACCAAGCAGCAGATCCTGGTGCAGGCGGGCACGGCAATGCTGGCGCAGGCCAACCAGGGACCCCAGGTCGCGCTCAACCTCCTTCGGTAGCGCGCACGTCCCAACCCCACGCGCCCGGCGGTCCAGCGCCCCGGGCGCGTCTTTTTGATCGGTCGCCGTGCCCATGGGCGCTCGACGCGCCGAACTGGCCCCCGCCAAGACGCGACCGCCCCCTATACTGCCGCCCATGCCGGCCGAGAACGTGCTGCGCCGCGGAGCGGCCCTCCTACGCCGACACCCCGGCCCCCTTTCGGCCTTCGTGCTGGCGGTCGCGCTGGCGCCCATCCCACTCGTGGGCGTTTGGGGCTACGAAAGTTCCCTGCTGTTCGCCCCGTTCCTCGCGCTGCTCGGGATCGGGCGGGGGGTGGCGGACGTTGCGGCACTACGCGACGCCCCCGACGCGGGCCCGGACGCGCTGGTCGTCCGTTCCCTCGTCGGCCCGCTGCGATCGTGGGGGGCCGCGGTTGCGGGTCTGGCGACGGCATGGCTCTGGCAGCGCGTGTGCGATCCCTGGGGTGGGTTGGCCCTGTTCGCCGCCGGCGCCGGCGCCTCGGCGATCGTCGGCTGGTGGACCGGGGCGCTGGCCGCCATGACCACACCGTACCCGAAGCGCGCCCGCTGGATCGGTTTCGCGCTCTTCGCTCTTTCGACCCTGGTCGCACTGGTCCGGCTGTACCGGGACCCGGCCGTGTTCGCGTTCGACCCCTATTGGGGCTACTTCGCCGGCGCGATCTACGACGAGGACGTGGCGGTGGGGCCGGTCTACCTGGCGTACCGCCGCTACAACGCCCTTG
>JALSIN010000041.1 GCA_026989935.1 Polyangiaceae bacterium | reverse complement strand
GCCACCTTGACGCCCCAGGTGACCATCCCGACGACGATCACGAGGCCGTGGGGCAAGGCCGTGCCCCAGCCGGTGAACATCGACCAGGCGGCCAGGGCCACGTGGACCGCGCCCACGAGGGTCAAGACGACGCCGACGATCTCCGCGTGGGGGCTCGCGCGAAGGGCCGCCACGCCCGTCAGCACCAGCAGGGCGCCGGCGCCCGCGAAGAAGAGCTGGGCCCATAGCGGGCTCGTAAAGCCCGAGGCTCCGAACATGTCCAGCGGCAGCGTCCACCCGCCCAGGAACAAGGTGGCGACCATCGCCGACATGAAGACGATCTCCACGAACTCGCCCAGGAAGAACAGGCCGAAGCGCATCCCCGAGTACTCCAGGAAGTAGCCCACGATCTCCGACTCACCCTCCGGCAGGTCGAAGGGTGTGCGCTTGGTCTCCGCCATGGCCGCGACGAAGAACAGGAGAAAGCCCAGCGGCTGCAGGACGACCCCCCAGTAGGTCTCCTGCTGGGCGCGCACGATGGCATGGGGTTCGAGGGTGCCGAAGCACAACAGGGCCCCCACGATGGACAGGCCGATGGCCACCTCGTAGGAGATCATCTGCGCCGAGGCCCTCAGCCCCCCGAGCATCGCCCACTTGTTGTAGCTCGCCCAGCCGGCCAGGGTGGTGCCGTAGCTGGCGAGCGAGGCGATGGCGAAGTAGAACAGCAGCCCTACGTCGATCCGGGCCACCTGCAACGGGGTGCCCCCGCGGCCCGCGGCGCACTGGTCCACGTCCGCCTGGGTGAGGACGTCCCCGAGCTGGCCGTAGCACAGCCCGTCGCCGAAGGGCACGATGGCGAACACCGCCAGCGCCGGTACGAAGGCCAGGAACGGTGCGAGGTTGTAGAGGGCCCTGTGCACCCGGGCGGGTACGAGGTCCTCCTTGAACAGCATCTTGAGGCCGTCGGCCGCGATGTGCAGCAGCCCCCACAGGCGGATCCGCTTGCCGAACAGCGGGATCCCCGCCATGTTCGGGCCGACCCGGTCCTGCATCATGGCGCTTTGCTTGCGCTCGAGCCAGGTCAGCAGGGAGGCCAGCGGCATGATGAAGAGCATCACGAGGACCAGGACCTTGACGAGGGCCGGCACCAGGTAGGCGTGTACCCAGGACGGGTCTTCGAACCGCAGGGGCAGCGAGAGGTCCAGCCGCCCGTCCGGCTCGGTGGCCTCGATCCGAAGGCGCGCCCGCCCCTCCCGGAAGGTCCCGGTCCTGCGCCCGGTCGCCTCGTCGAGCCCCTCGAAGGCCGAGCGCGAAACCTTGATGGCGATCGTGCGGCGGCCGCCGGGTGGGATCGGGCCGGCGTCGCCGCCCTCGACCACCGCGAAGGCGTGGCGGTGGGGGCCGGAGAGCCCGAGAGCCTCCACCTGGACCGGCGCGTCCGAGTCGTTGACGAGGGTCGCCTCGAGCCGCTCGGTGCTCGGGTGGTAGACGAGGCGGGCCGGCTCGAAGTGAAGCCCCGCGGGCGCTGCCAGAACGGCGCCCGGCAGGACGAGGGCCACGAAGAACACGAGGAGCCCGACGAGCGCCGCGACGGGGGCTCGGGGGCCGTGCAAGCGTCGGTGGGAAGCGGTGGGCATGATGGCAGTGGGACGGTTCGGGGGCGGGGGCCTACCCGCGCATGTGGGCCCAGCGAAGCAGGGGCGGGCGGACGTCCTCGGCGGCGTCGAGCAGGCGGCGCAGCTCGTCGCTGTCGTAGGTCTCGGCCATCTTGCGCGCGAGCGCGCGCGCATCCGGGGCGTCCTCCGCCCCGAGGGCCAGCGAAAGGTGGTGCAGCAGGTCGGCCGGATGGCGGCGGTCGGCCAGGGGCCCGAAGGCCGGTCGGATCACACGCAGGCGGTCCTGGCGGTTGATGTAGCTGCCGACGATCTCCGCCCAGCTCGCCGCCGGAAGGGTGATCGCGCAGGCCTCGGAAAGCGACGAGCGCCGGTCCGTGATGCACACCGAGGCCAGCGAACCCAGACGGGCGCGCGCCACGTCCGACAGCGGGGCCAGGCCTCCGAGGAAGACCACGCCCTCGTAGGCGGCGCCCGCGATCTCCAGTGCGAGCTGGTCCATGTGGTCGGAGGCATCCGGAGCCGCCAGGCGGGCCCCTCGCAGGTTCGGGTTCGCGTCCACGTCGCGCAGGATGTCGTCTCCCTCGCCCTCCGGCCGTCGGGCCAAAAACGCGGTCGCGCCCAGGCGCCGGGCCACCTCGGCGAGCGCCAGGTTCGCCTCGGTCGTCTCCACCGCACTGAAGACCACGGCGCAGCGTTTGCCGGAAAGACGGCGCGCGGCCTCGGCGATGGCCTCGGACAGGGGCGCCGGTTCGCCATCGACGACCGCGTGCTCCACCCGAAGCGCCGGGTCGAGTTCCTTGTAGATCATCCGGCCGTGGTCGCACATCCAGTAGCTGTTGACGTCTGGATCGAGGCGGGGCACCACGCGGTAGGGGCGGGTCTGCTTGTGCTGCAGCTCGACGGCGCACCCGGTGGCGCAGCCGTTGCACGTGGTGGGGGTCGCGTGCAGCTCCCATACCCGGGACTTGAAGCGAAAGTCCTTGGCGGTCAGGGCGCCCACCGGGCAGATGTCCACCACGTTCATGGAGTAGGGGTTGTCGAGGCGGCGGCCTTCGTCGATGTCGAGCACCTCCCGGTCGCCGCGGAACATCATCCCGAGCTCCGCGGTCTTCGGGATCTCCTCGCAAAAGCGCACGCACCGGCTGCACAGGATGCAACGCTCCTGGTCGAGCACGATCTCGCGGCCGATGTCCTTGTGCTTGGCCTTGCGCACCTTGGGCACGTCCACGCGCGACAGGCGGTGATCGTGGTCCATGTAGTGGCGCTGCAGGATGCACTCGCCCGCCTTGTCGCAGATCGGGCAGTCGATGGGATGGTTCTTGAGCGTAAACTCGAGCATCTGCCGGCGCGCTTCCTGCACGCGCGGCGACTCGGTGTGCACCACCATGCCGTCGGCCACGATGGCCTGGCACGAAGGGGTCAGCTTCGGCGCCTTTTCGATCTCCACCAGGCACTGCCGGCAGGAGGCCGCCACCGAAAGCCCGGGGTGGTAGCAGAAGTGGGAGATGTCCTTGCCCAGGAGCTTGGCCGCCTCCAGCACGTTCGTGCCCTTGCGGACGGTGACGGACGCGCCGTCGATGGTCAGCGTGACCGTCTCGCAACCGGGCACGGGCTCGGCCGGTACGTTCGGCGGGGCGGGGGGCGCGAACCGGTCCGTGTGGGGCGCCGCGGCCTTCGGGCTGAAGGGATGCTCGGCCGGCGCCACGCGGGCCGGGGGCAGTTCGGCGGCGTGGGGCGGCGCGTCGGTGCGTACGGCCGAAGGGCTCGTGTCGGGGCGGGCAGGGGCTTGGTCGGTCATGGGCGTTCGAGGATCCGTCAGCGGTCGCACTCGCCGCCGATCATGTTGATCGAGCCGAAGATGGGGACGACGTCCGCGACGTTCGCGCCGACGATCATGTCGCGCAGGGCGGACGTGATGTAGAAGCACGGCGGGCGGCAGCGGCACTTGTACGGGCGCCCGGAGCCGTCGCTGACGATGAAGAAGCCGAGCTCGCCGTTGGCCGCCTCGGTGTAGCTGTAGCCCTCGCCCGCAGGCACGCGAAGCCCCTCCATGACGTGCTTGAAGTGGGCGATCATGCCCTCGATGGTGTTGTAGACCTCCCGCTTGGCGGGCAGGGCGACGGCCGGGTCGTCCACGATGATCGGGCCGGGTGGGATCTGAGCGAGCGCTTGCTCGATGATGGACAGGCTCTGGTAGATCTCCTCGACGCGCACCAGGTAGCGCGCGAGGTTGTCGCCGCCGCTGGCGACGGGGACGTCGAAGTCGAAGTGGTCGTACACCGAGTAGGTGTGGTCCTTGCGCACGTCGTAGGGCACGCCGCAGGCGCGCAGGCACGGGCCCGTGAAGCCATACGAGATCGCGTCCTCCTTCGAGATCACGCCCACCCCCTCCATCCGGTCGAGGAAGATCCGGTTGCGCTCGACGAGCTTGCGCACGTCGGCCACGTAGTCGGCGATCTTCGGCAGCTTCGCGCGGCACTTTTCGGCGAAGTCGGGGGTCAGATCCCAGGCCACGCCGCCGACGCGGGCGTAGCTGTAGGTCAGGCGGGCGCCCGAGACGTCCTCGAGCAACTCCCAGACGTGCTCGCGCGCGCGGTTGCCCCAGAAGAACGTGGTCAGCCCGCCAAGCTCCGCCAGCGACGCCACGATGCACGTAAGATGGTCGCTTATCCGACTAAGCTCGCCGACGATGACCCGGATGTACTCGGCCCGCTCGGGGATCTCGTTCGTGATCCCCAGGAGCTTCTCCACCGCCATCGCGTACCCGACGTTGTTGAGCATCGCCGACACGTAGTTCAGGCGATCCACGTAGGGGAAGACCTGGGTGTACGTGGCGGACTCGCACTCCTTTTCGAAGCCGCGGTGCAGGTAGCCCACCTGCACGTCCGCGTCCTTGATGAGCTCCCCGTCGAGGCGCAGCACCACGCGGACGGTGCCGTGCATGGCCGGGTGGGACGGCCCCATGTTGACGATGAGCTCGTCCGTGGGCAGGCGCTCGGGCTCGTCGGCGTAGACCTGCAGGGAGGGCGGCAGGGGGATCGTACCCGGCGCCTCCTGGTCTGGATCGTACGGAGAGATCGTTGCGGTGGGATCGCCGATCACGGGTTACTCCACTCGTCGGTCGTGGCTGTGCATGCGCAGCGTGGTGGTCAGCGCGTCCGTCGCCGGTGCGTCGGGGCGGCGCACCAGGGGCTGGCGGGCGTTTTGGGGGTAGTCCTTGCGCAGGGGGTGGCCCTCGAAGGCCGCGTACATCAGGATCCGGCGCAGGTCGGGGTGGCCCTCGAAGCGCACGCCGTAGAGGTCCCACGCCTCGCGTTCGGCCCAGTTGGCCGCCTTCCACAGGTCCGTCGCGCTGGCGATGACCGGGTCGTCCTCGGGCACGCCCGCCTTGACGCGCACCCGGTGTCCGAAGGCCGTGCTGCGCAGGTGATAGACCACCTCGAACCGCGGCGATTGGCCCAGGTAGTCCACGACCGTAAGATCCACCAGCATGTCCATCTTCGTCTCGTCGTGGTCTCGCAGCACGGCGAGCACGTCGTGGACCCGGTCGCGCCGCACGAGGGCGATCTCGTCGCCCAGGTAGCTGCCCAGCTCGACGAGGGCGTCGGGGATCGTCTTCGAGAGGACGTCGAGTACGGCTTGGGCCATGGTCAGCGCACCTTCCCGTCCTTGGGCATCCGCTGGGCCTTGTCGAGCACCATGCTCGTCCCGTCGGGCAGCACGGGCAGGCGGCGGCGGTCGAGCACCGGCGTGGCGGTCGCGGTGGGGCCGAGCTCGCGCTGCACGTTGCCGCGGTGGTCCTGGATGCGGTTCATCAGCGCCATCAGGCCGTCCATGACCTGCTCGGGCCGCGGCGGGCAGCCGGGGACGTACACGTCCACCGGAATGACCTGGTCCGCGCCGGGGGTGACCGTGTAGTTCTGGTAGAAACCGCCGGTGGACGCGCACACGCCGAAGGCCATGACCCACTTGGGGTCGGCCATCTGGTCGTAGACGCGCCGCAGGACCGGGGCCTGGCGCTCGACGATGGTCCCGATGACGATGAGCAGGTCGGCCTGCCGGGGCGAAAACCGCGGAAACTCGGCCCCGAACCGCGCCAGGTCGTACCGTGGGCCCAGCGTGGACATGAATTCCATCGCACAGCAGGCCGTGGCGAACGGGTACGTGAACAGGCTGTACTTTTGCGCCCAGTTGACGGCTTCTTGCAGCTTGGTCGGGATGTACGATGCCGGTTGATTCATGCCGAACCTCGCGTGGGCGGGAGAGGGAGCGCTAGGCCCAGTCGAGGGCGCGTTTGCGAAGGACGTAGCCGAGGGCGAGGACCAGGATCCCCAAAAAGACGAGCATCTCCGCCAGGCCGAACAGCGTGGGGGCGCCGGTGCAGACCCCGCCGGGACCCAGGGG
>JALSIN010000040.1 GCA_026989935.1 Polyangiaceae bacterium | reverse complement strand
TCCCGGCGTCGAGGGAGGTGTCCTTCTCGATGTCGTCGAGGGCCTTGCGCACCTTCGCAATCCCCTCGCGCACCTCGGCCAGCATCGCCTCGAACTCGGGGTCGTTGCCGATCTTGGGCCCGAGCACCTCCGCCGCCCGCTGGAAGGTGCGGACCGTCTTGCCGAGGATCGCCTGCGTGTTGCCGCCCTCGACCCCGTGCCCCGTCAGCTCGTCGTAGCGTTTGTCGAAGGCCTTCTTCCACTTCTCGAACCGCTTCGAGAAGCGCGCATAGGCGGATTCCGGGTTGTTCGCCCGCCGCCAGCGGTCCGCGGCCTTCTCCAGGTCGCCCACCTGCTTTTCGAGGTCGTCGAGGAGCTTGCGGTACTGGGGCAGCCGGCGCTTGACGTACTCGCGCGCCCCCTTCTCGAACATGGCGGCGTTTTCGGCCGCGATCTCCTCCTTGGGCTTGATCCCCAGCGCCTTGAGCGCCGCGCGGCGCTCCTCGGGGGTCTGCGCCGGCCGCTTCGGGGCCTTGGGCTCGGCCTTCTTCTCCTCCTTCTTCGCCCCGGCCGCCTTCGGGTCGGGCGCCATCATCGCCTGCTCGATGGTCGAGCCGCGGTCCCCGCACGCGGCGAGGACGAAGGAGGAAACGAGCAGACCTTCCACGATGCGTCGATGGGCCATGGAGCACCTCCGCGGCCGACCCTACCACGAAGCCACCGCGGCCGAGCTGCTATCTTGCATCCCGATGGCCCCCGGCGACGACGACCGCGCCCCGCCCCCCGTGTCCGCCGACCCGGCCGCGGTGCTGGCCCGCGCCGCGGACGTCGCCGCGGGTCGGATCCCCGGCCCGGCCGCCCTCGCCACGGTGGTGGGCCGTTCGGGGTCGGCCCCCCAGATCGTCGGCGCCAAGCTCCTGCTCGACGAGGATGGGCGGATCTTCGGCACGGTGGGGGGCGGCGCCCTCGAGGCCCGCGTCCTGGAGGCCTGCCGCCAGGTGCTCGCCCGCCGGGTCCCCACGCGCCTTTCCCTCCACCTCGTGCGCGACCTGGGCATGTGCTGCGGCGGCGCCATGGAGATCTTCGTCGAGCCGGTCGCCGCGGCGCCGCGGCTGGTGGTGATCGGCGCCGGGCACGTCGGTCGCGCCGTGGCCCGGGCGATGCGGCTGGCCGGTTGGAACGTCGTCGTCGTGGACGACCGCGAGCACGCCCTGGCCTCGCCCGACCTCCACGACTGCGATCGCCGGGCCGCGGACGCCGACGAGCTGGCCGAGGCCCTCGGCGACCTGCGGCCGGACGACTTCGCACTCGTCGTCACCCGCGATCACGCGCGCGACGAACGGGCCCTCGACGCCCTGCTCGACCGCCCGCTTGCCTACCTCGGGATGATCGGCAGCCGGCGCAAGGTCCACCGGATCGTCCGGCGCATCGTCGAGCGCCGCCGCGCCCTCGGTCGCCCCGTGCCCTCCTTCTCGCACGTGCGCGCGCCCGTGGGCGCGGACGTGGGCGGCGACGGCCCCGGCGAGATCGCGATCTCGATCGCCGCCGAGCTGCTGGCCGTGCGATACGGCCGCACGGTCCCGACCCTGTCGTGCGTGGAGACGGCCCTGGCCCGCGCCCTCGCCGGCGACTCCGCGAACGCCCCGGGTTGACCCGCTCACCGTTTCGCGGGCAGGCCCCGGCACGGCCGCGCGCCCCCGGACGGTCACGGCCTGCGGTGCCTGGTATCCTCGCCGCGATGTCCATCCTTCGCTCGTCTTCGATGGCCGGGATCGCGGCGTGCTGCGCCTTCGCGTGTTCCCCCAAGAAACCGTCACCGCCCCCGAAGGCGCCCGCCGCCAACGAGGCCGCCGGCCAGCGGCCGATCCAGCCCGTCGAGGTCGAGCGTCCGGTGGCCTGGACCGACGTGGACGTGCGGATCGAGTCCCTCGGCGCCCTGCTCGACACGTGGGCGCCCTTTTCGGTGTGGTTCGAGCACGCCCCGGCCTCCCCGCCGGACGGGCGCGCCGAGTTCGAGTCGCTGCTGCTTTCCCTCGGGGCCGGACCGTCCCTGGGCGCCGCCCTCGACTACGACGGGGTCCACGAGACCGTCTTCTCCTACCCCCATCCGGACGACCGCGACGTGGCGCCGGCGCCGTACCGATTCGCCGCCCGGATCGCCGTCACGGACGCACGCGGGTTCCTCCAGGGCCTGCCGTCCTCCCTGGCGCCGCGCGATCTTGGCGGCGGGCTGTTCGAGGTCGTAAGCGGCGACGACCGCTTTGTCCTGCGCGAGCAGCACGACGCCGTGGAGATCGCCTCGGCCGAACGCGAGCTGGATCGCGCCAAGGCGCTGCCAACGAACCCCGAGCCGCGTTTTCGGATCCACGCGAGTCTTTCGAACCTCCCGCCGGCCGACCTGGATCCGGCGCCGCTGCTGGGCCTGCGCGAGGGCGATCCGCGCGCCGAGAAGCTCGCCCGAGTGCTGCGCGAGACGACCCAGGTGGCGGGCGCCGCCGACCTGGGGCCCGACCGCGATCTTCGGCTTTGGTTCGGTGCGAAGGCTCCGTTCGAGGACCTCGGCCTCGACCCGCTCGGCCCCGCGATGAAGGATCCCTCGCCCCTGGAGGCCGCGTTCCCCTACGAGCCGGCGGTCGCGGTCGAGGTGTCCGTGGCCGAGGCCGCCAAGGCCCTCGAACCGATGATGGCCGCGCTGCCGATCGACGAGCTGCCCGAGCCGTTCGGGTCCCTCGCCCGCAAGGGGCTCGAGCGCCTGCGCGCGCTCGCGTCTCTGGCGTCGGGCCGCGCCCTCATGGCCCTGTTCTTCGACGAAAAACACGAGGCCACCGTGTTGCTGGCCGTGGGCGTGTCCGACGAGGCCAAGGCGCGGGCCGAGGCGCGCGGCCTGCTCGAACTGTTCGACGAGCTGGCCCGCGCACAAAACGACCTGGTGGGTGGGGACGCCAAGGCGCGGATCAAGGCCCGCCTTGCGCACGACGGCGTGCGCGTGGGCAAGACGAAGGCCGACCTGTTGTCCGTGACCGCTCCAAAGGACGCCGACGTCGAGCACTTGCCGCTGGCTCCCTTCTTCCGCAAGGGGCGCGCCGAGGTCGCGGCGTGGACGCAGGATCGCTATCTCCTGGTGGCGATCGGCGCCGGAAGCCGCGCCCTCGGTGGCCGGCTGGGTCGGGCCCTGGCGGGCAAGAAGGGCGGGGCCCCGGCGTCGGCGCTCGCCCTGGCCCGGGCCGACGGCGGCTGCCAGGTGTGCGTGGGCCTCGAGCTCGAGACGCTCCTGCGCCTTTCGCTGTACGCCGAGGCGGGGAACACCCGCGACGGGGCGCGCCGCAAGACGCTGGAGAAGATGGCCCGGTCCCTGGCCGCCCGCGACGAGCGGCTCGCCGTGGGGATCGGGGCCGTGGTGGAGGACGATCGGGGCGCCCTGCGCGTGCGCGTCCCCAAGGCGTCCCTGTTTCCGCCGCGCTCCTACGTCGAGGCCCTGCGCGAGGCATTCGATCGCATCCTCGACGAGCATCCGCCCCCCGCCGCGGACGGATCCGCCCGGGCGCCATGACCCCGCCGGCCGCGATCGTCCTCGGCGCGGGGGCATCCCGCCGGATGGGGCGGCCGAAGATCGCGATCCCCTGGCGGGGACGCTCCTTCGCGCGCCACGTCTGCGACCGCGCACGGGCCTGCGCCCTGGCTCCGATCGTCCTGGTCTGGGGTGCAAGCCCCCCGCCGGCCGACGTGGAGGGCCTCGCCGGGCTCGTCGTGCGCCACAACCCGCACTGGCGAAGGGGACCGTTTTCGAGCCTTCAGACCGGCCTGCACGCCGTCGCCGCCGGCAGCGCCGTCCTCGTGCTCACGGTGGATCGGCCGCACCTGCGTCCGGACACCCTGGCCGCGCTGCTTCACGCCCACCGCCAAGACGCCCGCGCCGTCGTCCAGCCGATCCGCGACGGGCGGCACGGGCACCCGGTGTTGCTGCCGGCCTGGGTCGCCGACGAAGCCCGCACGGCGCCGGCGACGGGCACCTTGCGCGACCTGCTGCGCCGCCCGGACGTCGCGCCGGCCCGCCGTTTCGTGCCCGTGGACGACCCCGCGGTCCTCGACAACCTGGACCGCCCCGAGGACCTTTCCAAGCTCGTGGATCCTTGTTAGGTCCCCGCCCCATGGACCTCGACGCCATCGAAGCCCTGCACCCGTCGTTCGACGCGGCATGTGGTCTGTTGCTGCTCGACCTCCACCACGGCAAGGCCAACGAGATGGGCACCGCGCAGCTCGACGCCTTCGAAGCGCTTTGCGACCTCGTCGAGGGTGACGAACGCATCCGGTTGCTCGTGACCACCAGCCGGCGGACGACGTCGAAGGGCACGCCGATCTTCATCGCCGGGGCCAACGTCACCGAGCGCGAGGGGTGGAGCACGGACCAGGTCAAGGCGCACGTACGGCGCCAGCGGGCCATCCTGGTCCGACTGCGGCACCTGCCGATCTTCACGGCGGCGCTCGTGACCGGCGTGACCCTGGGCTGGGGCGTGGAGTTCCTGCTGACGGCCGACTACGTGCTCGCCACGCCCGCGGCCTCGTTCGGGTTGCCGGAAACCGGCCTGGGGATCCTGCCGGGTGCCCGAGGCACGGCGGAGCTCGCCCATCTCGTGGGCCCCAACCACGCGCTTCGGCTCGGCTGCACCGGGGAACGGATCGACGCGGACGAAGCGTTCCGGATCGGACTGGTGCAAGAAGCGACACCATCCGTGGACGCCGGGCTCGAGCGCTGTCGGGCGCTGGCCGAAGCGCTCGCGCGCAAGAGCCCCACGGCCGTCGCGCAATTCAAGCGCGCCGTCCTCGCCGGCCTGGGGCGACCGGAGCGGACCCGGCTGGAACTCGAAGCGGCAGCCTACGAGGTCTGCGTGGACCGCGGCGAGGCAGCCCTGGGCCGCGCCCATTTCGACGCGATCCGCCGGGGCGAGGCGCCTCCGTGGGGGCCGCGCGCGGCCCCCCCACGGGCCCGGAACGACTGAACAAACATTCCTACCATCAAACGGCGCGATAACGATCCATGTGGGAAAATGTGGGCGAATTCAGGGGCGGAAGAAAAATGGTGTTGCAGCCCGGATTTTTTATATTAGGTTTTTGTTGTAGGTCAACTTACCAAAAATGAGAAAAGTTTTCTTCCACCTCTCTTCGCCGTCGTTGCCGCCGATCCCCCGGCTCGTTAGGCTGCGCGGCGACGATTGGGGACCTTGATGGTTCGGTCGCACGTCCCATGACGAAGCCCAAGGCCACGAACGGATCCGAGACGTCGGGTGCAACGGAAAAGCTACCTGCCACGATCGCGGGCAGGTACCAGATCAAGGCATTGCTCGGGCGCGGCGGCTTCGGGCAGGTGTTCGAGGCCTACGACGAACTGTCGGACCGGGACGTCGCCGTCAAGATCATCCGCCACCACGGCGCCTCGGGTGACACGACCGAACCGTCCTCGCACGCCACGGAGGGCCGGTCCCGCGCCTCAATCGGCCCCTTTGGACGAACCGCCACCCGGCGGACCATCACACGCACGTTCGGGACCACGCCAAACTCCGCTTCGAGCGAGGCGGTGTCGCAGTTTCGCGACGAGTTTCGCATCCTGACCCAGCTACACCACCCCAACCTGGCCGCCGTCTACGACTTTGGACGGTGCCCGGACCTGCGCGCCGAGTACTTCACGCAGGAGCTGGTGCGCGGCCCGGTCCTCTCCGAGTTCCTCAAAGGCGCCTCGCGCGAAACCATCGTCGCGATCTTCGTCCAGCTGGCGCAGGCCCTCGACTACATTCACACCCTCGGTCTCGTCCACGACGACATCAAGCCGTCGAACGTACTGGTGGCCACGGACGACCCGGACCGCGGTCCGCAGGCCAAGCTCATCGACTTCGGGCTCGGACAGGTCGTCCGAGGCCGCCCCGAGAAGATCGAGACCGACGACGGCGAGGCCATCGTCGTGCTCGGCACCCCGGGGTTCGCCGCGCCGGAGAAAGTCCGTGGCGTTCCCGCCGATGTCCGTTCGGACATCTACTCCCTCGGTGCCACGCTCTACACGGCCATCGTGGGCCGGCGTCCGTTCGCCGGCAAGACCTTCAAGGACGTTCGCAAGTCCCAGGAGGACTGGCGGCCGGAGCTGGCCGGAGCCATCGTGCCCGTGGCCGGCCCGATCGTCGCCGAACTCATCGGGCGCATGCTCGAACCGGACCCGGACAAGCGCCCGCCCTCGGCGCGCGCGCTCGTGCTCGAGTTGCTGCGGCGCGAAGCTCCGCACCTGCGGGACCAGGGGCCCTCGGTGGCCGACCGCAAGGAGTTCGCGCGGGTGTTGGTGGAGCACCTTCCGTTCATCGACCGCGGCGGCGTCTTGGAGGCCCTGCTGCGGCGCGCCACGGACGTGCTGCTGGGCGATCGGGACGCCAGTGCGTCGCGCTCGGGCACCCGACCGCGCCTGATTCGCACCGTCATCGTCGAGGCTCCGGAGGGGATGGGCAAACACCGCCTCATGGCCGAGCTCCGGCGCGAGGTCCAGCTCGGCGACGGTCTGTTCGTGGAGGCGAACTTCTGGCAGGGCGAGGCCACGGGGCTCGGCCCGTTCGCGGCCGTGGTACAGCAACTCGCCTCGGCCCTCGGGGCGTCCAACCCCGTCACGCGGCGCTTCTCGGACCTCGTCTCGCTGGCCCGGCGAACCGCATCGGCCTCCGCCGAGGCCGCCCAGCGCGTCCAAGAGTTCATCCTCGCCGCGGCCGAGGTGCGGCCGTTCGTGCTTCACCTTTCCGACCTCTCCCACGCGCCCGAGCACGCCCGCGACGCCTTCGACAAGCTATGTAGGGCGGTCGAACACAACGAGGCGCGAATCCTCGTGTGTGCCACGAGCGAGCCCCACCCCAAGATCACGCAGGTCTTCAACAACCTGCAGCGCGACCAGGTCGCCGACACCATCCGCCTGCGCCCTTTCCAGGGCAAGGAAATGAAGGAGGTCCTCCGGGCCGTCTTCGGTGAGATCCCCGTCCTCGAAGAACTGACGACCCTGCTCGAAAAGCTCACGGGCGGACACCCGCTGTCCTTTCGCGAGACCCTGCGCACCCTCATCGAGGAGAACCTGCTGGTGCGCGAGCAGGACACGTGGACCCTGCGCAACATCGCGGCCGCGACGGACATCCTGCACACCTCGCTGGCGCAGCGCGCCGAACAGCGCCTCGACGGAATCGGGGCGCTGGCATGGGAGGTCGCGAGCGCCCTGTACCTCATCGAGTTCCCGGTCGAGGAAGACGTACTGGAGGAACTCATCGGCCTGCGCAAGGCCCGGTTCCGGCGCACCCTCGAACGGCTCAACGCCGAAGGACTCGTGCAACTGAGCGCCGTGACCGGATCCGGACTCGTGCAGCTTGCCCACGACTCGGTGCGCCAGGCCGTCGCGCGGCGCTACGGCGACGCCCTCGACGAGCGGCGCCTCGATCTCGCCGAGGCCCTCGAACCCTACACCGAACAGGATCCGCAGTTCGTCCGACTGCGAGCCCGCCTGCTCGATGAGGCCAGCGAGGGGCTCGAGTCCTGCGACGAGCTCGAACGGGCGGCAAATCGCCTGTTCGAGATGGAACAGCCGCAGCTCGCCGCCCAGGTGCTCGACCGGCTCATCGCGCGGCTTCGCCGGCACGGCGGGGTCGCAAACCTCGACCGTCTCTTGCGCGCGAAGCTACTGCTCTTGGAGCAGGCCGCGGGTGCCCTGGAGGATCCGCGCAAGGAGCTCGCGCACTACCAGGGCGGAACCCTCCTGGCGGAGATCCTCGGGGACGCCAGCGCCGAGGCCAAGTTCTGGCTCGGTCTCGCCGACCGCTTCATCACCGACTCGGGCGAGGATCTCGTCCTGGCGCTCGAGCGGCTGGCGAAGGCGACCGACGCCGCCTGTCGCGCCAAGGATCGCGTCCTGGAGTTACAGATCGCCAACCGGCGCGCGGAAGTCCTGTTGGGCGTCGGCGACGTGGAGAAGGCCAGCGCCGCGTCGGAACGGGCCCTTGCGATCCTCGACGAACCCGAGGTAAGCGACGTCGTAAAGTCCCACGTGATCGGCGTCCGCATGCGCTGTCTCGCGCTTGCCGGCCGCACGAAGGAGGGGATCGAGTTGCACGAGCGGGGCCGCGAGATCGCGCGGCGCGTGCCGGTCGTCCAACGTCAAACCTATCTTTCGGGTGTGGCCTATCTCGCGGCCTTCGGCGGCGACCCGACCATCGCCGTGGACGAGCTGCGCGATGCCGTCGAAGAACTACGTGCCGCAAACCTCAGCCGACTTCTGTTGACGCCGTTGCACAACCTCGGGGACATTCTGACACGCACCGGGGACCTGGCCGGGGCCGAGAACGCCTTTTGCGAGGCCCTGCGACTGGCGCAGCTATATGGCTACGACTACCACGTCCACCTCAACAAGGGCTTCTTGGGCTACGTGCGGGCGCGGCGCGGCGATCCCGAGACGGGGGCGGAGATGCTCGAAGAAGCCAAGAGGGGCCTTGCCGAGCAAAGCGGCGACCACGTCTCCTTGCAGCAGCTTCGGCTCCTGGCCGCCGAGGTGGCCCACATGCGGGGCCGAAGCGCCCAGGCCAAGCGGGACCTCGAGGAGTTGCTGGCCGAGTTCCACGCCTCCCGGGAGCTGAGCCTTGCGCAATGGGCGCACGAAGCCCTCGCCCGCATTGAGCAGGACGTGGGCACGAGCCTGTTCGTGATCCCCGAAGACGACGGGGAAACCGTGGCAGACCCCGACGAAGAGACGGTTCGCACGCGTCCGCTGGGCTGACCGCTGGGGCGCCACGCCCCCCCGCTGGAACCCGGCCCGAGGGCCGCCTAAGCTGGCGAACGTCCCCCGCGCATGCCCGACCCTGACGCCATCCAGTCCGAGCTGAGCACCCTCGTCGGGCGCAAGATCTCCGGCCGCTACCGGGTAGACGCCCTCATCGGCATCGGCGGGATGGGCGCCGTGTTCCGGGCGCGCCACTTGATGCTCGACCGCGACGTGGCGATCAAGGTCCTGCATCCGGAGCTGACGAACGACACGGAGATCGCCGCCCGATTCGACCGGGAGGCTCGGTCGGCCTCGCGCCTCGACCATCCCAACTGCCTGCAGGTCACGGACTCCGGGACCATCGAGGGGACCCGCGGCGCGCGGTTCATCGTGATGCAGCTCCTCGAAGGCGAGGAGTTGACCGAGCACCTCGGCGATCCGATCCCGCCGCTCGACGCCATCGAGTGGATGCTACAGATCCTCCGCGGCCTGGAGCATGCCCACGAGCACGGTGTCGTGCACCGGGATCTCAAGCCCGAGAACGTCTTCGTCACGAAGGACCACGAGGGCAACCCGATCTTGAAGATCGTGGACTTCGGCATCGCCAAGATCGTAAGCGGCACCGGGTCCGACGACACGATGACCCAGATGGGGATCGTGTTCGGAACGCCGCAGTACATGAGTCCCGAGCAGGCCACCGGCATGGAGGTGGACGCACGCGCGGATCTCTACTCCGCCGGCATCATCTTCTACGAGATGTTGGCCGGCAAACCGCCGTTCGAGGCCGACGACCCGGTCGCGCTCGTGCGCATGCAGGTCACCCAGGAACCCGCCCCACTGCCCGAGTCGCTGCCGGCGTCCCTGCGCGCCTTCGTCGAGCGCCTGCTGGCCAAGCAACGGGACGAGCGCTACAGCAGCGCCGGCGAGGCGCGTAAGGCGCTCGAAGCGATCCGCGACGAGATCGCCGTCGCCGAGGGGGTGCCGCTGGCCTATGCCCCGGCCGGCTCGGTGGCGATCCCCGTGTCGGGGCCGGCCCCCACACGGTCGGCGGCGCGGCCCCTCGCCGCGGGCGCCGCCGCCGTCCTGGGGCTCGGGTTCCTGGCCTGGGCGGTGTCGCGATCGGCCCCCGCACGGGGGGAACGGGAGGAACGAACCGCGACCGTCGCCGCAGCCTTGGACGAGCTTCATACGAACGTCCCGACCGACGCGGACGACGACGGCCCCACCGGCGAACAACTGGCCGAGATCGACCGCCTCCTGCTGCAAGACGACCTCGACGCCGCCGAAAAACTGCTCAACCCCTTGCTCGACCGGTTCCCGGAGGACGCGCGGCTTTTGTGGCGGCAGGGAAAGCTCCTGTCGAAGCGCCCCCGGCGGCGTGCCCAGGCGCTCGCAAGCTACGGGGACGCCATCGAACGCGACCCTTCTCTCCTGGACCACAAGGACTTCTACGCCGAGATCATGGCCCTTTTGCGGCAGCGGGGCCTGCAGAAGGAGGCCCTCGATCTGGCCCTGCGCAAGATGGGAAAACACGCCCATCCGTTTCTGCTCGAGCTGGTCAACCGCAAGAAGAAGGCACTGTCCTACGCCGACCGGCACCGCGCCCTCGACGAGTTGCGGACCGATCCCGCCAACGAAAACCTCATCGACGTCAAGCTCAACGTCGCCCTCGACCTGTGGCAGGCGAAGGACTCCCTCGCGCCATGCCGCAACTACGCGGCGGCCCTCGCCTACATCGAGCAGCACCCCGACCCCTACTTCGAAAACGCCCTGCGCAAGGCGCCCCTGCCGACGGCGGACGAAGACGGCAAGGCCGACCCGACCGACGCGGAGGTCTGCGCCGCGCTGCCGGCGCGACGGGACGCCGTGCTGTCCGTGGTCGAAGACCTCGCCCAGACCACCGGCGGACCTCCCGCGGAGGACGGCGATGCGACGTCCCCTGGGGAGCCTTCCGCCCGCCCCGCCAACAAGGCGGGTTCGAGCAAGCGTCGCGGGAAGAGAAAGAAAAAGTCCGCCTCGAAGAAGCCGGCGAAGTGCAAGCGCTTCTTCGTGGGGCTCGCCGATCCCGACTGTCGCTGAGATCGGCCCGTCTGCCGGGCCCCAGCGTCGGGCCGCGGGCGTCCACGGCCCGACGGCGTGCCGCCCGCAGGGCGCCCTTGCCTGCCGCCGCCGCGCGCCGCGCGGCTGGTAAGCTTCGCCCGCCATGCACCGCGATCCCATCCGAGCCCCCCGCGGCCCCGAGCGCACCTGTAAGGGGTGGCCCCAAGAAGCCGCCCTGCGCATGCTGATGAACAACCTCGACCCGGAGGTGGCCGAGCGCCCCGAAGACCTCGTGGTCTACGGCGGTACGGGCAAGGCCGCCCGAAGCTGGGAGGACTACGACCGCATCGTCGCCAGCCTGCGCAGCCTCGACGGCGACGAGACGCTCGTCGTGCAAAGCGGCCGGGCGCAGGGGATCTTCCGCACCCACGCCGACGCACCGCGGGTCGTGATCGCCAACAGCCTCCTCGTGCCGAAGTGGGCCACCTGGGACGAGTTTCATCGCCTCGAGGCCATGGGTCTTACGATGTTCGGCCAGATGACTGCGGGCAGTTGGATCTATATTGGGAGCCAAGGCATCGTCCAAGGCACCTACGAGACGTTCGTGGCCGCCGGCCGCCGCCACTTCGGCGGAGACCTGGCGGGGCGTATCATCCTCACCGGCGGTCTGGGCGGGATGGGAGGCGCGCAACCGCTGGCCGCCACGATGGCGGGCGCCGCGATCCTGTGCATCGAGGTGGATCCGAGCCGCATCGAACGTCGCATCGAGCAGGGCTATCTCATGCGCCGCACGGCGAATCTCGACGAGGCGCTGGCCTGGATCGACGAGGCCCGCGCGAGCAAGACGCCGGTATCCGTGGGCCTGTTGGGCAACTGCGCCTCGGTCCTGCCCGAACTCGTGCGTCGCGGCGTCACCCCCGATCTGGTCACCGACCAGACCAGCGCCCACGACGAACTCCACGGCTACGTACCCGACGGCATGACGCTGCCCGAGGCCCTGCGCCTTCGCGCCGAAGATCCAAACGCCTACGTCGAGCGTTCCATCGACGCCATGGGCCGCCACGTGGCCGCCATGCGCACCATGCAGGACCGTGGCGCCGTCGCCTTCGACTACGGCAACAACATCCGCGCCCAGGCGGTCCGCACCGGGGTCGAAGACGCCTTCGAGATCCCCGGCTTCATCCCCGAGTACATCCGGCCCCTGTTCTGTGCGGGCAAGGGGCCGTTTCGCTGGGCTGCGCTCTCCGGCGACCCGGCCGACATCGCGGCCACGGACCGGGTCATCCTGGACCTGTTCCCCGACGATGCGGACCTGCGCCGGTGGATCGAGCTTGCGCGCGAGAAGATCCAGTTCCAGGGGCTGCCGGCGCGGATCTGCTGGCTCGGTTACGGCGAGCGCGCGAAAGCGGGCCTTGCCTTCAACGAGTTGGTGCGCACGGGCAAGGTACAGGCCCCCATCGTCATCGGCCGCGACCACCTCGACTGCGGCTCGGTGGCGTCCCCAAACCGCGAGACCGAGGCCATGAAGGACGGCTCCGACGCCATCGCCGACTGGCCGATCCTGAACGCCCTGCTCAACACCGCGGCCGGGGCCACCTGGGTCTCCGTGCACCACGGCGGCGGCGTGGGGATCGGGTACAGCCTCCACGCCGGCATGGTCGTCGTGGCCGACGGATCGGCGCGGGCCGAACGCTGCCTTTCGCGGGTCCTCACGACGGACCCCGGCCTCGGCGTCGTGCGCCACGTGGACGCCGGGTACGACGAGGCCGCCCGCTTCGCCAAGGAACACGGGATCCGCGTCCCGGGCCGGGTCGAGCCGTGACGGTCGCCTTCGTCCTCGACCGCGCCGCGGCGGTCCTGACCCTCGCGGGCCCGCATCGCCCCCGGGCCGGCAAGGCCATGGGCGACCTGTGCATCCTGGAGGACGCCAGCGTGGCCGTCTCGGACGACGGGCGCATCGCCTGGGTGGGAAGCGCCCACAACCTCGACGTACCCGGCGATCCGCCGCGGATCGACTGCCGCGGCAAGACGATCCTGCCCGCCTTCGCCGACGCCCACACCCACCTGGTCTACGCGGGCGCGCGCAAGGACGAGCTGGAGATGCGCCTGGCCGGTGCGGACTACGAGGCGATCCTGGCCGCCGGCGGCGGGATCCTACACACCGTCGAGGCCACCCGCGCCGCGGGCGAGGACGCCCTCGTCGCGGCCACGCTCGCCCGGATCGATCGTATGCGCCGGGCGGGGACGACGACCTTCGAGATCAAGAGCGGCTACGGACTCGACCTCGCCACCGAGCTGCGACAGCTCCGGGCCGCTCGGCGCCTTTCGGACGAGCACGGCGTGCGCGTGCGGACCACGTGCCTGGCCGCCCACGCCTTCCCCGAGGACGTGCGGGCCGGACGCCGGTCGCGCGACGCCTTCGTGGACGAGGTGTGCGACACGATCCTGCCCGCCGTCGCCCGCGAGAACCTGGCCGACTACGCCGACGTGTTCTGCGACCGGGGCGCCTTCTCGGTGGAGGAGGCCCGCCGCGTGCTCGAACGCGCCCGCGGCCTGGGGCTCGAGTTGCGCGTGCACGCCAACGAGCTGGGCCCCACCGGCGGCGCGGCCCTCGCCGCGGAGCTGGGCGCCGTGACCGCCGACCACCTGTTGTTCGTGGACGACGACGACCGGACGCGGCTGCGCGCGGCGAAGGTGACCGCCGTGCTGCTGCCCGGCACCTCCCTGGTGCTCGGCAAGCCCTTCGCCGACGGCCGCGCGTTCGTCGAGGCCGGCGTCCCGGTCGCCGTGGCCACGGACAGCAACCCGGGCTCGTGCGCCATCGAAAGTCTCGCCCTCGTGCTGGCGCTCGCCTGCTACGGCAACCGCCTGTCCCCCGCCGAGGCCATCGTCGCCACCACGCACAACGCCGCCTGCACCCTGGGGCTCGCCCACGAGGTCGGCCGCATCGAACCCACGATGGCCGCCGACCTCGTCGTGCTCGCGACGGACGACTACCGCGATCTCGTCTACCACGCGGGTTCGCCCCTCATCGAGGCGGTCTACAGCCGCGGCCGGCGCGTCGATCGCCCCGCGGACGAGACGGCAAGCCCGTAGCCCCCTTCGATGCGCTCGGCGCGGTAGACCGAAAAGGAGGTGCCCGCCGCCGGCCCCCCGACGGCCAGGCACGCCCGCGTCGTTCCGTCGGTCTGAACCTCGCAGATCCGGGCGAACTTCGTGTTTTCCGGCAGCCGAAAGTCCAGGGTGGGGTCCGCCACCAGGCCGCCGTCCGTCACCAGGAAGGACCCGTCCGGGCGCAGGTCCACGTCTCCGAGGAACGGAGCATACCCTCCCTCATCGGCCCGATGCGAGAAGCGCTCGGAAGCCTCCATGGTCTGCTCGTCGAGATCGTAGACCACCATGCGGCTGTACCGCGGCGGCTCACCGTCTCCGCCCGTCCCGGGGCGGGTGTTGCCGTTGTCGTACACCGCGAGACCGCCGTCGGGCAGGATCTCGGGGGCGTGCTGGTGATAGAACCATGTCCCCTCGACCAGCGTAAAGTCCCCTTCCGGCCCGATGCGATGGATGAGCTCGCCCGTCGCGCGGTCCACGGCGACGATCCAGTCCTGCGTCCGCAGGGACACGAGCACACGGTCGCCGTCGTAGACCATGGCGTTGCCGTGGGTCCAGTCCTTCGTCGTGCCGCTCGGAGCCGTCGCGCCGTAGACGGGGTCCCAAAACGGGGCATGGAAACCGGGCCGCACCCGGTAGACGGCGTCACCGAGGACGTCGAACAGCGAAAGACGCCAGCGCGTCGTGCCGGCCGCATCGAACTCGACGAGCACGTCGCCCACCACGTCGTAGGCGACCGTGCCGCCCTGCCCGTCGTCGTAGCCGCCGATCGTTCGCATCTCGGTGGACAAGGTGGCGAAGGCGCCCTCGTCGAGGAACACGACCTCGTGGTGCATCGTGTCGATGGGCGGCGACAACTCGCCAGCGCGGTACTCGGCCAGCGTCGCGCCGGTCGCATCCATCACGACGACACCATCGGTCCCGGTCTGCACCGCAAAGCGCCCATCGCCGGACCAGACCACGTCCCCCGGGCGCTCGAGGAAGCGCACGAACACCCGGTGCCCGGCGGCGTCCACCCCCAGGACGACGCCCCAGCCCGCGTCGAAGGCCGGC
This sequence comes from Polyangiaceae bacterium, assembly GCA_026989935.1. GTDB lineage: Bacteria > Myxococcota_A > Polyangia > Nannocystales > Nannocystaceae > J032. The sequence goes on along the minus strand of JALSIN010000040.1, from coordinate 16,594 downwards.
CCCAGCCAGCGCATCACGTTGAAGAACGTCCAGGCGCCCGGCTCACCGCTCGCACCGGACCATGCAAGCGGTGGGAGCGTCGGGTCCAGGGGCGCCGTCACCAGGTCCGCGGCGGCCCGCGCCGACGCCCCCGCCTCGTCCTCCACCGTGACCTCGAAGGTGTACGCGGCGTCCGCGTGCAGCCCCACCACCGGCACGTCGTGCTCCGCCGCGAGGGTCCCGACCGTGACGGTCCCCGGCTGCGCGTCGCTCGGCGCGTCCACCGGACGGACGTCGAGGGCCACGCGCACGGGCCGGTCCGCCTGCACGCGGGCGCGCACGGCGAGCGGGTTCTCCGGCACCGACACGATCTCGAAGGCCAGCACCTGCGGCGGGTCGGCCACGTCCCCCGTGTCTGCCGCCGATCCGCCCGTGGTCCCGGTCGATGCGCCCGCGGTGCCGTCGGCCGCGCCCGCCGTCTCGACGAGGCCGGCGTCCATGCACCCGCACAACGGGAGGGCAAGCAAGGTGGCCCGGGTGCGCGACGACGGGGGCATGGGCGCAGTATAACGAAGGCGCCCATGGATACGATCGACGCCGCCTTGCTGCCCACCTTCTCCCTGCGTCCCGGCGCCGTCGCGATCACGTTCGATGCCCCGACGGGGCCCACCTCCCCGCCGTGGCTGGCGGCCCTCCTGCGTCCGGGCGCCTTTCCGCAGGTCCCGGCGCCCGACGACGCACGGCGGGCCGCCGTCCGGAACGCCCTGCGCGGCCGCGGCTTTCGCCCCAGCGGCCGCAGCAAGCCGGCGAGCGAGTACCTGGTGCGGGCGGCCGTCGAAGGACGGCTGCGCGCGATCCTGCCGCTGGTGGACGCCTGCAACGCGGTCTCCCTCGCCGCCGGGATCCCCTGCAGCCTGGTGGACCTCGACCGCACGCAGCCGCCGCTTCGGATCGCGGTCCCCGCCCCCAAGACGAGCTACGTGTTCAACCCCTCCGGTCAGGTCATCGACGTGGGCGGCCTGCCCTGCCTGTGGGACGCGGCCGGCCCCTGTGCCAACGCCGTCAAGGACGCCCAGCGCACGAAGGTCACGGCCGACACCCGCCGGGCACTGCTCGTCGTCTGGAGCCCCGGCGGCCACGACGCGACGGCCGCGGCGCTGCTCGACGCCTTCAGGGAGATCGTCGTGCGCCTGGGCGGGACCGTCGCCCCCGTGGCCGTCCGCCTCGGGCCCGAACTCGATCCGCCGGCCGCGCCCCCCGCATAGCCGCCTCGGGCGGCGGACCTACGGGCGCACCGCCGCCGGTGCCCCCACCTCCGGGCGCGGCCTTCGCCCGCCCTCGGACAGCAGCGCGGGCCGCGGGCCATGGAACGTGCGAAAGCCCACCTGGGCCGCCGGCGCGTGGCACACCACGCAGTTGTCACCGTCGCTGGGCCACGGCGGCATGAGGGCGAGGTCGCCCGCCAGCGCGTCCAGGTGCTCGATCCGCGCGCGGCTGGCCGCCGCGATCTGCCGCTTGACCGGCGTCACCGGCGGGCGGACCGTCGCAAGCGACGTGTAGATCGCCCGCGCCCGATCCGAATGTCCCAGCGCCAGGTGTCCTTCGGCCAGCTCGAACATGAAGTTTTCGTACGTGTTGGGACAGTGGCGCGGATCCTTCGCCCCCGCCCGCATCCGATCCCAGTGCTCGCGCACGTACTCGAAGTGCGTCACGGCGCGCTCGATTCGCCGCCGCTTCCCCGCCGGGAGGTTGCCCGCGAAGAAGAAGGCGAAGTTGCCCGCCAGGGCGTGCAGCTCCACGTTTGCGGGCTCCGCGGCCGCCCGCCGTTCGAGCGTCTTCTCCAGGCGCCGCACGGTGCGAAGGGCCCGCACGAGCCGCCTCTTCTTGGCGAGAACCAGCGCCCGCCCCATCTGCGCGAAGCACCAGGCGGTAAACCCCCGCATCGTAAGGGCCATCGGGTCGCCCGCAGCCTCGCCCAGGTAGATCTCGTAGGCCCACACCTGCGCCTCGGCGCGCGAGACGTCGCCCTCGACGGCGCGCATGTTGAAGAACCGGCCCAGCATGCGCGCGACCGTCTTGTCGGTCGGGTCGGCGGCCAGCGCCGCGATGAGGGCCTCCTCGGCCTCCGTCTGCAGCGCGCGATGCCCTTCGAGGGTGCGCCACATGGCGAAGATCCCAAGATCCCGTAGGGCCTGCGGATCGTCCGGCCGCTCGGCGACGGCCCGCCGCAGCGTCGAAAGCCGCGCCGCCGCCTCGTCCGAAAGCGGCGGGACCTCCACCGTTCGCGCGCGCCCCGTCCCGAAGGACACGGAGCAGGCGACCGCAAGGCAGGCCGGCCATACGGCAAGCATCCCCCGCCTCACCGCGCACCGCCTCCCGCAAAGCCCGGGATCGGCGTCGTGCGGGCGTGGCAGGCCACGCAGGCCGCGCGCCCGATGGGCCGGATCGCCGGCACGGTCTCCCCACGCCCCGCCGCACGGGCGGCGGCCGCGAGTTGCGCCTGGGCCACGGTCGGGGTCGGCCCGAGGGACGCGACCACCTGCGCGTAGGCCCTCTGCGCGCGGCGCGTGCGCCCGAGCGCCGCCTCGCTTTGCGCCCACCACCACGCGAAGACCGTGCGCACGCCGGGTGCGACGGCCCGGTTCCGCGCCCGCGGCGAGAGCTCGGCCCAGTGCGCCTGCTGGTGGGCGAGCGCCTCGGCGGCCCGGCGCAGGCGACGGCGCCGGCCCACCGGCAAGAACGCGGCCATCGTCACCATGTGCGTGGCGTACAGGGTGCGCACGTCCTCGTCCTCCGGGTGTGCAGCCAGATAGCGTGCCATCGCCCGCTCGGCGGCGCGCACGTGCCGAAGCGCAGCCAGGCGACGGCCGCCGGAAAGGGCCTGCTGCGCCCGAGCCAGCCGCCCGAGAACCCCGTAGACCAGGCGATCGGACGCCGTCTTCGACCCCGCCGCCAGCCGATCGTAGACCGCCGCGTGCGTTCGGGCCCGCGACAGGTCCAGCACCGACGCACGCGCGTTGAGGAGCCGACCGTAGACGTGTGCGGCGTACCGGCCCGACCCGGCGGCGCCGACCTCCCCGAGCGCGAGGGGTTCGAGGGTCGCCTCGGCCGCCGGGAGCAGGTCGAACGCCCCACCCGCCACCGCCCGCGCCGCGGTCACACCCGCATGGAGCGGACGCTCGGCGTGCTCGCCCCCGAGGGCCCGGCGCGCCCGCGTCGCGAGCGCCCGCTCCGTGGCGCCGAGGACCGAAGGAACCGCACGTGCGTGGTCGGGCACCGTCACGACGGCGCAACCGAGCCCCGCCGCGACCGACGCCGCGACGACCCCGAGCAGCCCCTTTCGCAGGTTGGCCATGCCGCGGGCGCGATCCTAGCAGCGAAGCTGCCTCGCGCACGGCGCGTGCTAGGTTTGCCGTCATGGTGCTGGCCGCCGCCGCCGCCTACCTCGCCGCGTGCGCCGTGGGGATCGCCGCGGCCGCGGGGCGCCGGCTCGCCCGTTGGATCCATCACGGAGCCTACGCGCTGTGCCTCGTCACGACCGCCGCCGCCCTGTGGGCCACGGGCCTCGCCGTCCTTTGGGTCCCCGCGGGCGCCCTGGTCCTGCTGCCCTGGGCCGGCGCCGGCGGCGCCGCCCATCGCAGCCTTGCGCTCCTCGGGGCCGTGGGCTACGTCGTCGCCTGCACGACCTCATGGAGCTGAGCGAAGCGATCCTGCGCCGGCGCACCGCGAACGGCCCGTTCCTGCCCGATCCGGTGTCCATCGAGCACCAGCACCGGCTCATGCAGGCCGCCGCCCGGGCGCCGTCCCACTTCAACAGCCAACCTTGGCGCTTTGCCCTCGTCACAGACCCGTCCCTGCGGGCCCGCATCGGCGCGATCGCCGGTGAGACCATGGCGCAGCTCATCGCCGAGGGCACCTTCTTCCGCCGCTATCGCAAGTACTTTCGCTTCTCCCGCGGGGAGATGGACGAGCGCCGGGACGGCGTGTTCGTGGACAAGCTCCCCGCCGCTTTGCGCCCGTTTGCGGGCTACGCCCTGTCGCCCTTCGGGGTGCAGATCATGCGCCGGCTCGGCGTGCCCCGGATCCTGGGCCGTGACAACGAGAAGCTCGTGGCCTCGAGCCCGCTGCTGCTCGCCGCCTGCCTGACCCGCGAGGAGTACCGCCCGGGCGAGCTGGCGGCGTTCTACAGCGTCTTCGGCCTGGCCGCGGCCATGCAAAACGTGTGGCTGCTCGTGACCGAGCTCGGCATGGGGATCCAGTTCGTCTCGACGCCCCTCGAGATCCCCCGGGCCCGCGCACGACTCGAGGCTCTGCTCGAGGTCCCCGACGACCTGGTCCTCATGGCGATCTTCCGGCTGGGCTACCTGCCTCCGGACCGACCACGCCCGCGGATCGACTGGTCGAGCCGGCACCGCAAGCGCCTGTCGCAGTTCGTGTACCGCAACACCTTCCGCACACCGGAGCCGGACCGTCCGGCGAAGGACACGGCGCCGTGAACGCCGTCCTCGCGGGACTGGGCACGGCCGAGGCGCCGCATCCCGTGGCCCAGGACGAGGCCCGGCGTTTCGCGCAGGCCACCGTCGTCCGATCCCGCCCCGCCCTCGCCCGGATGCTCGACGTGTTCGACCGCGCCGGCATCGAACGGCGGACGCTGGCCGCGCCGCTGGCGTTCCTGGAGGCGGCCCCGTCCTTCGCCGCGCGCAACGACCGCTTCGCCGCCTGCGCCCCGGCCCTCGCGGCCGCAGCGGCGCGCAGCGCCCTCGACGACGCGACGGTGCCGCCCGCCGACGTGCGCGGGGTCGTCCTGACCTGCAGCACGGGTCTCGCCGCACCGAACCTCGACCGCAACCTGGTCTTCGACCTGGGCTTCGACCCGGGGGTGCGCCGCGCCCCGCTGTGGGGGCTCGGCTGTGCGGGGGGCGTCGCGGCCACGGCGCTGGCCGCGGACCTCGCGGTCGCACTCGGCGGCCCGGTCCTGGCCGTCGCGATCGAGACCTGCAGCCTCGCGTTCGTCCCCTCCGACCCCTCCCGCGCCAACCTCGTGGCCTGCGCCCTGTTCGGCGACGGGGCCGCCGCCGCCGTGCTGGCCCCGTCGGGCGACGGCCCCACCGTCACCGCCCACCGCAGCCACCTGGTCCCCGACACGGTCGAGGCCATGGGGTGGGACGTGGTGGACGCGGGGCTCAAGGTGCGCTTTGCGCCCACGCTGCCGGGGATCGTCGCGCGCCACGTCGGCCCGGCCACGGCCGCGCTCGCGCGGGCGGCCGGCCTCGCGCGCTTCGACCGCTTCGCCCTCCACCCCGGCGGACCCAAGATCCTCGACGCCTACACCGAGGCGCTGCGACCGCCCCCCGACGACCTGGCCGCCGCCCGCGCGGTGCTTCGCCGCCACGGCAACATGTCGAGCCCCACGGCCCTGTTCGTCCTCGACCGCCTGCGCCGCGCGGCGCCCCCCGCCGCCGGCCAGACCCTCGCGATGCTGGCCCTCGGCCCCGGTCTCGCCGTCGAAGGTCTCGTGCTCCAATGGTGACGCACACCACCCTCGTCGCGGTCCTGTTCGCCGTCGTGGCGGCGCAACGCTCGTCGGAGGTCTATCTTTCGGTCCGCAACGCCGCATGGGCCCGCCGCCGCGGCGGCCGGGAGGTGGGCGCGCGCCACTACCCCTGGCTCGTGGCCATGCACGTGGCCTGGATCCTGGCCTTTCCGGCCGAGGCGCTGTGGCTCGGCCGCCCCCCGCCGCCCGTCGTGACGGCCGCGGCCCTCGCCACCTTCCTCGTCGCGCAGGTCTTTCGCTACGCGGCCATCGCCACCTTGGGGCGGCGCTGGAACACGCGGATCATCGTCCTGCCGGGCGAACCGCCGATCCGCCGGGGGATCTACCGCCACCTGCGACACCCGAACTACGTGGCCGTGGTCCTCGAACTGGCCTGCGTCCCGATCGCCGTCGGAGCCTACGCCACGGCGACCCTCTTTACCCTGCTCAACCTGGCGGCCCTTCGGTTCGTCCGGATCCCGGCGGAGGAGGCGGCCCTCGCCGCCGCAGCCCGGCAACCGCCGGAAGCACGGTAAGATCCGCGACAAGCGCCAGCACGAGCGTCGCGGACCCGAGCAGCGCCAGATCCCGAAGCGGTGGAAAGCGGGCGAAGGCGTCCACCGAAAAGCCTGCCACGAGGGCCAGGGTCGTCCACCCGGCTGCCCAGCCGCTGTGGTCGAGGGCCGCGGCCATCGCCGCACGCGCCGCCCGGCCCCGGGCGCGATGGCGAGCCGACTCGATACAAAGATGGACGGTGTCGTCGGCTGCGATCCCGAGCGCCAGGGCGAGCACCACGGCCGCAAGCGGGTCCACGGCGCCCCGCACGACCCCGACGAACGCAAACGCGCCCAAGAGCGGCACGGCGTTCGCAAGCGCGGCGGCCGCCAGATCGCGCACGCGGCGGACGGCCGATCCGATCACGAGCACGACCACCACGAGCGCCCCGGCGATCCCCGAGGCCAGACGCTCGGCCACACGGTTGACCCCGCGGTAGGCCCAGTACACGGTCCCGGCCGGGCGGACGCGCACCCCCGGCAGCGCCTCGGCCACGCGCGCCGCCGCCGCGCGAGCGAGGGAGGAGAAGCCGCGCGCCCCGGAGTCCACACAACCCACCACCAGGCGCACGGCGCCGCCCCGACCGCGCAAGGGCGGCAATCCCAGCGCACCGGCGGCATCGAGCACGAGATCGAGCGCCCCGCCGCCGGCGGCGGCCAGCGTCCCCGGCCCCAGCACGGCCCGAACGCCTGGCACCTCCAGGATCGAACGTTCCGCGCGTGCGAGCGCGGCGGGGTCCAGCCCAGCCTGCCCCGCAGGTTCCACGACGATCGAGAACGACAGCGAACCGCCCAGGTCGCGGTCGAGGGCCGCCTGCGCGGCCCGGACCGGGTCGGACGCCGGTACGAGGTCCGTCAGGCGGTTGTCCACGGGCACGCGCCGTACCTGGACGAGCAGGACGGCGGTGGTGACCACCGCGAGGATGAGCACCGGCACCGGGCGCGCGGCCGCAAAGCGCCCGATCCGCACCCACGCCCCGCGACGGCAGCGCACGAGGAGGTCTCGCGGCGCCCACCAGGCCACGAGCACCGGCGCGAGGGTCGCGTGCAGCAGCACGACGGCGAGCAGGCCGGGGAGGATCCCCAGGCCGAAGCGCACCACCTCGGGCACCCCCGTGACCGCCAGGGAAGCCAGCCCGATCGCCGTCGTGCCCTGGGCCAGGATCAGGGCGCGGCGACTCCGCCGGGCGCCTTCGGCCGCGGCCCGTCCCGCATCCGCACCGGTGCGCGCGGCCGCCCCGATCGCCGCCAACAGGTGCAAGGTCTCCGCCACCGACAGCGCGGGCAACACCGTAAAGTACGCTTGGTTCAACAGGCCCACGGGCAGGTCGAGCAACGCAAGCGATCCGACCTCCACGACGAGCGCGACGCCGGCCAGGCCCACGGCGAGAAGCCCCCACCGCAATCGGCCGAGCGCCAGGGACGCAACGAGCCCCACGAGCGCGAAGGAGACGGGGGTGAGCCTCGCCTGGTCTTCGAGCGCCAGGCGAAAGAAGCGCGCCCGGACGGCCGGAACCCCCGCCACCGGCACGCTCGGGAGATCAAGATCGTCCAGCGCCGACCGGACGGCGCCGACCGCCTCGACGGCGCGGTCGAGGTCGTCCGTCCCCTCCGCGAGCCGCACCGGCATGGCGAGGCGGGTCCCGTCGCCCGAGACCACGAACCGGGCCGCCGGGGTCCCGGCCAGGCGGCGGGCCAGCACGCGCGGCGGCAAGGCGGCGCGCACCTCGGGCAAGGCGGACAGCGCCCGTGCCACGGCCCGCTCGCGCGACGGAGCGACGCGGTCTGCGTCGAGCAGCACGAACAACAGGTCGTCGTCCGGCCCGTACGTCTCCAGGAACGTCTCGAAGGCGCGCGCGTCCGCTCCGGCGGCATAGAAGGCGCGCGAGGAGAAATCGAGGCGCAACCCGGCGAGCGCCGCCCCGGCGAACAAGACCGCGACCAGCGACCACGCGACCAGGACGAGCCGACGGCGGCGGACCACCCACGGGGCGGCGCCCGACGGCGGCGTCCTAGCGGCCATCGTGCCCGGAACCCGGGGACGAGGAGCGTTCGGTCTGTGGGGTCGGCGGGGGCGGGACGGGACTCGAGCCGTCGGCACGCGGCAGCGGCGTGGGGACGGGCGCCGATGCCTGGGCGCCAGGCGGAGAGACCGCGACGGATGGCGTGGGGATCGGCGGCGCATTCGGCCGCATCCGGACGGTCGCGGCCGTTGTGTCGCCGGTCCCCTCGGGCGGGGCGGCCGGCTCCGCCGGGGCCTGGCCTTCCGGGCTGCCCTCTGCGCCCGCCCGCTCGGACGCTTCCACCGGCTCCGGTCGTGCGGCGGCGACGCCCACCGGCTCCGGTCGTGCGGCGGCGGCGCCCACCGGCTCGGTCGAAGACCCCGGCGCCGGCCCGGCCTCGGTCCCGCCCGTGCCGACAGGCGCCGGTGTCTCGGTCGCGCGCCGCTTGGCCCGCGGGAACAGCCCGGCGAACAGCACGATCGTGGTGATCACCGCCGCGAACACCACCGACGGCAGTTCCTCGGTGCCGGAGACCCCCGCGTAGCTCGGGATCGTGGCGAGGACGCCGGCCGCCATCCCACGCGGAAACGACACGGTCACCAGTTCGAGCTCACCGCGCGTGTAGGACGTGCCCCGCGTCGCCAGGAACACCGCCGGCACCCGTGCGGCGAGCATCACCAGGCCCAAGAACACCCCGAGGGCCAGCAGCCCCCACGGGGGCGAGAGCATCAGGCCGATGAACGTGAAGAAGAAGGACTTGACGATGAAGCTTATCTGGCTGTGGGCGGCCCGCACCATGGGCTCGAGTTCCACCGGGCGCTCCTTCGAGGAGAACCCGATCCGCTTGAGGATCGCCGGCGCGTTGCCGACGATCACCGCGAACGTCAGGATCCCGAGCGCCGCGCTGCCCCCCGCACCGTCCACCACCACGTACAACAGGATCAGCGTGGACAGGGTCATCGGATAGGCGTGTGGGCTGCCCGCCATGACCCGCAAGACCGGCAACCAGGCCCACCCGGCGAGTACGCCGATCCCGAAGGCGATGCCGAAGCTGCGCAGGAGCACGACCGCGGTGGCCGACACCGAGGCGGCCCCGGAGACCACCACGTCCACCATCGCCAACGTCACCACCACGCACAGGGCATCGGTCAGCGCGGACTCGAGGTTCACCAGGTTCGCGACGCCCTGCTTGACCTTCGCCAGCGTCATGCTCGGCATCACGATGAGCGAGCTCGACCCCCCGAGGATCGCCCCGAGCATCACCCCCTTGGCGAAGCTCCACTCGGGCAGGACGCCGAACACACCGAAGATCATGCTCACGCCGGCGACGACGAGGGTCGTCAGGACGAAGCTCGCGACGGCCAGCATCGACGCCCGGGGCGCCGCCCGCAGCAGGTCGTCGAGCACCAGGCGGCTGCCGCCTTCGAACAGGACGATGATGAGGGTCAGCGCCGCGAAGTAGGGCGTGATCTCCACGAGGCTCGCGCGTGGCACGACCCCGGTGACGGGCCCCAGGACCACGCCCGCCACGATGAGCCAGACCACGTCGGGGATCTGGGTGCGCGCGAAGATGACCTCGCCGAGCGTCCCGAGGAGGAACAGACCCGCGACGAGCACGAGGAATTGGGCGACCGGATCCATGCGACGGCGCCATCCTACCGAAAAAGCGCGCGGCCCGGTCGCGCGAGGCGACCGAGCCGCTGGTTCGGCTGCCCCGGAAGGCTCGTCAGCTCGGATCGGGTTTGGGGGTGTTCGGCCCCGAGGGGGGCAGCTCGGGCTTGGCGATCCGGTCGGCGGGCAGGGGCCCCGTCAAGGACTCGAGGAACGCCATCATGGCGTCGAGTTCGGCGTCGGACAGCCGTCCCTTCGCCGTCTGGTGCTCGGCCATCTTCTGCACCATCTCGCGCAGGTCCTTGATCGAGCCGTCGTGCAGGTATGGGCCCGTCTTCGTGATGTTGCGCAACAGCGGCACCTTGAAGACGAACTTGTCGGGTTCTTGCTTCGTGACCGCGTACCGTCCCTCGTCCTTCGTGGGCCAGGGTTTGACGCTCCCGAGCTTCTGGAACATCGTCCCGCCCACGCCGGGCCCCGTGTGGCAGGTGGTACAGCCGACGTCCATGAACAGCGAAAGACCCCAAAGCTGCTTCTTGTCGAGGGCCCCCATGTTCCCGGCGAGGAACTGGTCGAAGGGCGCGGGGGTGACGAGCGTGCGCTCGAAGGCGCCGATCGCCTTGGCCATGTTGTCGTAGGTGACCGGGTCCTTGTCGTCGGGGAAGGCCGCCTTGAACTTCTCGACGTACCCCGGGATCGACGCGAGCACCTTCACCACCGCCTTTTCGCTCGGCATGGCCATCTCCACCGGGTTCAAGATGGGCTGTTTGGCCTGCGCCTCGACGGTGGGCTCGCGCCCATCCCAGAACTGGGCCACCTGCAAGGCCGCGTTGTAGACCGTCGGCGAGTTGCGCTCGCCCATCTGCCCCTTGTGCCCGGCCGACGTGGGGGTGTTGCGCGGGTCCACGCCGTACTTGGCCAGGTCGTGGCAGGTGTTGCACGAGATGTCCTGGTTCTTGGACAGCCTCGGATCGAAGTAGAGCATCCGCCCGAGTTCGACCTTGGCGTCGGTCACCGGGTTGTCCGGGCTCTCCATGACCTTGGGCAGCGTGCCGAACAGGGGCTTGGCCCGCTCGAGCACCTGGGCCGCCGACAGGTCGGGGATCTTGTCCTTCTTTTCCGCCTTCTTGGGCTTTTCAGCCGCCTTCTTGCCGGCGGCCTTGGCCGGCCCCTTGCCCTCGGGGCCGCCGCCGCCCGAGCAGGCGACGCAAAGGCCGATGAAGATCGCGGACGAGAGATGGACAGCGCTCTGGAATCGACGTCGTTGCATGGAGACCTCCCTGCGGTGGCGGGTAGGGTTACACCTCCCGCCCGCACCGGGCAAGCCGGGACCGCGGCGTGCGGCTGGAACCGGGCTATACTGGCGGTACCATGGTCCGCCACGCCCTCGTGGTCTGCGCGCTCGTGACGCCGCTGGGGTGCGGTGTGCCCCCCGATCCCGCGATCGCGGGGCGCGTGTGGGTCACCCGCACGCCCCGGGGGCCGAAGGATCCCTTCGCCGCCTTCGCCCTCGGTTCCGTGGGCAAGGGCCCGGCCGCGGGGGTCTTCCACCACGGCTCGCTCTACGCCGGGGCGTACCGGGCCGTGACGTTTCGGCCCACGGGCCGCGGGCGTGGCGAGCTCCGGGAGCTCCAGACGGGCCGCACCCGCACGTTCACGTACCGGGCCTGCCGCCCCGATCGCGGCTACGATCGCTGCATCGAGGTGGGCGGGGACCCCTTCGGGCAGACCCGCTACCAGTCGAAGGACCGCTGGCGGATCCCGGGCCGCCGCGCCGACCCGGCGGTCCTCGCCGAGGCCCTGGCCGCCCTCGTGGCGGGCCGTGACTCCCCGCCGCGACCGTAGCGCCCCCGGCCTGCCGGGCCAGGGCGAAGCCCCTTGGCGCGCTTTCGCCCCCGAGGCCGGCCCGCCCGCCCGCGCGAATCCCCCGGAAAGGTGCCGGGCCCGCCGGGATTTGGCAGGATCCCCCCGTGCCGAGCACGGGCCCTCCCTGTATCCGCGGCGTGGCGCTCGTCGGGCTGTTGCGGGCAGCCGAACGGTTCGATCCCGACGCCGCGGCCGCTGCCCTCGAGGCCCGCGCCTCCCCCGCCCTGCGGCGGACCCTCGAGGCGTGCGAACCGCGGACCTGGTACCCGGCACAGGCGCACTTCGAGCTTCTCGACCTGCTGCTGCATCACGTCGCCGGCAACGACCCCACCGTCCTGGCCGAGTTCGCCCGCGAGGCGATCCGGCGAGACCTTCGCGGGGTCTACCGCATGTTGCTTCGTGTGATGTCGCCGGCATGGGTGGTCGCGCGAGCCGATCGCTTCCTTGCGGCCTACTTGAACTACGGACGTGTCGAGATCGAAGAACGATCCCTCGTGGGCGCACGCCTTCGCTTCGTCGCGAACCCGTCCACCGAGGCGTTCTGGAACGGGCTGTGTGGCTCGATCCGCGGCGCGCTCGAAAGCGCCGGCGCCGAGCATCCTCGTGTGATCCGCGAACCGAGCGACGAACCCCACACGGCCCTGTACCGGCTGAGCTGGTCGTAGCCGCCCATGTCCACCCTCGCCGAGTGGCTCGAAGGCCGCCCGTTCACCCTGGCCCTGTCCGCCGGGTTCTTCGGCTTCTTCGCCCATGCCGGGTTCCTGACCCTCCTGGCCGAGCGCGGGCTCGTCCCGCGGCGGATCGTGGGCGTGTCGGCCGGCGCGCTCGCCGGCGGCCTGTTCGCCGCCGGGATCGCCCCCGCCGTCCTGCGCGACGAGCTCTTCTCGCTGCGCAAGGAGGACTTTTGGGACCCCGGCCCCTACCCCGACGGCCTGCTCGCCGGCCGCAAGTTCGCCGAGCGGCTGGCGGCGATCCTCGGGCCCGCCCGCCCGGCCGGCGCCCTCGCCGTTCCCTTCGCATCGGTCGCGTTCGACTTGTTCGCCCGCCGCACCGTGGTGTTGTCCGAGGACATCCCGTTGGATCTGGCGATCCGGGCCTCGTGCGCGGTGCCGATCATGTTCCGGCCGGTCCGCGCGGGCGGACGCCTGCTCGTAGACGGCGGTATCGCCGACCGGGCCGGCCTTTGCGCCCTCGCCCCGGACGAGCCCACGCTCCTGCACTACCTGCCGAGCAAGAGCCCATGGCGCCGGTTGTTCCGTACGGCCCGCGCGCCGGTTCCAACCCGCGCCCCCTGGCGTCTCGTCTCCACGCAGGCCCCCCGCGTGGGGCCCAACCGCCTCGAGAACGGTCCAGCGGCGTTTGAGGCCGCGTACGCGCGGGCGGCGGCGGCCCTCGACGCACCCGGCGGCCCATGGGCGGGCGCGGCCGGCCCCGCGTGACCCCCGACGGTTGAAGGGCCCGCGACGTGCCGGGCGGCCACGCCCGTGGATCCGGATCCGTCAGAAGCGAACCACCGCGCCCACGCCCCCACCGTTGCGATAGACGACGGGCGCGACGGCGTCGAGCCGCACGCGTGCCGTTGCCGCGGGCGCCTCCCCTTCCGTGCTCCCTTCTTTCTTCTTCTTCTTCTTCGCCCCCACCACGTACAGCGCAATCCCCGTGGCGAGCAGGACGACCCCGAGCGGGCCGACGACGGCCGCGGTGATCCCGAGGCGCCGGCGGTTGAGGTCCATCCGGAACACCTTGTCGTCTGCGTAGCTGTTGGGCGAAAAGCCCGTCACCCCGGGCTGGTCGAGCTTCTTGAGCTTGTTCGCGTTGCTCGCCGCCACGATGGCCGCGACCCCTCCGGTCAGGGCCAGGGCGCCACCGGCGGCCATCAACCCGACCCCCGCGAGCATCGTCCCGCCGAGCTTCTTGGAGCGATCCGCCTGGTCCTCCGAGGCTTCTTCGGCCGCTTCGGCGTCCTCCCGTTCCTTGCGCCGACTCGACAGCACGGGCGCGTCGTCCTCGTCCGCGACGACCGCTCCGTCGGAACCCGGCTGCGGCGGTGGGGTCACCGCGCAGCCGCTGCGCTCGATCTCCAGCAGTTGCTCCTGGGCGTCCTTGCGCATCTCGTGCTCGGGCACGAGGTCCAGGAAGCGCTGGAACGCGAGCTTCGCCTTGACGCAATCCCCCGCCTGCTGGGCGGCCACGCCGATGTTGTAGTTCAGCGCGTGAAACTCCGGCGCATACCGATACGCCATCTCATACTTTTGCACCGCCTCGGCGAACTTCCCCTCGGCCAGGAGCGCTTCGGCCTCGGCGAACTGTTGCTTCGCGTACTCCATCTGCTGCTGCTTGAGCGGATCCTGCAGCGCGTGAGCGGACGACGTGACCGGCGTCATCGCCAGGCCCGAGGCAAGGAGAATGCAAAGCGGACGACGCATGGACTCGACCCGTTTTTCGCACGTGCTCGGCCGAAAGGCAAGAATTGGGCCCATGGCCCGAACTCACGAAGCTGGCACCTTGCAGGGTCCGGCCTCCGCCCACGGCTGCCGGTCAACGACGGCGGCGGGCCAGCGCGCCGAGCACGAACAGCCCCAGACCAAAGGCGACCGCCCCCTCCGGCGCCGCGGATCGGCAGCCGCATCCGCCCTCCGCCCCTCGACCATCTTCCCCGCTGCCCCCGGCGGTGCTGGCCGTCCCGCCGCCATCGGTCGCCCCGGTGCCGCCCCCGGTCGAACCCGCCCCCTCCGCGCACATCGGGTCGGCCGGGTTCGTGGCGAGTTCGAAATCGAGCTCGGCCGAGGCCGGGTTCCCCGCCTCGTCCTCGATCTCGACCCGGAACGTGTGCATCCCGGGGGTGATGCCGCCCTTGATCGGGAAGGCGTGGGTGCCGTCGATGTACAAGCTGGACAACACCTCGGCCCCGTCGAACAGGATCCGCACGGAGAACGTCTGCGGCCGCCGGTCGTCGTCGAGGGTCACGACGAGCTCGAAGTCGGCCGGGCAATCGAGCACATCGCCGGCCCCCGGTGCGTCGATGGTCACCGACGGCGCGACGTCGTCCGGGATCGTCGGCCCGAACAACAGCAGCATCTCCTGGTAGGAGTTCTGGAACCCGGCGTCGCAGAACATGGTGTGCACCGCGTTGCACTGCCCGTTGCTCGGATCGAGATCGGTGTTCGCGACGATCTTGTCACACGAGTCGGTGTACTTGGGGTCGGGATGGCCGCCCGCCGTCGGATGCAGGTTGTCGGCCGGGTTGTTGACGTGCTCGAGGCCCCAGGTGTGGGCCGCCTCCTGGTTGATCACCGTGGCCTGCGCGTTCGTCCCGCCCAGTTCCAGGGCAAAGCTCGTGATGTAGGGGTTCGAGTTGCCGCAGTCGATGGTCGGTGCGACGCCCGCGAACCCGTGCTCGTTGACGCCGCCGATGGCGGAGTTGCCCACGAGCACCATGGCGTACGGCTGGTTGTCCGGCGGGCGTTCGCCGATGACGATGACGCCAAAGTCCTCCACGTCCTTGCGCAGCGACTGCACGATGGCCGCCCGCTCCGAGGCGTCCCCCGAAAACGGCAGGATCTTCCCCCCGAACTGGAAGGAGAGCACCGAGCAGTTGTTGCGCGGGTCGTTCCCGCAGCCCGAGTTCAGGTCCGCGCCGTCGAAGTTCGTAAAGAGGATCGTCGGACTGTTGAACGCTCCCACCGGCGGTTGCGTGTGCCCGATCCCGATCACCTCGGGTTCGTAGGCCGGATCCGTGATCGGACGGCCCGTCCAGTCCACGGGACCGGCGGGCGCGGCGTAGGCGGCGCGGACGCTCCCAAGGGCGATTGCAGCACACGAAAGGGGGCCGAGGGTTCGGATCTTCACCATGTTAGCATGTTGCCCGGACCCGGGCGCCGTCAAGCGGCCGGATGGCGCCTTCCGTCATGGGGGGGCGGGCGATGCGGCACGGATGGGCCGACGCGGCCGCGGCTTCGGCGCCGCGTGGCGGTGACCGCGATCGGCGTCACGGTGGGAAGCGATGAGCCAGAAGACACCCGCCGTCACGGCGGCGGTGCCGAGCACGGCGAGGGTCGCGCCGCCGGCGATCGTGTCGTAGCTGAAGCGGCAGTCCCCGTCGGCGTCCACGTCGTTTCCGGAGCAACGACGCCGGTACGGGCGGCCGTCCAGGGCGAGGAGCACGACCCCGGCGCCGAACGCCGCGAGTCCGCCCGACACCGCCGCGGCCCCCGCCGGTCGCTGCCACGGCCGGGTCCTCACCGGCACGAGCGACAGGTCGAACACCACGGTCCCACCGGCCGGGACCTCGATCCGGCGCTCGACGGCTGCGTAACCGGGCCGTTCGACCCGCACCACGTGTGGCCCCGGCGCGAGCCGTGCCTCGATGGGCGTGCGGCCGATCGCCGTGCCGTCCACCTGCGCCACGGCCCCCGCCGGGGCCGTGGACAAGGCCACCGTGCCGGGCCGTTCGGCCTCGCGCACCGCCGTGGCGAGCAACTTGGCGACCACGTCCGCCACGCGCCCGGCCAGCTCGTCGAGGCCGCAGATCTGGCACTCGAAACGCTCTCGGGCGGCGGGGGCGGCGGCGCCCGACCGCCACACCTCGACCGTGACCGTGTAGTCCCGGTCGGCCACCTCGACGCGGGGTACGACGACCCACGCGACCCCGGCCCCCTCGCCGCCGGCCGCGCGGCACCGGGACGACCGGCACGCCGGTTCCCGGGGCGGGAGCACGCGCACCCGTGCGCTGGCGCGCGCAGCGCCCTCCTGCGCCGCCCTCGCAACCCGCTCGGCCACCACGGCCGTGCGCTCGCCTGCGCCCTCGACGGGCACCGCGGCGATCCCCACGGCCGACACACCCGAGCTGGGATCCGGGCCCGCCGCCTGCACGCGCGGTGCGGCGCCGAGCCCGACCCCGAAGACGAGGAGGAGGCGAAGGAGCGGGGACACGAGAACGGGTGTACTCGATCCTCCGTCGAAACAGGAGTGACCGAAGGAACAATCCGGGCCACGGGCGCCCGCGCCGGGCGGCCCGCTTTGCCCAGCGCGCGAAAACGGACCTCCCA
>JALSIN010000039.1 GCA_026989935.1 Polyangiaceae bacterium | reverse complement strand
GGCGGAAACTTCTCGTACTTCTACGACCGCCGGACCCACGTGGGTGTGACCGGCTACGGGGCCACCTTGCGCTTTCGCGTGGCCGACGCGGACCTGGACCTGCAAGATTGGGCCAAACGCCCCTACGGCGGCCCCTACGGCGCGGTGGGGATCGACGGCAGCTACGGGGTCGGCTGGGCCGACTTCTTCGTCGAGGCGGCCGGCAGCTTCGACAGCATGGCCGACGGCCCGCCCGGCGGCTTCGCCGTCCTCGCACGCCAGACCGCCACGTTCGGCCGACACGAGATCGAGCTGTCCGAGCGCTACTACGACGACGACTACGCGAACCCCTACGCCGGCCCGATCTCCCAGCCGGACACCCTCGACGGCCTGCGCGCCCGGGACGAGGCGGGCGGGCGCCTCAAGTACACGGGCGTGGTCAAAAACCGCCTGTTCATGCGAGGGCTCGCGGACTTTTGGGTCCAACCCACCGACAAGCGCGCCAAGACCCAGATCCGCCTGCGCACGGACGTCCAGGCCACCCGCTGGCTGCGCCCGGGGATCTGGTTCGAGTACAATGACCGGGACCTGCGCGTCGGAGGGCACGCGAGCTGCTACGAGACTTCGACCATGACGGATCTCGAGGGCGAGCCGCTGCTGTGCACGGGCAGCCGGATCCTCCTGCGCGGCCGGGTTCGCTTCGACCCGATCCGTCGCATGTACTTCTCGCTTTCGTACCAGCACGAGTGGCTCGACGACGACGACCCGGCCTACGCCGACAAGTTCCGCCAGGACCTCACCGCGTACGCCCAGATCGCCGCGCGTCCCCTCGACCCGTGGCGCCTGCGGGCGCGCCTGCGCTACGCCATCGAGGACATCGGCGGCCGTGCGGCGACCAGCGCGGCCGACGCCCAGGGGTTCGGCAAGACGGAGACGTTGTGGATCTACGCCGAGACCTCCTACGATATCCTGCGCCACTTTCTGATCTCCCTGCGCTACGACATCCGCTTCTTCCTCGACGCGCGCGAGGCGAGCACCCTGCGATCGCCGAACCCCGAGCACTGGCTGCGCCTGCAGCTCGTCGGACGCTTCTGACGGGCCCGGGCGAACGGGGGTACTATCGTCGCCTCCGTGGCCCATCCCTGGCACGACCTGCCCAACCCCGTCGGCGAGATCGAGCGCGCCTTCTCGGCGGTCATCGAGATCCCCAAGGGATCGCGCGTAAAATACGAGATCGACAAGGCCACCGGTCTGTTGCGGGTCGATCGGATCCTGTTCAGCGCGGTGCACTATCCGGCCAACTACGGCTTCATCCCGCGCTCCTACGCCGACGACGGCGACCCCCTCGACGTCCTGGTCCTCGCCACCGAGGCCGTCCAGCCGCTTAGCATCCTGCGGGCCCGCGCCATCGGGCTGATGCACATGGAGGACGAAGGCCAGGCCGACGACAAGATCGTGGCCGTGTGCGTGGACGATCCGGCCTACGCCGACTACACGGACATCGCCCAGGTCCCCCGCCACGTCTCGCTCGAGATCCAGCGATTCTTCGAGGACTACAAGAAGCTCGAGCGCAAGGAGGTCCAGGTGGAGGAGATGCGCGGCGCGGACGAGGCCGTCGCCATGGTCCGCCGCTGCCTTGCGGCCTATCAGCGCGAGGAGCGGCGGCTGCGGGGGTTTCCATAGACTGCGCAGGCCACGCCCCTACCGAACCGCGACGTCGAAGGCGAGGGGGCGGCTGCCGTAGGCGGCCTCGACGCGGCCCAGTACGGTGACCTTCGTCACCGGTCCCGGCGCGGGCGTGACGGAAAGGCGCAGATCGAACGTACACGAGCACAGGGCGTGCTCCGTACCCCGCGGCAGGGGACGCTCGACCAAGTGAAGGGTCTGGCGGTCGAGGCGCGCGTCGAACCGCGGGGCCGGCTCGCAGGTGGCCACGTACCCGCGCAGCGTGACCTCGAGGCGTGCGCGACCCCGCCGCCGCGCGGACACGCGAAGGGGCGCCCCGTCGCGGTCGAGGCGCGCGTCCTCCACACAGCGCAGGACCTTCGTGACGACCCGCAGCGTCGGCGGTGTCCGATCCCCAGCGGCCCTCGCCGTCTCGGCCGGGCCGCCGGCCGTGCCCCGGCCCGGCGCCGGCCCGGCCGAAGACCCGGTCCGATGGCCGCCCGCCGTCGCCCCCCCGGTCGAACCCGGCCCATCGGCCGCGGCCGTCGTGCCGGACGGGGCCGCCGGCAGGGGCTCCGCGTGCCGGGACGGAGCGTCGCGCCGGACGGTCGCCGAACCACCGGCGTCCGCACCTCGACCACCGGTCGAGCACGACAGCGCCGCCGCGGCCAGCGCCCCGGCCACTGCCCCACACCGGCGCGACGCCCCGGCCCCTCGTGGCTCCTCGAGACGAGACGGAAGGAAGAACATCGCCCGCCCCGCCGGATCAGGGTGCCGGGTCCTTGCCGGTGTCGCGCGGGCCGCCCGGTCGCTCCAGCTTGCCGGGGCACGACAGCGACTCGAGGAAGGCGACGAGGTCGGCGATCTCGGCGTCGGAGAGCTTTCGATCGACCAGCAACGGATCCCGGCCGGGCACGGGGCGGCCGCCGCCGGCCATGATCCGCACCGCCTGTTCGAGCGTGGCGGCCGACCCGTCGTGGAAGTACGGCGCCGTCTTCGCCACGTTGCGCAGGGTGGGCGTGCGGAAGCGAAAGGCGTCCTCCGCCGCCTTCGTCACCCGCATCCGCCCCGTGTCCGCGCCCTCGGTCGGCTTGCCGCCGGGTGGGACACCGATCCCCACGTTGTGGAACCGCCCGTCCGTAAGGTCCGGACCGCTGTGGCAGGTGATGCAGCCGGCCTTGCCGGTAAACAGACGCCACCCGCGCTCGGCCGCGGGCGTCATCGCCTTGCGATCGAAGGCCGTATCTCCGCAAAGCAGCGTGCGCTCGTAGGCCGAAAGCGCTGCCGCGACGTGTTCGGGGGTGACGGCCTGGCCCGCCTCCAGCCCGAAGACCTCGGCGAACGCGCCGGCGTACTCGGGCAACCGTCCGATCTCGGCCGCCTTGTCGGGAAGGCCCGCCCCCAGCCCCATGTTCCCGCCCTTGAGGGCGCCGATCGCTTGCTTTTCGAGGCTGGGGGCGCGGCCGTCCCAGTACAGGCTGCTGCGGAAGGCCACGTTCCAGATCGTCGGCGTGTTGCGCGGCAGCGGCTTGCCCCCGGCGCCGACGGCCTTCGGCAGGCAGTCGGCGTTGCCGCAGCGGTCGTTGTGGCACGAGTAGCAGCTCCGCGAGCCGTCCACCGAAAGGCGCGCGTCGAAGAAGAGCTTCTCCCCGAGGGCGACCTTCGCCGGAGTCATGGGGTTGTCGGCGGGCACCGCGGGCGGCGAGGCGATCCCGGCCGGCAGCTTCCAGGCGAACCCCGGCTTCGCCCCGTCCGGCGCCTTTGCGTCGGCGGGCGGGGCGGGTGCCCGGTCCTTCGTCTCGTCCGGCGCCTTCGCGGTTGGCGGCGGCGTCTTCTCCTCCCGCTCGGAGGCGCCCCCGCACCCGGCCCCCGCGATCAGCCCGGCGCAAAGAAACCGCGCGGTCGTCGTCGCGACAGGTCGCATGGTGCGACGGTAGCGTCCCCGGCGCGGATCCGAAACCCGCCGGCCCCGGGCCCGACGAACCGGGGTTTTCGGCGATGATTCCCGCCGCCTCGAGCCTTCGCCGGGGCCACGCGCAGCGACGACGAGGCCGACCGCCGCTTTCGGCTATGGTTCCCGCCGCCTTGGGCCTTCGCCTGCCAGGACCCGTCGCGCGCGGCTCGGGCCGCGCCTTCGCCGTGCTCGGAGCCTGCCTGGTGCTGGTCCTGCTCGGCCCGGGCCTTTCCGCACACGGCCTGTGGGGCGCGGCCGAGCTTCCGATCCTGGAGCGGAGCCTCGCCCGGATCGGGCTCGCACACGGCACCTTCGAGACCGCCCCGCTGGTGCCCGACCTGCTTCGCGGTCACCTGGCCGCCGTCGTGCGCCCGTGGCTCGGCGTCGAGGCCGCCGCACGCCTGTGGAACCTGACGGGGTTGGCCGCCCTCGGCGCCCTGGCCGCGGGGACGGCCGCAGGCGGCGCCTTGCGCCGGATCCTCGCGGCGGCCTTCGTGTGCGCGATGCCGCTGGGGGCTCTCATGGGCTCGACGGCCCTGGGCGATCCGGCCGGCGAGGCGTTCGCGGTCGCAGCCACGGTGGCGCTGCTGCGCGCCGAAGGCCGTCCCGCGATCCTCCTGGCCGCCCTCGCCCTGCTCGCCGCCGCCGTCGCGTGGATGGGGCTGCTGTGGGGGGGCGTGCTGCCGTGTCTTTCGGCGGGGCTCGCCGTGCGAGAGCGCCGCTCGGGGCGCCTGCTCGCGGCCGCCGGTTCCCTCGGGCTGGTGGCCGCCGTCGGTCTGGCTGTGCAACAGGGCGACGGGTTCTTGCCGATCCTCGCGGCCGCGAAGGATCGCGCCTTCCTCGACGCGCCCGAAGACCGTGACGTGGCCGCGGGGATCGCCGCCTTCGTCCACCAGACCTTTCCCCTGGGCCCGATCGCGCTGCTGGCCGTGGTCGCCGGGCCGGCGCGGCTTTCGTGGGCCCGGCTCTACCTCGCCCTCGCCCTCGTGGCGGCCGGGCCGTGGATCCTCGTCTACGGCACGACGCCCCTGCCCATCCTCGTCCCCACCGCGATCCTCGCCGCCGCGGCCATCGACGACCTGCTGGCGCACCCGGGACCGGCCGGCCGCCTCTTTCTCGTGTTCGTGACCGGCAGCCTCGTGGCGTTGTCCAAGGACGCGGCTGCCTACCCCGACGCGTACCTCAACCTGCTGGGACCGCCCCGCAAGGGCGCGTTCTTCCCGGCCGAGGCGCTCGACCTGGGCGGGCGGCTGGCCCGGACCACGAAGCTCGCGCTCGCGTGCACGTGGCTGGCGGCGGCGGCCCGGTCGCGGCGCCCCTTCGCCGCGCGCGGGGTCCTGCTCTTCGGCGCGTTCGTGCTCGCCGTCGTCGTCCCCCACGGGATCGTCCGGCCGACCCTCGCCCGGCTGTCGCTTGCGCCCTTGCTCGCCACCTACGACGACGCCGTGGCGCGCGGCGCGATCGAGCCGCCGCTTCGGTCCCTGCGCACCGACGCCCCGGAGATCGAGGTCTACGCCGACACGCCCGTGGAGAAGGTCGCGCACAAGCGCACGCTCGCCTCGCTCTTTTCGAGCGCGAGCCCCTCGGCGGCCCTCGTGCGCGAGGCGGACCTCGCCGGATTGTTCCAGCTCCACCGGCAGGACGGTTGGCCCCTGTTCGTGCTCGACGATCGCCACACCGTCGCCCGCCTGGTGGCGAACACCTTGCCGCCCGGGCTCGCCGATCGGAACCCCCTGGCGCGGGTCGTCCTCGACGCCCCCGTCCCGCTCGAGCACCCGACCTACGTGCGGTTCGGCGATGCGGTCGAGGTGCTCGGATGGGAGATCGACGGCCCGGTGGTGCGCGGGGGGCGGCCCACCGTGCGGGTGTTGCTGCACGTGATCGGACGGCTGCCCGCGACGGCGAAGATCATCGTGCGGCTGCAGGCGGGGCGCACCAGCCGGATCGGCGCCGAGCCCGTGGAGATCACCGGCGGCCTGTACCCGCCGGCGTACATGCGCCCGGGCGACTACATCCTCCACGAACACCGCCTGAAGGTTCCGGTGCTCGAGGTCCTGACGGGGCCACACCGCGTGGTCCTCGGCCTGCGACGCAACGAAAAGAAGAATCTGCGGATCACCGAGCCGCTGCACCGCGACGACGAGCGCGGCGTGCGGATCCTCGACCGCGCCCACCACTTCGCCACGGTGGGCGAGGTCATGGTGTTCTGACCCGAACGAAGCGGTGGCGCAGCTTGCGCCCGTCTCGATGGTGCCAGGGGATGCAACGATCGCCCGCGGCGGCCGACCTGTCCGGGCGGAGAACGAGCCATGCATACCCCAGCCCTTCGCAACGCAACCGCGATCCGCACTCTGTTCACCCTCGCCCTGGCCGCCGCGGGATGCGCCCAAGGCGCCGACGACCTCGGGGCCTTCGAGATGCCACAAG
>JALSIN010000038.1 GCA_026989935.1 Polyangiaceae bacterium | reverse complement strand
AGGATGAGCCCCCCCATGCTGTGCCCGAAGGGGAGCACCGGGGTCTCGTCCGTCCAGGCGTCTTCCCCGTCCCGCACCGCCGACGCCACCGCGGCCAGATCGCGCGCGTACGTCTCGAACGCGTCCGTGTGCCCGCGCGGGCCGCCCGACAGCCCCTCGCCCCGGTGGTCGGGCCCGAAGGCCAGCCCGCCGCGGGCAGCCACGGCCTCGCCGAGCCAGGCGTGGCGCCCGACGTGCTCGCCGCTGCCGTGGACGATGGGCACGACGAAGCGCGCCGGGCCCTCGGGCCGCCAGATCTCGACGTGGAGCGGCACGCCGTCGGCCGCCGGGATCGTTCGGGTCTCGTGCGACACGCCCGCGAGCATACCCGAGCCGCCCGGGCCCCACCTGCGGCGGGCGAAGGCGCGCGCGGGCATGCGGTACGATGGGACCGTGACCGCGCCGTCCACCTGGCTCGCCGTCGTGCTCGCCGGGGCGCCGGGCAGACCGCCGGCGCCGGCCGCGGCCGCACCGGACGAGCCTCCCCTGCCGCGCGCCGAGATGGGGTCGAAGCCGACGAAGGCCCCGGCGGGTTACTTCCTCGCGCCGCGGCACCGGGGCACCGGGCTGCTGGTGACCGCCGGGCTGCTCGGCGCCGCCGCCCTCGGCCTGCACACCGCCTCGTTCGTGATCTTCCGGAGCACCTGCGGGCTGGCCGAGGACGGGGCGGAACAGTTCGACGACACGACGGACCCGATGGCCGAGCCCCGCGTGCGCGAGGTGGTGGAGCTTGGCGCGTTCGCCGTGCTGTGCACCGTGTCGATCGGACCGGCGCTGACGCTGCGCGCGATCACCCCGCTGCTGCTGGGCGGCGCGGTCGCCGTGGGCGCCGGCGGCGGGGAGGCCCGCGGGCACGCCCTGGCCTTTCGGGACGTGTACGTCCGGCCCAGGCGACGGAAGGTGCGGGCGCGGCTGGGGGTCGGCGGCGCCCTCGTGGCGCTGGGCGGCACGTTGTGGCTCGGCAGCCGGATCGGCCTGTTGCGAAACCGGGTCGGCTGCGACTCGATCGCGTGCCTGGCGGCCTACGACTTCGCCACGCTGCAGATCTCCGCCGGGTTCTCGATCGCCGGCGCGGCCGTGCTGGCCTCCACCCTGGCCTACCGGCGGGACCGGGCGCGTTTCGACCGGCTGCGTACGCTCGAGATCGTGCCGATCGCCCGCCGCGATGCCGCGGGCCTGGGCGTCGCCGGGCGGTTCTGAGCCGCCGCGCGGGGCCCCGTCAGAACAGCTCGCGCATCCACGCGGTGAGCCGGCGCCCGAGCCCCGGCCGATCGTCCCCGTAGGCCAGGCCGTCCTCGACCGGCTCGTGGGCGGCCCCGTACAGCACCAGCCCCACCGCCGTGGCGTAGCGCGGGTCGGCAATCATCCCTGCAAAGCCCCCGTCCTTGACGCACACACGCCCGTCTCCGACACGCACGCCGCCCACGCCCACCGCCGGCGTGCCGCGGCGCACCGGGATCCGGAAGATGTCCTCCGCCAGCTCGCAGATCCCCTCGAGCTGCGCCGCCCCGCCGGTGATCACGACCCCCGAGGCCGCCAGGTCCGCGCAGCCGCTGTGCAAGAGGCTCTGGTGCGCGAGCAACAGGATCTCCTCCACCCGCGGCTCGATGATCTCCGCCAGGAAGCGGCGCTTGTACTCCCGCGGCGGACGCGGCCCGACGCCGGGCACCTCGATGACCTCCTCGTCGCCCACCAGCCGCGCCAGGGCGCAACCGTGCTTGTTCTTGATCCGCTCGGCCTCGGCCACGCTGGTGCGCAACCCGTGGGCCACGTCCTGCGTGATCCGCTGCCCGCCCATGACCAGTACGGACGTGAACACGTCGCTGCCTTCGTGGTAGACGGCGATGTCCGTGGTGCCGCCGCCCATGTCGATGAGCGCCACCCCCAGGTCCATCTCGTCCTCGTGCAGCACGGCCAACGAGCTCGCGATGGGCTCGAGGACCACCTCCTGCACGTGCAGGTCGGCCCGGTTGCAGCACTTGACGATGTTCTGGACGCTCGTGACGGCCGCGGTGATAACGTGCGCCCGGACCTCCATCCGCACGCCGCTCATGCCGATGGGGTCGCGGATCTGGCCCTGTCCGTCGATGATGTACTCGATGGGGATCGTGTGCAGGATCTGCCGGTCGAGCGGGATGTTGACGGCCTTGGCCTGTTCGAGCACGCGCGCCACGTCGGCCTCGGTGACCTCCCGGTTGCGCATGCTGACCTGACCCGTGCTGCGAAAACCCTGGATGTGTCCGCCGGCGATCCCGACGTAGACGGTCTCGACACGGGCGTCGGCCATCTGCTCCGCCTCCTGGACCGCCGCCGCGATGGACTTCGTCGTCGCCTCGATGTTGACGACGACCCCCTGCCGCAGCCCGTCCGATCGATGGGTCCCGACGCCGAGGATCTCGATCCCCGACCCCGTGTACTCGCCGATGATGGCCGCGATCTTGGTGGTGCCGATGTCGAGGCCGCAAAGGATGTCGCCGATCTCTGCCATGGTATCGTCCTTCTCAGTTGGAATGGGGGCCGGCGCCGCCCGGGGACGGGCCCGCCGGCGCCGCCGAGGGATCCGAAGAAGTCTGTCCGGCCGCAAGGAAGGTGGCGGTGACCCAGGCCTCGCCGCCGTCGTCCGCCGCGTCGAGGGCCACGCGCGCGAGCCGGTCGGCCTTGGGACCGAGCGCAGCCCACAGGGCGTCGAAGCGGGCGAGCGCCGCGTCGAGATCTTCCCGGCCGATCACGATCTGAACCCCGTGGGTGGCGGTGTAGAGCGTAAGGCCCCCCCGTTCGTCCACGTGGACCTCCCCCAGCGGGGGGCGGGGCCGCCGGCCGTACCGCTCGACGGCGTCGAGCGCCCGCACGAGTCCCTCGGGCGGGTCGGCCCGGTTCGTCACGTCCGCGAGATCGAGTCCGGTGATCACCGGCAGCGCCGTGCCTTCGCCGGGCTCGCGCGTCTTGAAGGGGCTCCCGGATCGATCGACGAGGTACAGGTCCCCGGCCGCGAGCAAGGCCACGGGCTCGTACTCCTCGACGGTGACGACGAGGGTGTCGGGCAGCTTGCGCACGACGGTCGCGCGCGCCACCCACGGATGCTCGGCCACCTTCCGGGCCAGGGCGTCGAGGTCCACCGACAGGAGGTTGCGGCCGTGGTCGATCCCGAGCAGCGCACGGAGGGTGCCGGCGTCCACGTGCGACGTGGGGCGAAACGACAGGCGGCGCGCCTCGAACCGGGGGTCGCTCGTGGCGAAGGCGTGGGCCGAGGCGGCCAGCTCGACGGCCCCCCAGGCGAGCCCCACGGACACGACGACCCGCAACCACGGGAACCGGCCCGCGAGCCGCTTGACGCCCGCGGGGGCCGAAAGCCGAAGGCCGGTCCGTTTCCCGGCTCGGGGGCGCGCCATGCCTTCGCCTTCACAATTCTTGGAATTTCGCCGGTTTCGACGTTGATTTCGCAACCTTCCTCTACGCCCGGACCGCGCCTTGCGGCGGGGGCGAAGGAGGGCAAAGGGCGTGCGAGGACGAGCGGTCACGGCGACGGATTCGTGGTCTGGGATACCGATCCCTCGCACCCGCGTGCAAGAAAACGGGGTGGTTTGCGGGGGCCGTCGGCCCCTTTTCGGCCGTCGGAGACGGCAAAAATTCGGCTGAAAACGGCCAGAAATTGCGTCTTGGGGCCTTGTCAGCCGATCCAAGCTTCCTACAATGGCCGCGAGCCGCCCCAAAACGACTTTGCGGCGAACGTTCAAACCCCATCCCCACGAAGCATCACGCGAAGGAGCATCATGGCCAAGTCCAAGACCACTGGTAAGCGCAAACCCCGAGAGATCGTCGTCGTCGGCTCGAAGATCAAGGACGTCGTCCGGCAGGCCGGCCTGCGCAGCGACGGCGAGCTCGTGCAGGCGGTCTCCGAGAAGGTGCACGACCTGCTCGAGGCCGCGATCAAGCGCGCCCAGGACAACAAGCGGGGCACCGTCCGCCCGTACGACCTCTAGCCCGTGATGCGCGCCTCGCGGCGTGCTTCACGTCCACCATGCGACGGAACCGTGGCTGCACGGTTCCGTCGCTTCGTTTGTGGGGCCCGGCCAGCGGGCCGCGTCAGCGCAGGTACCCGGATTCGTCGCGCCGGCGCACGTAGGCGGGCACCTCCACCGGCTGGCGCGGCGCGACGGCGGTCTCGCCCGCCCACGGGGAGGGCGCCGGTGGGGCCGCGGGGGGCGGCGCCGAAGGTGCGACCCCCGGCGCCGGATAGCGGCCGGACGCGGCGGGCGGCGGCACGTGGCGCGGGTCGATCAGGCGTGGCTGGGTCGGGTAGGTGCCCGTCTCGTCCGCGCGACGGGCCGGGCGCGGGGTGCTGCGCGCCGGCGCGCCGTGTCCGAGGCGCCCGCGCACGCTGCCGGAGGCATGGGCGGCGGCCTCCGCGGCCGCGTCGAACCCGGTGGCGATGACCGTGATCTGGATCTGGTCCTGCATCGCCTCGTCGATGACGGCGCCGAAGATGATGTTGCAGTCCTCGTGGGCCTCCTCCTGGACGATCGAGGCCGCCTGCTCCACCTCGTGCAGGCCCATGTCCGGTCCGGCGGTGATGTTGAGCAAGATCCCCTTCGCGCCGCGGATGCTCATGTCGCTCAGCAGCGGGCTGTTGATCGCCGCCTCGGTGGCGCGGATGGCGCGATCCTCGTCCGTGGCCACCCCCATGCCCATCAGGGCCCGGCCCTGCTCGGCCATGATCGTGCGCACGTCCGCGAAGTCCACGTTGATGAGGCCCGGCACGGTGATCAGGTTCGAGACGCCGGCGGTGGCGTGATAGAGCACGTCGTCGGCCACCTTGAGGGCGTCGCGGATCGACGTGCGCTCGTTGACCACCTGCAACAGGCGCTGGTTGGCGATCGTGATCAGGGTGTCCACGGCCTTTTCGAGCTCCTCGATGCCCTGCTCGGCCGCCTGCGCCCGGCGCCGGCCCTCGAAGCCGAACGGCCGCGTGACCACGCCCACGGTCAGGGCGCCGGCCTCCCGCGCGATCTGGGCCACCACGGGGGCCGCGCCGGTCCCGGTGCCGCCGCCCATGCCGGCGGTGACAAAAACCATGTCCGCGCCGCGAACGGCCTCGGCGATGGCATCGACGCTCTTGAGGGCCGCCTCGCGCCCCCGGGACGGGTCCGCCCCCGCCCCGAGCCCGCGCGTAAGGTCGTCTCCGAGCCGGATCCGGTGCGGTGCGTGATTCGCCTCGAGCGCCTGGACGTCCGTGTTGGCGGCCACGAAGTCCACCCCTTCGAGGCCCTGGGCGATCATGTTGTTGATCGCGTTGCCGCCGGCGCCGCCGACGCCGATGACCTTGATCCGTGCGTGGTCCGAATAAGCCTGGTCGAGTTCGAAGTGGGGCATGTCGTCTTGTCCTCGGAGAGTGTCGCGCGGGTGCCCGTCCCTCCTACTTCGCCCTGCCACCGCCCGCCAAAAAATCCGTCGGATCTTCGCCTCTCGGCCAGCCGGCATGTGCGGGCGTACCAAACCACGGTGGGGGTCGATCCCGAAGGCCTGGACGTCCTGTCGCCGACACGCGTGTCCCGCCCGGTGCGGTCGGCCGGCGGGCCGGTCCCTTGCCCCCGACCCGGGACGACGCCGACCACCGCCGACCGGCCCCGGGGCCGGTTCGTGCCAGCCCTCCGGCAACGTCGTCCGTGGACCGATGCGCGCCGGGTCCTCCCCGAGTTCCACGCCCAAATGGAGCCAGCATCCAGCGACCGGCCTCCCGGCGCTTGACACCGGCAACCGATCATCACAAGAAATTCCTGTCCTTTCTGCAAAGGAGATCTCACTGCATGAAAACTCTTTCTCTCAAGAACGTTGGAACGATGTTTTCGGTGCTCGCCCTGGCCGCATTGGGCGCCTGTGGTGACGATACGGTGGGCGCACCGGGCACGGGGACGGAAACCGGCACCGGCACCGACGGTAGCTCCGGAACGATGGGGATGACGACCGGCACGTGCCCGGTCGGAACCCAGGGTTGCGCCTGTACCCCCGGCGGAGGATGCGACCCCGGCCTCGAGTGCGACGCCGCGACCATGACCTGCCG
>JALSIN010000037.1 GCA_026989935.1 Polyangiaceae bacterium | reverse complement strand
CCCTTCGACGGGCCCCGCTTCGACCACACCCGCCCTGCCTGGGGACGGATGGCCGGGCGCGAAGGCCCCGACCGTCGTTTCGCCGCCACCCACGCACGCCATGATCGACAACCGACAGATCGCCCGCCTCCGAGACATCGGGATCATGGCGCACATCGACGCGGGCAAGACGACGACCACCGAGCGGATCCTCTACTACACGGGGATCACGCATCGCATCGGGGAAGTGCACGACGGCGCGGCGGTGATGGACTACATGGAGCAGGAGCAGGAGCGAGGAATCACGATCACGGCCGCCGCCACCACTTGCGCGTGGCGCGACCATCGGATCAACCTCATCGACACGCCAGGTCACGTGGACTTCACGGTGGAGGTCGAGCGTAGCCTGCGCGTCCTCGACGGCGCCGTGGCGGTGTTCGACGCGGTCGCGGGGGTCGAACCGCAGTCCGAGACCGTCTGGCGCCAGGCCGACCGGTACGGTGTGCCGCGGATCGCGTTCGTCAACAAGATGGATCGGGTGGGCGCGACGCTGGAGCGAACGGTCGAGATGTTGCGAGACCGGCTCGGCGCGCGTCCGCTGGTGGTGCAGCTTCCGGTCGGGTCCGAGGCCTCGTTCGAGGCGGTCGTGGATCTGCTGTCCATGCAGCGTCTGGACTTCGAGGGAGCGCAGGGGGAGAAGGTCGTGGCCACCCCGCTTTCGGAGCGGGATCCCGTGTTCGAGGCGGCGGCCGGGGCGCGCGCGACCCTGGTCGAGGCCGTCGCCGAAGTGGACGACGAGGTGATGGAACTGTTCTTGGGGGAGGCGGGGGCGGACGTGCCGGCCGACGTCCTGCGTGCGGCGATCCGTCGGGCGACCCTGCGCAACGAGGCGGTCGCGGTGCTGTGCGGCTCGGCCCTGCGCAACAAGGGGGTGCAGCCGCTGCTCGACGCCGTGGTGGATTATCTGCCGTCGCCGCTGGACCTGCCGCCGGTGCGGGCGCGGCGGCTTTCGGACGGCGCGGACGTGCAGCGCCGGCCGTCGCCGACCGACCCGTTCCTGGGCCTTGCGTTCAAGGTGGTCACGGACCCGCACCGGGGGCCCCTCGTCTACTTTCGGGTCTATTCCGGCGTGCTCGAGGCGAAGAAGGCGGTCACGAACACCACGCGTGGCCGCAAGGAGAAGGTCCAGCGCCTGCTGTTGATGCATGCGAACAAGACGCAGGAGGTGGACGCGGTCAGCGTGGGCGCGATCGCCGCAGCCGTGGGGCTCAAGTTCACCCAGACGGGCGACACGCTGGTGCGCGCCGACGACCCGGAGAAGGTGGTGCTCGAGGGGCTGGAGATCCCGAAGCCGGTCATCTACCAGACCATCGAGCCGCGGTCGGCGTCGGAGGCGGCGCAACTCGAGGCGACGATCGCCCAGCTCTTGCGCGAGGACCCGAGCCTCGACCTGCGGGAAGACCCCGAGACGGGCCAGATGCTCCTGGGTGGCCAGGGGGAGTTGCACCTGGAGGTGGTCGTCGAGCGCATGCGGCGCGAGTTCGGCGTGGAGGCCAAGGTAGGGCGACCGCAGGTCGCCTACCGCGAGACGATCTCGGCGCCGAGCGAGGCGGAGACGGTCTACGACCGTGAGATCGGCGGCAAACGCCAGTTCGCCCGGATCCGCGTGGCGCTTTCGCCGGCGGACCCGGATGCGGCGCCCGAGGTGGTCTTGGCGCTGCCGGAGACGGTCCGAAACGCGCTCGCTCCCACCTTGCTGGCCGCGGCGGAGGAGGGCGTGCGCGACGCCCTGACACGGGGGCCGCTTCTGGGCTACCCGGTGTTCGGGACCATCGCGCGGATCGCGGACATCGAGGTGCGCGAGGGGGACGCCTCGGAGTCGGGGGTGCGGGCGGCCGCCACGATGGCCACCATGGAGGCCCTGGAAAAGGGCGCGCCGGCCCTGCTCGAGCCCATGATGGCCGTGGAGGTCCTCGTGCCGCAGGCGTTTACCGGGGCGGTCGTGTCGGACTTTTCGGGCCGGCGCGGCAAGGTCGCCGGGATGGAGCCCTTCGCCGGCGAACGGGACGCCGCCGCGGGGACCTACGTGGTCCGGGCCGAGGTCCCCTTGGCGAACCTCGTCGGATATGCTACGTCGCTGCGCTCCGCCACCCAGGGGCGCGCAAGCTACACGATGCGGCTTTCGCACCACGAGCCGGTGCCCGCGGACATTCAAGAGGAGATTCTTCGCCGAGCGCGAGGGTACTAGCTTGCCTTTTCGCGCCCGTGCCAACAAACTGCGCCCCCCACCGGGAACGCCCCCCCGAACCGACGACGAAACACCGCAAGGAAAGACCATGGCCAAAGAGAAGTTCGTACGCGACAAGCCGCACGTGAACATCGGGACGATCGGTCACGTGGACCACGGAAAGACGACGCTGACGGCTGCGATCACGAAGGTGCTGAGCCTTCGCGGCTGGGCGGACCCGGTGCCGTTCGACAAGATCGACAAGGCGCCGGAGGAGCGGGAGCGTGGGATCACGATCTCGACGGCGCACGTGGAGTACTCGACGCCGAAGCGTCACTACGCGCACGTGGACTGCCCGGGCCACGCGGACTACATCAAGAACATGATCACGGGCGCGGCGCAGATGGACGGTGCGATTTTGGTGGTGAGTGCGCCGGACGGTCCGATGCCGCAGACGCGGGAGCACATCCTGCTGGGTCGTCAGGTGGGGATTCCGGCGATCGTGGTGTTCCTGAACAAGGTGGACCAGCTGGACGAGGGGGACGAGGACATGATCGAACTGGTGGAGGTGGAGCTTCGGGAGCTGTTGTCGAAGTACGAGTTCGACGGGGACAACACGCCGATCGTGCGGGGTTCGGCGCTGAAGGCGCTGCAGGTGGACTCGTGGGAGGCGGAGGAGGCCAAGTGCATTTTCGAGCTGATGGAGGCGTGCGACGAGTGGATCCCGGACCCGGTGCGTGACCTGGACAAGCCGTTTTTGATGCCGGTGGAGGACGTGTTCACGATCTCGGGCCGGGGTACGGTGGTGACGGGCCGGATCGAGCGTGGGACGGTGAAGGTTGGGGACGAGGTGGAGATCGTGGGGCTGCGAGAGACGGAGAAGACGACGGTGACGGGTGTGGAGATGTTCCGGAAGCTGCTGGACGAAGGTCAGGCGGGAGACAACGTGGGTGTGCTGCTGCGTGGGATCAAGCGTGAGGAGGTGGAGCGGGGTCAGGTGCTGTGCAAGCCGGGCTCGATCACGCCGCACAAGAAGTTCAAGGCGCAGGTGTACGTGTTGAAGAAGGAGGAGGGCGGTCGTCACACGCCGTTTTTCAACGGGTACCGTCCGCAGTTCTACTTTCGGACGACGGACGTGACGGGTTCGATCCAGCTTCCGGAGGGAACGGAGATGGTGATGCCGGGGGACAACGTGGAGCTGACGGTGGAGTTGATCACGACGATCGCGTGCGAGGACGGTTTGAAGTTCGCGATCCGCGAAGGCGGCCGGACGGTGGGCGCCGGGGTGGTCACGTCGATCATCGAGTAGGGCGGGCTGCGCCGAGGAGACACGAGCCATGCAGAACATGAAAATTCGGATCCGGCTCAAGGCCTACGATCACAAGCTGCTCGACCAGTCGGCGACCGAGATCGCCGAGACGGCGCGGCGCACCGGTGCGCGCGTCGCGGGCCCCATCCCGCTTCCGACGAAGATCAACAAGTACACGGTTCTGCGCGGCCCGTTCATCGACAAGAAGTCGCGCGAGCAGTTCGAGATCCGGACACACAAGCGTGTGCTCGACATCCTCGACCCCAACAACGAGACGATCAACGCCCTGATGAAGCTCGACCTTTCGGCCGGTGTAGACGTCGAGATCAAGACCTGACGAGGGTTGTCATGCCGACACTGCCAGTCATCGACCTAGAAGGCGCCCGGGTGGGCGAGGTGGAGGTCTCCGAGACCGTTTTCGCCGCGCCCGTGCGCGAGCACCTGTTGTGGGAGGCGGTGCGCGTGCTACGTGCCCGCAAACGCGCCGGTACGGCAAAGGTCAAAAGCCGCGGCGAGATCGCCCGCACGAAAAAGAAGATGTACCGCCAAAAGGGCACCGGGAACGCGCGACATGGCAACGCCCGTGTCAATGTCTTTCGTGGTGGCGGCCAGGTGCACGGCCCGCGTCCGCGCGCCTATGACCTGCACATGAACCGCAAGGCGATGGCTGGCGCGCTGCGGTCCGCCCTTTCGCTGCGGGCGCAAGGCGGGGATCTGCTCGTGGTGCGGGCGTTCGAGGGGCCCGAGATCAAGACGAAGGCACTTGCCGCCGCCCTCGCCCGGCTCGGCGCTCCCAAGGCCCTGCTGGTGGACGAAGGGGGCAACGACTGGCTTCGCCTGTCCTCCCGGAACCTGCCGTCTGCATCCTTTCTCGACGTGCGAGGCCTCAACGTCTACGACATTCTGCGTTTTCCCAAGCTCGTCGTGTCCGAGGCGAGCCTGCGCGGGCTCGACGCCCGTCTGAGCGGGGCGCCCACGAAGGAGGAGGCTGCGGCATGACGCCCAGTGACATCATCGTTCGTCCCGTGGTGACCGAGAAGTCCACGGGGCTCGAAGAACTCAACCAGTACACCTTTCAGGTTCACCCGCGGGCCAACAAGATCGAGATTCGCAAGGCCGTGGAGATGGCGTTTGGTGTGCGCGTGACGAAGGTCCGCACCATGGTCGTGCGCCGTCGCGCCAAGCGCGTGGGGATGTTTCGCGGGCGCACGGCGGGCTGGAAGAAGGCCATCGTGACGGTGCATCCGAACGACACCATCGATCTCTACGGTGAGGAGTAACGAGGTCGCCATGCCCATCAAGAAGTTCAAACCGACCTCGCCCGGGCGGCGCGACATGACCACGCTCGATCGTCGTGACCTGGCGAAGAAGCGGCCCGAGCGCAAGCTCGTCGAGCACGTCCATGACCACAAGGGGCGCAACGCACATGGACGCATCACCTCGCGGCATCGCGGTGGCGGCCACAAGCGCCTGTACCGCACCATCGACTTTCGGCGGGACAAGTTCGGGGTTCCGGCCAAGGTGGCGGCCATCGAATACGACCCGAACCGGAGCGCGTTCATTGCCCTTTTGCACTACGCCGACGGGGAGAAGCGCTACATCCTGGCGCCGCAGGGGATTGCGGTCGGCGATCGGGTCGTAAGCTCGGCCAAGGCGGACATCAAGCCGGGCAACTGCCTGCCGTTGTCCGCGATGCCGCTGGGGACCACGATCCACAACATCGAGCTCAAGATCGGGGGCGGCGGACAACTCGTTCGCTCGGCCGGGACCGGCGCCCAACTCATGGCTCGCGAGGGCAAGTGGGCCTACGTCCGTATGCCATCGGGTGAGCAGCGCAAGATCCACGTGGCCTGCCGGGCAACGGTCGGTGCCGTCAGCAACCCGGACCACGGGAACGTCACCCTGGGCAAGGCCGGGCGCAAGCGCTGGCTCGGCCGTCGCCCGCATGTGCGAGGGGTTGCCATGAACCCGGTGGACCACCCCATGGGTGGCGGCGAAGGGCGCACCTCCGGCGGCGGGCACCCCCGATCGCCGTGGGGCAAGCCCACCAAGGGCTTTCGCACCCGTACGAACAAGCGTACCGACGTCTTCATCGTGACCCGTCGCGGCGGGAAGAAGTAGGAGAACAACGTCATGCCTCGCTCCATCAAGAAGGGGCCCTTCGTGGACCCGCACCTCAAGGCCCGCATCGAAGCCGCGGTCGCCGAGGGGTCGCGCAAGGCCATCAAGACCTGGTCGCGGCGCTCGACGATCCTTCCGAGCTTCGTGGGCGCCAACGTCATGGTGCACAACGGCAAGAACTTCATCCCGGTCTTCGTCACGGAAAACATGGTCGGCCACAAGTTTGGAGAGTTTGCGCCCACCCGAACCTTCCGCGGCCACGCGGGAAGCCGAAAGGGAAAGAGGTAGGGGATGACGACCGCGCGCCTTCGATACCTCCGTATCGCCCCGCGCAAGATGCGGGTGTTGGCCGACATGGTGCGGGGCAAACCCGTGGTCCAGGCCATCGAGGAACTGCGTTTCACGCAGCGATCCGGGGCCCGCCCGCTGTTCAAGCTCCTGGTATCGGCCGTGGCCAACGCCGAGCAGGCGG